>NZ_PSUE01000009.1:0-106927 GCF_002931645.1 Rathayibacter sp. AY2B5 | reverse complement strand
CCTGACCTGCTGACGGTGATCACAGAGGTCCTCTACGAAAGGGGCAACGACGGTACCGCCACACGGCACCGATCATCGGCACCGCGGGACTCGAGAAGTTCCTGCTCAGCGACCCCCTTACGGGACGCCAGAAGCGATGGAAGCACGGCGGAGCGCGCGACGGCGTGGCGATGCGCTCGCTACGCTCACGGGATGTTCGGCCTCTCGCGTTGGCGCCCGCGAGCTGACGCGCGCCGTTCGCGCCGCGCTCGGTTCCGCTCCCTGCTCGCTGAGGCCTGTTGCGCGTGCTCTCACCCGTGGGTGGAGCACGTCGCGGATGCCGGACCGGCCGGCGGTCACGTCTGCTCGGAATGCGTCTACGAGCTCGAGCACGGGTTCAGCCACGGGCCGACCTGTCACCGACCGGTTCCGATCGACGTGTCGAGTCGCGCTGACGCCGCCGCCGCGACAGCAGCGCGGGGCGGCAGCGAGCGACTGGTCGGAGGAGGTCGGATGCGAGACGATGCAGAAGACCGTGATGACCCTTCGATCCCGACCCTGCGCGAAACGACAGCCGCTCTCTTCTTCGGGCTGGTCCAGCCCCGAGACGTGATCGCTCTGGCAGCGAATCTCGTCGCAGCAGGGAGTGACAGCGAGTCCCTTGTCGCTCTCGCGTCCCTCTACTCCAGCGCCACTCCCGCCGACGTCTTCGACCTCAGCTCGGCGGCACTCATCGAAGCGGGCGCGCGGCCATTGGATCGGGACGGTGAGGAGATCCCGCTTCTCGCGCTGCGCGTCGCATGCCGTCGTTTCCTCACCGGCGACTGGGATCTCCGCTCCTTCTCATCCTGGGTGCACGACCGGATCGGTCACGACGGACCGGCAGCTGCGCAGCCGCTTGTCGAGGTCGATGACGAGCTCGACGCGCGAGGCATCGGAGCCGGCGAGCGATACCGCCAGAAGGTCGCTCGACTCGCCGCCGCCTTCCTCGCTGACACAGAAGGGCCGGCGAGCGAGAACCCCTAACGAATCCGTCCGGTGCACGATCGGCTATCGAGACTGAAACTCCTACCGCCTTGGTACGGGACTGGTTCCCCCGCATCGACCGCGACGCCTGCTGACATGATCGTGGTCATGCCCTCAATTCGTTCGGCAAAGTTTCGGGCAGAGTCGTCGGTGGACGCTGTGCTCCTGCGGGCACTCGCCGGGCACGAGTCGAAACAGGTGCGCATCGCTGTTGCCGAGAACGCCGCTGCGGATGACCTGACGATCGGGCGTCTCCTCGCTGATGACGTCGACGCCGTGCGCCTCGCCGCCGCCAGCAGCCTTCGTGAACGCCCGCAACTCCACGAGATCGCGGCGAAATCAACGGACAAGTGGGTCCGTGCGATCCTTGCCCACCTGTACGCGGACGACGACCAAAGGTCGCTCGCCCTTGCGGTACAGAGAACACTCGCGGCGGATCCCTTCGGGGAGACTCGTGGCCGGACGGCTCAGACCACCGACGACTTGGAGATCTTCGAGTCGCTTCTCACCGACCCGTCACCGGTTGTCCGCGGCATGTGCGCGCGCAACCCCCGCATCTCCCTGACACAGATGGAGCGTCTCATCACCGACCGCGATCGCGCCGTCCGCGCCGGAGCCGCAGAGGGCGGACTCCAGTACCCCAATGACGAGCAGTTGCTCCGGCTGGCGCGCGACCGGTCGGTCGAGGTGCGCTGGGCAGTACTATTCCGCGCCGACCGACCCAGACGAGCAATCGAACTCATCGCAGAGGACAGCGACGAGATTAACCGACACCACGCGCGGATCGCCCTCCACGACGAGCACGACATCATCGCGCCAGCGGTGACGCACCGTGCACGCGCAGAACGTCGACGGGCACAGCTTGTTCGCTCATTCGGTGAGTGAACGGCGGGGAGTGAAGAGCGCCTTGTACGGCACGCGGTCTCGTTAGCCGATCCCCATATGGGACGGAGCTGAGCGGGTAGCGTCACCGGCATGACCTCGGGTTCGCGTCACCGCATTCGAGTTGCTGCCGCACTCACAACCGGAGCGGCGCTGCTCACCGCCGCCGGCTGCGCGCCGGCGGTGCAGACGTCGGGATGCCCGGGCTGGGCGTATTTTGGATCCGCGGAAGCCCGCTACGAGGTCGCCGAAGCGGTCATCACGACCGCCTCCCCTCGCGCCTCGGGAACTCAGAGCGTCTTCAGCGTCGCAGCATCCGCATACATGGTCACCGTGGATGAGACAGAGAAGGGACCGTTCATTGCAGGAGAGACAATCCGCGTCGTGTCGATGCCTGATGCGTGCAGCGGCACCGACCTCTACCCGGACGGAGACCCGATGGACACCGACCAGCCCCTCCGCCTGTACCTCAGTTCCGGGAACGGATTCTGGGCGACGCTGACTCCGCTCGAGGGCGCTGAACCGATCGAGGAATAGCCCGCCAGTCGATCCTCTTACGGGACGTAACGCCTTCCGTGGGATGGCTCAGTCGGCAGATGCCGCGAGTGCCGGCGCTGCCAGGCCGAGTCCTTCGCAGAAGGGGCCAGTGGGCTGGCCCGCTCTGTTCGGGAAGACGCCGAGCCTGGTGTCCGCGAGGACGCAGACCGTCGGGTTAGGTACGTTGATGGGTCCGCTTCCCGGGTAGGGCTCGTCGGGGACGGCGCTCCAGCTCGCTTCGCATCGTTCGAGGGCGGCGGCGACCCGCTCGGACAGTGGAAGCAGCTCGAATGCGTTGCGGTCGTCGTCCACGAGGATGCTCGTGGTGTGGTCCGCGCGGACGTCGGCGACGGAGTAGCAGTCGAAACTCGTGTTGGCTTCGTCGTTGCTAGCCTGCGTTACGGTGATCGCGGCGGCGCTGGTGCCGATCGCGACGACGGCCGCGAGGCCGAGCCCGACGAGGCGGCGGCGCTTGGTGGAGCGGTGGCGGGCAGCGATGTCGGTGAGGATGGTGGCGCGCATCCTGGTGAGCTGTCCCGTGGTCGGGCCGAGGTCGTGGGTCATCAGTTCTCCCTTTCAAAGGGGCGCAGGGTGGTGCGGAGCGCGGTCCGGAGCCGGCTGAGCCGGTTGCGGATAACGCCGTGGGTGGAGCCGAGTGCTTTCGCGGCGTCGGCGTAGCTGCTGCCCTGCTCGATACACAGGTAGTACAGCGCTTGATCGGTGTCGGAGAGCTCGGAGACGGCTTCCTCGATCGCCGCGGCGAGCTGGCGCCTCGCAACTTCTTCGTCAGGGGTGCCACGTCGATCCGGGTGCAGGGACAGGTCCGCGTCCTCGGTGCGGTTCCGTGCACGGGTCTTGGTTCGGACGAGGTTCAGCGCGGTGAACCGGGCGGTGGTGAGCAGCCATGGAAGGGCGGATGCGTCCACGATCGCGACGTCGTTGATCCGCGTCCACGTGGTGAGGAATACGTCTTGCACGACGTCCTCGGCGTCGCTGGGCGTGCGAACGATGCTGAGGGCGTAGCGGTAGGTCGTCGCCGCGTGCCGGTCGTAGAGCCGGCCGAACGCAGCCCGGTCGCCTGGCCTCGCGCCGTCCATCAGGGCGGCGTCATCAGTGCGCGCCGCAGCGTCTCGCGCGAGTGCTGCTGCTTCCGGTGGCGTGCTCATGCCTAGTGGTGTCCGATCCGAGCCGATCGTCTCAGACGAGATCCGCTTCGCAACTCTCCGCTCGAGGATCCCCTTACGAGACGCCAGATCGCGCTCGTCCGCCTTGCTCGCCGGAGCTTCGATGCGAAGGCGACTGCGGCCGTCAGCGCGCCCGCGGCAACACCCCAAGCGCGGCCGCCGGTGATGAGGCGCACCAAGTACAGCGCGACGCCGAACGGTGACCCCTCCGCACCCGTCCGCCGACCGTTCCGCGGAGGATGGGTGACCGCATGCTCCGCACCCGCCGGTCAAGGCCGAGCGGCAGGCGCAGCCTCTCCAAGACTGCTCCACACCACCGGGACATCCCGCATGACCAGTACGTGGTCGAACGAAGCGGAGCCGGTGGGGAGCGCGTCGAAGAAGCTCGATTGGACACGCGTCGTGCGAGCCGCTTCCACGCGCCAGGCGTGGGTGTCCAGCCGAAGCGGCTCGAGCCGCCCCGCTCGCGTCGGCGACCAGCCGACAGCGTCCTTCCGGAAGAAATCGGACGCCGCGGACAGGTCGGCGAACAGTGAACTCGTGAACGTCTCGGGCGGGACAACGTGGGCGTCGACAGCGACACGAAGATCGGCGGCGTCGACGGTCACACTCAGGTCGTCGTCCGATTCGACGGATCTCACCCGAGCGCGTTCATGGACGCCCGGGAACACCCGCCCACCCGCGACTTGGGCGAGACGCGAAGCGCTGTGCCGGCGCGGGATGAACACTCCGGTCCGGATCCCGTCGGGCCCGTCCCACTCGACAGCCACTCGATGGGCCGCACTCTCGCTCCGGTGGCCGATCCTCGGTGCGACCCACATCGGCCGGAAATTTCCCAGCCGGATCAGGCAGACGCCCGCCACCGCGCTCCCGTCGACGATCTGCGGACGGAGCCCCTCGGGCAGCAGAGACTCAATCACGACGGGGTCCACCCGGAAGTTGACGAGAAGACGCCGCTCGATCGTCGCGGCCATGCGGGGAATGGTGATGCCCACCCCCGAATCTTAGGACCGCCCTCGTCCACCTGCTGAAGCACCCCTGTGGAATTGGGCGGTCCTCCTCCGCCTCTCGCTCGCCACGGGGACGAGAACGATGCGGCCGAAGACCGAGTCGTAGGGTTCCGGTCATGGAGCAGCCTTCATCCCCCGACCGCGACCCGGACCCGCTTCGGGCTCAGCTGGACGCGCGATGGAACGCGTATCTCGCCACTCACACGCAGGCCGCCGACCCCGGAGAGTGGATGAACGAGGCGATGGGTGACTACCGAGACGAGATCGTGCACTTCGGTGGGCAGCTTCTCAACGACGCCGCGATCAGGGAGTGGAACCACGAGTCCGCGCAGCGCGCACATGACAAGTACGTCACTGAGGCGGAGCGTTACGACCGTGATCCTGCGGCGTGGGAAGCGGCGTTCTGGCTCCGTGTTCGGGCCGGGTCCGACGACGACTGACGCCGGACGCCCTCTCTCGAGCTGAACCGGCTTGCCCGCAACCGCTGACCCATCCCGATACGGGACGGCTGATGCCCCCGATCTGGATCATCTCTCGTGAGAGGGTGATGCGCATGCAGTCCAAGGCAGTTGCCCGCGTAGCGGAAGTCGCGATGTCGCTTCTGTTGCCGATCACCCTCCTCGCCGGCTGTGCCGGCGCTCCCGAGCAGCCGGTCGTTGAGCGGACTGCGCAGATGGCCGTCCAGTACCCCTTTTACGATCTGCCTCAACTCGTGCAGGAAGCTGATCGCATCATCGAAGGCACAGCCGTCTCGACCAGCGATGTCATCCAATATCCGACCTACGAGGGCGACGACCCACTGGTGAACCCGCTGAGTGACCTGTCGGAGGAGGAACAACGAGCTTCAGCCCGCGAGGGCGCCATCGCTGCCACAGAGGTCCAGCTCGAAGTGACCGTCGTTCACAAGGGAGCAGCGGAAGAGCAGATCACGATCACCCAGACCGGCGGGGTCATGGACGGCGTTCTCTACACGACCACCCAGGAACCCCTGCTCGCGCCCGGAACCTCCTACCTCCTTTTCCTCTCCGACGGCGAACGCCCGTACCTCCTCGGCGGAGGCGCCGGCAGCTACGAGGAGGCGGACGGCACCTACTCAGCGATGGTCGAGCACGCGCCCGTCGAATCGTTGACCCGCGACGAGCTAGCAGCCCTCATTACCGAAGACCACAACTGACGCGGTGAACGATCCCCGTACGGGACATGTCGAGCTACACCGCCCACTGCTTGGGTCCAACTCCGCGCAGCTCATCAGGCGTGCCGGAAGAGCTAGGTTTTCCCACGACCAGAACTGCTGGCGGCGAGCGGGCGGCCGGCAACAGAATCGCCGCTTCGGGTTTCTCCTGTGGCGACGAGTGTGTTGTCCCTACGAGCAGAAGAAAAGTAGAACCAATGGACGAACGATATATTCAACTAGTAGCGGGCATTATTTTCGTTGCCGCCGCAATATTGCTGGCATGGAAAGGAAAGGCTTACGCGCGCTTCAACGCGAGGATGATACGGAGAATTTACGGGAACAGGGCGGAACGTGTCGCCAGGTCATCAACCCCGGGCACCGTATTATTTGTTTCTATAGCAATGCTTGTTCTCGGGATTTCTTTCTTAGTATCATCCATTGCTAAAATCAGCGCCTAGTCGAAGCTCTGCTTAGACAGCAAATTCCGAACGACTCAACGGTGCGGATCCACCCCGACGACGCTGTACTGGACGACACCACCGGGGACGGCTGGACGCAGCCCGGCAATACCCTGTCTTGCACCTACGCAGCCAGCGAGACCTCACCAGGCACGACCATTCACTACTACAGGTGGGACGCCACGGCCCTCTTCACCGCAGCCGCCGCACTCGCTCTCGCAGGGACCGTTGTCGCGTTCAGAGCCGAACGCAAGCAGGAGCTCATCACCGAGTCGCAGGAAGATCGAGCGACGACATAGCGGAGAGCCCCTCTGCCGGTCAGAGATCCCTGTTCGGGACGCGCGCCACCGGACTGCTACTTCGCGCCGGATCACCTGTGGCGTTCCGCGAACAGCGAGGACCCGTGGCGTGAGGATCAGCATCGACGGCGAGCACTACCTCCTTCTGCGGAGCGACTTCTGGGCCGAGACGTCGGACGTCATCGGGGTCTACGGCTACGCGGAGCGGGCCCGGGAAGCAGCACGGGACACGGCACGGGCCATGGCCGGCGCATCGCCCGGACCCGATCGGTGGGTTCTCGAGACGTGGAGCGGCGGCGAGCTGCGCAGCAGCGTCCAGTTCGACTGACGCTCGGGCAGCGTGCCGGGGCTCTACTGTGGCGGTGCGGTCGAGAAGTGGGGACTTCGCTGACGCCGCACGCGACAGACCGGCGGGGGGCCGCCGGTGTCGCCCTGCTCTCGGCCGCGATGCACAGCGCGGCCGAGAGCAGCACCCGCCGGCTCAGCAGCCCGCTGAACGATCCTCCTACGGGGCGAGGCGGTCGCGGAATGGAACACTCTGCGGTAGCTTCACGACCGGGGGTGGTCATGGTGGAAGTGCTCAAGGGCGTGAGCCTGCTCGCGTCGGGTGTCGTGATCGCCTTCCTCTGCTCGGTGTCGGGGTTTCAGGCCGGCGTTCGTGCGGACCTGGATCAGACCGGGGGCCAACTCAGCCCGGTCCTGCTCGTGGGCTTTCTGATCGGACTCGTCGTGTCAGCCGTCGGCGCGATCGTGCTCTACCGGTGCTACGAGCGTGCCCGCGGCGTTCGCTAGCTGCTAGCCGTAATCCGCAGCCGGGGCGTCACGCGCTGTGGACACGCGGCCTGTGGCGATGCGGTCGAGAAACGGAGACTTCGCTGACGCCTCACGCGACAGACCGACGGGGGCCGCCGGTGCCGCCCTGCTCTGGGCCGCGACGCACAGCGCGGGCGAGAGCAGCACCCGCCCGCTCACCGGCCACTGAACGACCCCTGTGCGGAACGACGAACGGGCGGGCGCCCCCTAAAATCAGCGCTCGTGCGGTTTCGCCCGAATATCCAGCTCCGTTTCGGCATACTCCTGCCCGCAGCTCTGATCTGCGTGCCGGCAGCGACAGTATGGAAGCCCGGCCTCGCGCTGGACGAGCAGCTGGTCTTCATCGTCATCTTCGCGGTCGTCATATCGCTCGCTGCGCGGTGGGTTGTTTTCAGCGGCGTCAGCCTGCGAGAGAACGACCTCACCGTCCACGGGGTCTGGTGGTCCCGACGCGTCCCTCGCGACCAGACCATCCAAGTGCGCCAAAAAGCCGGCTTGATGGTCCTGCATTGGCGCGACCGTCACGGCCGCATCCGGCACACACCGATGATCGCCTTCACATCCGCATCCAACGATCCCTCATGGGCCGCAAGTCACAACACTCACGTAGCTCGAGCGGTCAACGACTGGATTGCCGGCGGAGACGGGCGCGGCGCGGGTCGCAGAGTCAAGGACAACTCGAACCCTGCGTGCCGGTGAACCATCCCCATACGGAACGGATGCAGCGCCCGTTCCTTGGTCCGTGTCACGCCGACGGTGCACCGCGCTTCGCGCGCGTGGTTACGGGATGAACTCTTGGGACCAGTAATCGGCCCGCACCTTCAGGAGAGGTCCCTCGATGGCGGAACTGACCGTGATGGTGCGCGGGTCCCAAAGCGTTCCTGCGATGCGCGCTTGCGGCGTCGTTCCGAGCTCGCTCGACAGCTGCTCGGGAGTCGTCGCGTCGGGCGGGCGCACCGAGAATAGCCGCCAGCATCCACCGGAGGCGCACTCGACGGTCTCGCTGACGAGCTCGCTTCCGGCCGGAAAGTCGATGGCCGAGGCCGCCGGCACGTCCCCCTCGGTCCGGAAGACGGCCAGATCGGCGTAGTACACGAAAGCGCAGAGGACGGCTGCAGCCGCGATCGTCGCTCCCGCGACGACGAGCGGATGTCCGCGCTTTCGGGGCTCATCCATAAGTCCGGACCCTAGCAAGGCGCTGTAGCCCCTAGCTGGCCTCAGCGGAGGGAACCGCGACCACTCCATCCAGTCGCCCCAACCGCACGACCAAGGGAAGAGCGAGGACGTCGCTTACCCTGAGCCAGTGGGGACATTCTCGAAGGCGCGAAAAACGGTCGCGATCGCAGCATGCCTGATCGTCGTCACGGGATGCACGCCACAGCCTGAACCGCCGGCTCCGCCTCCGGTGTCCACAGACAGCAGCTCCGACGCCGCACTGACCGGTGACCTTGGCGTGGCAACGTTCACGGGGAGCGATGGGACGGCCGGCAGCATCCGTTTGAGTGCGGCTGATGGCCGGCTGGCTCTGGCATCAGACGAGCTCGACATTCCCGCCGCGACCGCATCTTCCTCAGGTTCCGTTGCGGTCATCGCAGCGCTGGACCCGATCGATGAGGGCGCCACCTGTTTCGACATTGCTTTCCCAATGGGTCTCGCGGATGCGGAGCCAGGGAAGCCCTACAAGGCCTGGCGGAACCTCGCAGAGTTCCACGGCGACCCGACAGCGATCGATCAGCTCGTCATCACCACCAAGCCCCAGAACGACCCCGACTGCTCGATGAGGATCATTGCTGTCGCTGACGTCCAATGGAGCGTGAAGCCTCAACGCAGTGATCTCGTCGCCCAGGACGCCGGGCCGCGTGCAGCAGCGCGTGGCGAAACGACATCGACGGACGGAATGCCGACGTCGTACACGGTCGCTCGCAACGACCTCGCAGAGGACGTCGCGGCACGATTCGACATGACGGCCGATGACCTGTTCTACCTCAACCCGTTCCGCTTCCCTTCGGACGAGATTCTGCGCGTCGGTGAAGAGCTGAACCTCACTGTCGCGGCGCGATGACCTCCCCCCGCGGGTACTCGATACCGGGCCTGGCGTTCCGGCTCTTGATCAATCCTTCGGAGTGCAGTGCATGATGTCCCGATGAACGTTGGAGAGCCCCCGCAACCGAGTGCAGCGACGCCCATCGTTCTCGCCTTGGTCTTCGGCGGTCTTGCAGCCGCCCTGGGAGCCGTAGCCTCCATTTACATGTGGGACCCGAGCGAGACGTGCAGGACCCGCGGCGGAGGCAGCCTGACGGGAGAGGGGTTCCTCTGGAACCCGCTGTGCTCAGATGGTTCAACCGTTCAGCCGATATGGATGACGTTGTCGACTGCTGCGGCGTTGATCGTGGCCGTGACATGCGTCGTCATTGCGGCCAGCCGTCAAGTTGAACGTGACGGACAGGAAATTGCGTCGCCCGACGTTCTGCACGACTACTCGCGCCAGACCCTGCCGGAGGACAACGGGCTCCGCAAGCTGGGCGATGAGTGGTGAGAGATGGCAACTCCGGGGGGGGGGGGGCACCCTCCCGATGAGCGTTAGACAGTCTCCTCGGCCGGATCACGCGATCCCCCTCGTTTTCGCCGTGATCTTCACCGTTTTCGCCGCCGCTCTCGGGTTGATGTCCTCTCTCTACATGTGGGATCCGGCAGAGGCGTGCGAGGTTCGTGGAAGCTACTCCAGCTCCGAGAGCTTCCTGTGGAATCCGCTGTGCGTGGACGGTTCGGCTGTCCAACCGCTGTGGATGACGGTGGCTGGCGCTGCCGCATTGATCGGTGCCGGCGTCTGCGTCGTCCTCGCGATCGCTTTTCGAGTGCTCAACCACGAGCGGGAAGTCCCGCCGCCCGTCGTCTCGCACTGGGAGTAAGCAGTCAAAGGTAGATTCGCCGGATGACGACGACTCGGACCTCCCACTCGACTCTCGCCCTGCTGCTCGCCGTTCCGGTGTTCGCGCTCGTCGGTTGCGCCGGTTCGACGGCGGGGGCTCCGGCATCGACGTCGGCCGCCGCGCCGGCGTCGACCGCGACCGCCGCCCCGACGTCCGCCCCCGCTACTCCGGCGGCGACCGCGACTGCGGGTGCGGCGGCGGCTGGTCCGGTGTGGCCGGCGGACCCGTGCCGGGACACGCAGCTCACGGTCACGGTGGAGGACCGGCCCGAGCTTTCCGGGGCGGGCCAGGAAGAGTTCGCGATCGTGCTCACGAACGCCTCGGATCAGGCGTGCTCGTACTTCGGGTGGCCGGGCGTTCTGATGCTCGGTGCCGATGGGACGCAGCTCACCACCGCCGGCACGTCGGGTGCGGAAGCGTTCCCGGGGGCTCTCGCCCCGGGTGAGTCGGCGCAGGCGGAGGGCCAGCTCTCGGCGGTCGGCGCATACGACTGCACGCCGACGACCGCGACGACTGTCCGGGTGCTCGTCACCTCGGACGGCGCCGGACCGGGAATCGACACGCCCTCCGATTTCCAGGTCTGTGGCGGGGACGGTCGGAGTGACTTCACGACCGGGCCGCTCACGCCGGCGTCCTGACTCTTCTAGAGTCGCGGCTGCGGTCATGGACGGGCTCGAGGGTGGAGACAGCTTCGTGCTGTTCCTGGTTCTAGGTGCCCTTCCCTTCCTCCTTCTGGTCGCCGTGGTTTCGGTCGTCACGATCGGCATCCTTCAATGGATCGGAGGGCGGGGGCGGCCCCGTCCGTAGACTGAGTGCAACCACCCCTTCGGCACGGCGCCGACCGGAACTCAAATGAGTAAATGAAGCAATGACCACATGGATG
The DNA here is from genome assembly GCF_002931645.1 of Rathayibacter sp. AY2B5. Classification (NCBI taxonomy): domain Bacteria; kingdom Bacillati; phylum Actinomycetota; class Actinomycetes; order Micrococcales; family Microbacteriaceae; genus Rathayibacter; species Rathayibacter sp. AY2B5. The sequence continues at coordinate 95,752 of NZ_PSUE01000009.1, read as the reverse complement.
TGGTGTTGATCGCTTTGTGGCGGCAGTCTTTGATCGCTCCTTGACGTCGCGCTACGCGTGCGTCGGATCACCGAGGATTTCAGCGAGTCAGGAATTTCGCGAGAAACGTGCGGTAAATCACTGTGAGCTGCTGCAGATCGCTTACCACGACGTGTTCGTCGATCTGATGGATTGTGCTGCTGATGAGGCCGAATTCGGCGACCTCGCCATAGTGGGCGATGAATCGCGCATCGGAAGTTCCTCCGCCGGTATCCAACGAGGGAGTTCGCCCGGTCACGGATGTTACCGCCTCGGATAACAGCGCGACGTGGCTCGATCCAGCAGTGATGAAGGGGTCGCCACTTACCTCGACTAAGAGGGTGAAGTCGGTTGCGAACTCTTCTGCCGCCCGGCGGATCAAGCCCTCGAGGCTCTCGGCTGAATGAAGGTCGTTAAAGCGAATGTTCAGATGCGCGGTTGCTTCGGCGGGCACCATGTTGTTCGCCGCATTGCCGACGTCGATCGTGGTGATCTGGAGACTCGACGGCTCGAAGCACTCGGACCCCTCGTCGAGTGGTGTTGTGGCGAGTCGGTTGAGAACGCGGATGAGGCGGTGCACCGGGTTGTCGACGAGGTGGGGGTAGGCAACGTGCCCCTGGAACCCGCGCACCGTCAGGTTGGCGTTAAGGCTTCCGCGCCGTCCGATCTTGATCACGTCGCCGATCCGCTCCGGGTTCGTCGCTTCGCCGACAAGGGTGAAGTCCGGCATGTCGCCGCGATCGGCGAGCCACTCGAGCACACGCACGGTGCCACCTGTGGCCGGCCCCTCTTCGTCTCCGGTGATCAGGAGGCTGACCGACCCAAGGTCGAGCACTTCGGGCTGCGTCTGCGAGACCGCTGCGAGGAAAGCGGCGATGGCGCCCTTCATATCGCTGGCACCTCGACCGATGATCGTCCCGTCGCGGAGTGTCGCATCGAAGGGGTCGGAGCTCCACTCGTTAGAGCCTGGGGGAACGACATCGGTGTGACCGGCGAAGCACAGGTGCGGTCCGTCGATTCCTCGGCGGGCGTAGAGATTCGGGGTGCCATCGAAGTCCAGCCGATGAACGATGAAGCCAAGGCTCTCAAGTACGCCTGCCACGACATCGAGGGCTCCGTCGTCGCTCGGAGTGACCGAAGCACATCGGATCAAAGACTGCGTGAGCGCGACGGGGTCCACGGGAGCGAAACTATTCGGCACGGAGACACCGTACCTGCAACATCAACTGCATCTCGGAAAACAACAGCTTTCTGAGACGCCCGGTCGGCATCGCTGTCGCGGTGTCGGGTCCGCGCGATTCCGAGGTCGCAGATGTCTCGAAAATGCGTCTCAACAGAAACCGTCTCAGGGTCATGACTGCGAGGAGTTTGTGAGTCACACTGGTCGAGTGAGACTTCTTGGATACACCCGCGTGAGCACATCGAGTCAGGATGCGCAGTTGCAGCTCGACGCGCTGGTGGCTGTCGGCGTTCAAAAGCGCGACGTGTTCGCTGATGTCACCTCCGGGAGCAAGACCGCGATCGAGCGCCGAGGGATGAAGAAGCTCCTCGAGCATGCAGAGTCCGGTGACACCGTGGTCGTGTGGCGAGTTGATCGGCTTGGCCGCTCCTTGATGGACGTCCTGAACACGGTGAACCTGCTGCGTGACCGCGGCATCCACGTCCGGTCTATCTCTGATGGCATCGATCCGGCGACGTCGACGGGCCGGCTGATGCTCAACATGCTGGCCACCCTCGCCGAGTACGAGCGCGAACTGATCGTCGAGCGGGTGAATGCGGGGATCGCAGCGGCGCGGCAGAACGGCACACGCTTCGGCCGCCCACTGTCCGATCCTGCAGTAATCGCCGACAAGCTCGCCATCGCCTCCGATGCTCGAGCGAAGGGCCGCACCGCCGAAGACGCAGCACGACTCGTTGGCTGGAGTCGCGCCACCCTCTACCGTCACCAGCAAGCCCTCGCCGGCCGCGAGAGCACCGCCATGTAGCAAATGCCATAGACGGTGACGAGCGGTGGCGAATTCTCCGACTTCACGTCGAAGATCAGATACCCCTCGCCGCCCTCGCACGAGACATCGGCATCGGCCTCCGCACACTACAGCGCTGGCATCAGCTCTACCGAGAAAGCGGCGTCACTGCTCTCGATCCGCACCAGCGATCGGACGCTGGTGTACGTCGAACGCCGCCTGAGCTCGTGGCGTTCATCGAACGACTGGCTTTGAGCAGGCCGCGACCAGCGCTGACCACGCTGCACCGCCTAGCAAGCGCTGAAGCAGATCATCATGGCCTGTCGGCGCCGAGCTACGCCACCGTCAGGGAAATCGTGCAAGCTCTAGACCCGGCGCTCGTAACACTCGCGTTGGAAGGACCGGCCGCCTATCGAGACAAGCACGAGCTGGTGTTTCGCCGACGCGCCGAACGTCCCAACCACATGTCGCAGGCGGATCACACCGAACTCGACATCCTCATCATGGGCACCGGGGGCGCGCCCGATCGGCCGTGGCTGACGATCGTGATGGACGACTATTCGCGCGCGATCTGCGGCTACATCGTCTTCGCCGGGGCACCGTCCGCGATGAACACAGCACTTGCTCTCCGTCAGGCGATCTGGAGAAAGCCCGACCTGACGTGGGCTATGTGCGGGATACCTGACGTTCTCCACGTCGACCACGGCTCCGACTTCACCAGCCACCACCTCGAGCGCACCGCCATCGAGCTGCGCATCCGCATCATCCATTCCATCGTCGGCAGACCCCAGGGCCGCGGCAAGATCGAACGCTTCTTCCGCACCATCAACACCGAACTCCTCGCTACCCTCCCGGGGCACCTCGGGCCCGGCAGCAGAAGCCCCCACCCAGTACTTGATCTGGCGGCCCTCGACCAGGCGATCGGCGCCTTCGTCAGGACCTACAACGAGCGCCCGCATCGCGAGCTCGAAGCCTCTCCGCGAGACGCATGGGTTGCTGACGGCTGGCTCCCGCGTATGCCTGACAGCCTCGAACAGCTCGATGGGCTTCTTCTCACTGTTCCGAAGAATCGCGTCGTGCAGCGCGATGGCATTCACTTCCAGGGCCAGCGCTACCTCGCCCCGACGCTCGCACCCTTCGTCGGGCACACCGTCACGATTCGATATGACCCACGTGACGTCTCAGAGATCCGGGTCTACGACCGCGACACCTTCGTCTGTGTTGCCGTCGACGAAGCTCACCCCAACCTCCGACTCAGCCTCCGCGACATCGAAGCCGCCCGCCGCGCCCGCCGACGACAACTCCGGCACGTCATCAACGACCGCATTCCCACCGCCACCGTCCGGGAGGAGCCGCACAGCGTCGCGCCCGTTCCCCATCGGCGCCGGCTACGCACCTATGAAGAGGACGAGTGATGAACCAGGCCTTCATCGTGACCAAAGAGCACCGACGCTTCACCGAGTTCGCCAACGCCGTCCGCAAGGAACGAACCATCGGCATCTGTCACGGTGATGCTGGTGTCGGCAAGACCAACTCCGCCCGCCGCTATGCGAACTGGGACGCTCTCGAGCCCTACATCAACGAATGGGGCCCGCGAGGAGATCACGACGCCAAGCACTACGCCCTCGCCAACCGATCCCGCACCGTGTTCTACACACCCGAAGTACTCTGCCGACCCAAAGACCTCATGCACGACATCGACCATTGGCAAATCAAAGTCGGCCTCTGCGCCGACGAACATCTGCGCTCCCTCGAACCTGACCCGCCTTTCAAAGCACGACCAGTGGCTCACCTCGTCGAGCTACTCATCATCGACGAAGCCGAACGACTCACACCCACCGCACTCGAGCTGCTCCGCGACCGACACGACCGCGAACACCTCTCCATAATTCTGATCGGCATGCCCGGCATCGACCAACGCTTCCGCCACTACCCGCAGCTCTACAGCCGCCTCGGCTTCTCCCACCATTACCGCGCCCTCGGTCGCGACGAACTCCTCTTCGTCCTCGACCGCCACTGGAAGCGCCTCGGCCGCACCCTCGACCCCGACGACTTCACCGACGCCCAAGCCATCGCCTCCATCGAACGCATCACCCGCGGCAACTTCCGCCAACTCGAACGACTCTTTCCGCAGATAGCCCGCGTGCTCAAGATCAACGACCTCGAAACCATTACCGACGACGTCATCGAAGCCGCTGCCAGCATCCTCGTCATCGGCTACTAGCGCCACGCAACGATCAAGAGACGCCGCCACTTAGCGATCAACTGCACAAACGCGGCGCGCCGAGCAGTGTTGTCCTATAACTTGTCACTCATTCTACGACTCGTGAAAGGGTCGGGTTCGGGGTTCTGTGACGACCGATGCTAGGCGAGGGACGATGATCTCCGTGACTTCGCTGGTGCCATTACCGGGTTTTGATTCCCAGGCCCACGTCTCCTTCATTCGAAGCAGCCCAGTTGGGTCGAGAACAATCTCGGAGACGCAGGATCCCGTCGAGGTCTCGCCGTCCTCGTTGAGCTGGCAGTAGCGGAACGCCACCGTGTCACCGGTTCGAGTGCCGACAAGGAATCCCCGCCGGACTGCGCCGCCGGCGTAGGTGGCCCACACCTCGCCGTCCGCTTCGTGGTAGTCGAAGACAGTCTCAGGTCCTACTTCGCCGCCGACTGTGTCGCGGACAGCCGCGAAGCGGTAACCGTCAAGAGAGGGCAATGAGCTCGATGCGTTCATAGGAAAAGACTAGGGACGAAGTGACGGCAACTCCGGGGCAGGGGATCTACCGCGTCCAGTGCAACATCTCCGGCGAGGAAGATCATGCGCGAGCCGGCGGGAACTGTCGCGGCGTACGCTTACTGCGCTGCGCCGGAGAGGCTGTTGGAGCGGATGAGGCTCACTACTGAAGTCACTGGCGTCACGCTCCGCTGTCGTCGGCCCAACGAGTCTTCCACGGCCGGGCACCAGATCGGCCCGGTGAACCATCCCGATACGGGACGGTGCCGGCCCCGCCTGCCGGTTGCAAGTAGACAAAGGCGCGGTCTTGAGTACGGTGGCGCCGTGAAACGAACAGGCGAGGGAATGGCGGGACCGCATTGCGCCGCTACGGCGCTCATTGCTGCTGGCGCACTGATGCTCGCCGCGTGCTCAGGTTCACCAGCTCCGGAGGGTGATCCGATCCGGGCAGCTCGCGCGTTGCGCGACGCGCCGCTGATCGTGCAGGAAGGCAACGCTGCCGACACCTGCGGAGAGTTCGTGCTTGATCAAACCGAGCTCGTGCCCATCAACGCGGTCGCATGCCTCGACACGGCAGCAGCAGCGGGCGAGGAGGCGGAGCTCGCCTGGAGTTCTCTCACGGATGAAGGGGATCCCGTCGTCTCTTTCGCCTACACGGCACCCTGGAACGCAGGGATCGTCTTCTCTCTGACAAACGAATACAACTCCTACGCGGATGATCACGGTTGGACCACCGGCCTCTGCCCGGACGCAACCACCGCAACCTCCGATTTCAGCCCCGAGACGTGCCCCGGTCCTGTGGAGGGATGAGTCCACGCGGACGACGAAGATGGCCCGCTCAACGATCCCCTTACGGAACACATGATCGTGGAGTGCTGAACGTTCTGATTCATGGCGTGTTCACCGACGTGCCGGACCATGATGCTCATGGAAACACGAGAACTGGCATGGGGCATTCTGGCGTGGCCTGCCGTTGCGGTCCTTGCGCTGCTGCGAACTGTGGGCAGCTGGGATGTATCGGGCGGGTCCGCAGCAGGGCTCATCGCGGGCACGGCAGCTGCGTTCACTGTCGCGGGCGCACTCCTGTGGCTTCCCTCGAGTCTCTGGCTCGACCGGCGGACACGCCGCACCCCGCGCGTCGGGCGGGCGGCCGCGTTCCTGGGTCTGGGACTCGTGATCGGCGCCGCCGCCTCCACCGCGCTGGTACTCGCGTCGGGAAACGCGACCTGGCCCTCCTCCGCGGGCCTCATCACGGAATACGCAGTCACGGCAGGAATCGCTTCCCTCCTCGGCTGGCTCCTCGCCGCCACCCTTCGTGCGAAGAAGCTGCCGATCGTTCAGACGGCGGCGAATCGCGTGAACCGCTGAATGATCCGGGTCGTCGATCGATCAGCGTGCCAGCAGCAGTCCGGCCAAGCCGATGACGACCGGCACCACGGCAAAGGCCAGGAAGAGGTAGGAGAGCACGAGTCCCACCGTCGACTCCCAGCGAGGACCGACGTGTCGTCGCGCCTGATGACCGACGAGGACGCCGGCCAGCGGGAGAAGGTACTGCAGCGTGGTCGCGACTCCGATGACCAGGGGATCGCCCACCCACAGGTGGGCCACCGCCAGGTATCCGACGGCGTAGGACACGACGGCGAGAACGCCCAGCACGAACGCAGCCCGCGTCCACCCTCGTCCGCTCCGCCGCGCGGTACCCGTCTCCTTCATCACACTCATACCTCCACTGTACGAATCGCTCCTCGCGCACGCCCGCCCCTCGGAGCATGTGCCGGTCCTTCGCCCGACGTCTCGTTCGGTGACACGACCACGCCTCGGCGAGCTGCTGTCCAGCGTCAGCCGGCGAGCCGGCGTCCACAACGAGGACGCGACTCGGATTCGGAACATGTCCGATGGCTGCCTCGATAGCCTCAGCGCATGAAGATCCGAGCCGGTTCGCCTGACGATCGCGGGCCCTGCATCGACCTCTGGCTGGAGGCACTCAGAGCACGAGACGGATGCAGTCAGGACGACGCGGTCGCCGAGAGGGCTCGAGCGAAGTTCCACCGGCCTCTCGTTCGGTTCGCCGTCATCGGCTCGGATCCCCTCGGGTTCGCTCTCACTGTCGACACGGGCGATGGTCCGGGCCGGCACAGTGCGCTGCTCGAACTGCTCGCCGTCGCACCGAGCGAGACAGGGCGCGGGCTCGGCCGGACACTGCTCGACGACGCGGTCCAGTCCGCCTCTCAGCTCGGCTACCTCGTCCTGAAGCTGCACGTCCGCGCCGGAAACGATAGGGCGGAAGGGCTTTACAAGGCGTCCGGCTTCGAGCCTCACGGGGATCCCGCGCCGCATCCGCTCGGTGGTCATCCGATGATCGAGTACGCGCGGACTCTGACTCACGTCAGCAACTGAGGACCTCCGGCCACCGATCCCCGTACGTGCCACCTCGCGCGACCGGATCACATGCGCACTCAACGCTGGTCGAGCGGTCGGGTCATGGCAACCTCATCCCATGAGCGTGAGCGACGGACAGGCCTGTGCCCCACGGGACCTCGACGTGCTCACCGACCGGCTCCGACTGTGCCGGCCCGCCGAGACCGACCTGGACGAGCTGTTGCGCCTCTACACCGATCCGCGGATCGCGGAAGAGGATCCGCTCCTCCTCCATCTCTCCGCCGATCAGACCCGGGCCGTGATCGCGTATCGAAGGACCCAGTGGACACGGGACGGACTCAGCAGCTGGGTGATCCGCCGGCGCGACTCCCCCATCGACAGCCAGGATCTGATCGGAATGGGCGGATGCACTCTGCTCTCCGATGCAGCCTGGAATGTGGCGTTCACCCTCCACCCCGACCACTGGAGCAAGGGCTACGCGCAGGAGGTCGCCCTCGCCGGCATCGAACTCGCCCACCGCCTCCGACCGGAGCTGCCCGTCACCGCGGTCGTCGCAGAACGCAACGCACGCTCCCGCCGCACCATCGAGCGACTCGGCCTCGCGCTCAGATGGGAGGGTCCGGACGCGCACGGCCCAGACCCGACCGCACGAGTCGTGCTCTTCGCCGACCGCCAGCTCTCCGCTGAACAGGTCGGCCGGCTCACCGGCTGAACCCGATCGCCGATCGGCTCATCCGCCAGCTCAGCGAGAGCTCCCCTCACGGGCAGCGAGTCGGCACCGCCGGTGAGCATGGCGATCCTCCGCTGCGGGAACTGCAAGCGAAGCCGACCTGTCGGTCCACCAGCCGGCGCCTCCCCCTCCCCGCTCCTCGATCCCCGACCGCAGGGCAACGAGACACGACGACGCTGCGCTCGGGAGTCCACCGGCAATTCCTTGAGGGGGCACGGCCGTCCGTCGCCGGACGGATTCACGTCCACCTCTTGTTCATTCCGGCTTCGTTGTCCAGCGCCGTCGGCTGCCCTAGCGTTCGGCAGGTGGACACCAGGAGATCGACCTCGACCGGCTCTAGCTCCGTTGTGTCCTGGGTCGCTCTCGCGTCAACCGGCGTCGCCGCCGCGACACTCTGGATCGCGGACGCCGTCTGGTACGGGATCCCCGAGTCGGGTGGCCCGGGAGTCAGTCTGCTCTTCATCGGCGGATGGGGTCTTCTCACGTGCGCCGCCCTGCTCACGGTCGGCGTGCTCATCCATCTGGCGCCCTCCGCGCTGAGCCGCCACGGAAAACGCCCCGTCGAGTTCGTGCTGCCGAGCGCCGCACTCGTCCTCATCGCGGGGATCCTGCTCGCGCATCCGCTGGCGGGCAGCGCTTTCGCCTGACCCTCACCGGCATCGACCCTCGAGAATGTCTCGGCGCCTCCGGGCCCTCTCGTCAACGGGCTCTGGTGGCTTCACAATTACAGCGAGGGGTGCAACCGTTCGGGTCGGTGCACCCCTCGCTGCCGGTTGGCCGAACGCGCGCCAACCTCGAACGACCAGCAGCCAGGGATCGCCGATCGAGCGGTCACAGCCTAGATTTTCTAGACGGTCTAACTAAGTCCCCTTTCCGGGTGAGGTGGATCGTGCAGGCGATGCTGGTGCTTCGGCTGACCGCGGGCGCCGAGTTGGGAGCGGAGCGATCCGATTTCGAGGTCGATCACTCCTGGTACGGGTCGAAGCGGTGGGCGGGGCGGGGTGCGGTGGTCGTGGTGTTCATGGTCGGGCCTTCCTGTGCAGCAGTGGCAGAAGAGGAGGGGCGGGGACCGGTGCGAGCCGGTCCCCGCCGGGTGGGCTAGCTGAGTCCTGCGGCGTCGGCGGGGGTGCTGTCGCCGGTGACGACCTGCTCGACCGGGGAGAGCGCGTATGCCCAGGCCGCGAGCTGGCGGAAGTGCTCGGCCGTGCGCTTGTCGCCGCGGCGCCAGGACTCCTTGCTCGTGTGCGCCTCCTGGCCTCCGAGCACGACGGCCAGCGCGACCAGGCAGGCCTTCGCGGGGTTCGCCTCGACCAGCGCTGCGAGGGCGTCGGCGCGGTAGCCGGAGGGGCGCTCGATGCGCAGCAGCGCGTGCGCGAGGTCGCTGCCGCCCGTCATCCCGGAGGACACGGCGAACCGGTGAGCGGTGAGACCGAGGGCGATGACGCGATCCGCGTCCTTGGGGAGGGTCTTGCGGGCGAGGAACGTCGCGATCCACTCGCGGCGCACCTTCTCGGCCGCGTTCCACGCCTTGTTGTTGGCGATGAGAACCTTCCGCTCCGCGGACTTCTCAGCACGCTCCTCCTCGGTCTGCGGTTGCTCGGGGGCTCCGTAGGCGTAGGTGAATCCGGCGGCGGTCGGGCCTGGACGAGGAGCGTGACCTCGACCTCGCCGCGCCAGCTGGTGTCGATGAGCACTCCGCGGCCGGAAGCGACGGCGACCTGCTCGGGGGTGACGCTCTTCCCGTCCTCGCCACGCAGCTGCCGCACCGGCGTCCACGTCGCCTGGTCGCCGTAAGCGTCGGAGCGGGTGAGGATCTGGAAGACGTTGCCGGTGTACTCGGCGGCGGTCGCCGCGAGGAGCCCCTGGTGCGCGGCCTCGTCGCGGAGGGTCTGCGCGGTGTGCTCGAACCGGGCCGGGTCGTGTATGGCGACCTCGATCAGGGTCGCGCGGGCGTCGGCGTCGTCCTCGAACTCCAACAGCACCGCCGCCTGGTCCAGGGTCAGCTCGTGCTCGTGCAGAACGGACGTGACGGTCGCGGACTCCGCGACCGCGAGGCCCTTCTACACCGCGTCGGTCTTGGTGCCGGTGCGCTTGGCGATCGCTGCGGCGGTGACGCCCTCGAACGCGAGCTGCGCCCACGCGGCGGTGCGGTCCGCGACGCTCAGCTCGGCGCGCTGGTCGTTCTCGATGATCTGCTGCACGATCCGGTACTTCCGGGCCGCCAGCAATCAGTCAGGTGGACGAGCCGATCGTCGGCCCGCCCCCTACGCGCACCAGTCGCGCGAGCGTCCGTTGACGCTGCGCGCGGTGTCGCCGGTGCCGAGGTCGACGAGCACGGTCGAGGTCGCGCTGAAGCCCGGCTCGCCCGGGTAGTCGTCCGGCCGACCCTCGACCGAGACGGTCTCGACGGCGAGGTACTGCCCGTTCGGCGAGAGGCAGACGCCGCGGATGCGCCCCGTCGGCGAGGTGCGGAACACCTCCGAGGTGCCGGACGCGTCGACGCGGACGACGGAGTACTGGGTCGCCCCTGTCTCCGGCGCGTACTCGGCCTCGAGCTCGACGTAGCTCCCGGAGTCGAGGAGCAGGATCTGCACGGGCGTCGCGGTCGCGCTCACGTCCGCCGGGGGGAGGGCGAGCGTCTCGACCGAGCCGTCGGCCAGGTCGATCAGCGAGCCCGACTCCGGATCGGCGACCACGAGCCGGTTCGCGCCGGGCACGAATCCGCGCAGCTCCGCGTGCTGCCCGAGCGGGCTGATCGAGCCGGGCGTCAGCAGGTCGAGCAGGAGCACCGTGTCGTCGAGCGAGTGGGTGACGACGGAGGTGGTGCCGGGCACGAACATCCAGTCGCGCGCCCGCAGCGGCCCGCCGTCGATCCCGAGCACGGGGACCGCCTCGGCCTTCTGGTCGGTGAGGTCGTAGGAGTAGAGGGCGCGGTCGAGCGGGCCCGACGGCGCCTGCCCGGTGAAGGTCCAGCCGAGCACGCCCTTCTCGGGCGAGGAGTGCAGCTCGCGCACGGTCCCGGGGCCGGGGAGCGGGATCACGCCCTCGGAGCCGGTGTCGAGCGTGACCGTGCGGAGGAGGTTCGTGTCGTCCGGCTCGATGGTCACGACGACCAGCACCGGGCCGACGACGGCGTAGTCCTGGATCCGGTCGGCCGCGACGAGGACCCGGGCGTCGCCTCCGGAGAGCGGGCGGACGCGGACGGCGTCGGGCTGCGAGGGGTCGTCGGCGGTGCGATCGAGGGTGAAGAGGTCGGGGTCCTTCGTGGTGAAGGAGGCGGAGACGTCGGCGGCCGAGCCTGTCGCGGCGCTGCGGGCGTCGTCGATCCCGATCTCGTAGCGGGTGGCGTAGCGGAGGGTGTCGGTGAAGGTGACGGTGAGCACGCCGCCGTCGAGCTCGGTGGTGTGCGGGGCGTCCGGAGCGACGCGGACGCGGTCGAGCGCGTCGGGCTCGAGCGCCTGGTCGAGGTGCAGGCGGGCTCGGGAGCCGTCGCGCTCGACCACGCCGTCGGTGCTGACCTCGAGGGAGGCGACCCGGGGCCCCTTCGCGACGGTGGCGGCGGTCAGGCCTCCGACCGCGAGGACGAGCACCGCGACGACCGCCCAGAAGAGCCGTGGGAAGCGGGAGGCGCCTGCGGAGTCGAGGCCGGGAGCGCCGCCATCGTCCCGTCGCCCGCTCTGCGCCGACGTGCCGCGCTCGGGAGTCGCGCCGGGCTCAGGATTCGCGCCGCGCTCAGTAGACATACGGCATCGCCGGCTCGTCGATCGGAGTGACCGCCTCCGGCTCCAGCACGACCGCCTCGGCGCTGGTGACGCTCGGGTTCGCGCCGAAGCCGCCGCTCGCCTCCAGCCACTGCCCCTCCGACCAGGTGTCGGCCCAGCCGGCCTGGTAGACCGGCACGCCCACCGGCTGCGCGTCCACCGCGCAGCAGGTGACGACGAAGCGGGCGATGTAGAAGACGTTCTCGGGGTCGGAGGCGTCGGGGGTCACGAATCCGCTCACCGTCGCCGTGCGGCCGGCGAGGAACTGCTCGCTCGCGCCCTGACGCAGCAGGGTCGCCCAGTCGCGCACGCTGAAGGAGGCCGTGTCGCCGGTGGGCGCCGCGGCGGTCACGGAGGCGTCGACGGCGCTGGTGTTGACCTCGCGCTGCGTCGCGGTCGAGGCGGTGAGGGCGGCCGGCGGGAGCACGAGCAGGGCGACGGCGGCGGAGGCGATCACCGCGACTCCGGCCGCGACCGCGACCACCCGGCGCCAGGGGCGGGCGGGTGCGGGGGCGTGGAGGTGCTCGACGTCGTCCTCGTGCTCGTGCTCGTGGGCGTCCTCCTCGGCGCCCGGCACGACCGCGAACGCCGCGATCAGCAGCACTCCGGCGATCACCGCGAGCACCACCGAGAACTCGAAGTAGCGGGGGTGGATGTAGAGGCCGAGCCGACCGGTCGCCGCGAGCCACAGGGTCGAGACGACGCCGATCAGGCTGAGGACGACGCCCTTCCAGCGGGCGAGGAGGCGCTCAGAGCGCATAGTTCACCGCCAGTCCCAGCACGGCCGCGGCGAGGGCGACCAGCACGGTGACGCGCACCAGCGTCGCGGCCGAGAACGTGGTGCGCAGCAGCGCGAGCATCTTGACGTCGATCATCGGGCCGAAGACGAGGAACGCGATGATGCCTCCCGGCAGGAACGTGGAGCCGAACGAGAGCACGAAGAACGCGTCGACGTTCGAGCAGATCGAGATGACGAAGGCGAGCACCATCAGCGCCAGCACCGACCAGAGCGGGTCGCCGCCGAGAGTGGTCAGCACGTCGCGCGAGACGCCGACCTGGATCAGCCCCGCGATGGCGGCGCCGACGAACAGCGCCGGCATCATCGCCCCGGTCTCCTCGGCGAACAGCAGCACGCTGCGCCGGGAGCGGTCGCGGAGGGAGCGGGACGGCCGCTCGCCCGCCTCGCAGGCAGCGCGGAAGCGGTCGGTGAGCAGGCTCATCGGCTCGGAGTGGTGGCTGAAAATCCAGCCGACGAGGTTCGCGATCGCGAAGCCGCCGACGATGCGCCAGACGAGGATCCCGTCGGCCCAGCCGAAGGCCTGGTAGGTCGTGACGATGGTGATCGGATTCACGATCGGCGCGGCGAGGAGGAACGTCATCGACTCCGACACCGAGAGGCCCTTGACGATCAGCCCGCGCGCGAGCGGCACGTTGCCGCACTCGCAGACCGGGAGGAGCACGCCGAGCAGCGAGATCACGAGGCGCCGCGGGAGCGCCCGCTTCGGCAGGATCCTCAGCAGCACGGCCTCGGGCACCCACAGCTGCACCGCGATCGAGAGGACGATGCCGAGGAACACGAACGGCAGCGACTCGATGACGACGCTGATCGAGAGGGTGAGGAAGTCGCGCACCGCGTCCGAGAGGGCGTCGCCCGCCGCGTCCGGGGCGAGCAGGCGCGTCGCCACGAGGACGGCGACCAGGGCGAGCCCGAGGAGCGGCCCGCGCCGCGACCGCCGGGCGCCCGGGGACGCGCGGGTCGGGGCGGCGAGCGCGGATTCGGGGGACATCCCGACCCATCGTAGGCGGGGGTCCTGCGCGGGCCGGCGCGGGGCGCGGGCGCGGGGCCGCCGGGCGTCGCCCGGGGCGCACGAGAACTCGGAAGTGGCCGTACGGGAGCGCGAGTACCGCGACTTCTGCGTGCTCGCGGTGTCGGCTGCGCCCGACCTGGCGAGGTCCGGCCGACCGCGAGTGTCCGATGGTCGTCGCGCTCGCGCTCGAGTGCGACGACTTCTGGACACTCGGTGCGAGGGCGGGCGCCGAGGGTCGCGGGAGGCGGGCGCGGCACTCGCGCAGAAGCCCTCCGGGTGCAGGATGAGCGCATGCCCGCCTCCCCCGCGCACCCCCTCCGCGTGCGGATGCAGCCGCGCGCGATCGACGAGGCGCACCGCGTCTCGAGTCCGCTCGAGCTGCTCGTCGACCTGACCTTCGTCGTCGCGATCGCGCAGATCGCCCAGCAGCTCGCCCACGCCACCGAGGAGGGGCACCTCGCCGAGGGGCTCCTCCCCTTCGGCATGGTGTTCTTCGCGATCTGGTGGGCGTGGATGAACTTCACCTGGTTCGCCTCCGGGTACGACACCGACGACGTGCCCTACCGGCTGCTGACCCTCGCCCAGATGGGCGGCGTCCTGGTGCTCGCGGCGGGAGTGCCGGCCGGCTTCGAGGACGGCGACTACCGGGCGATCACCATCGGCTACGCGATCATGCGGTTCGCGCTGGTGAGCCAGTGGATCCGCGTCGCCGTGTCCACTCCGGAGCACCGCACCTCCGCCGTGCGCAACGCCGTCGGCTTCTCGATCGTGCAGGTCGGCTGGCTGATGCGGCTGCTCCTGCCCGAGGAGGTCGGGGTGGTGAGCTTCCTGCTCCTGGTCGCCTGCGAGCTGGCGGTGCCCCTCTGGGCGCAGCGGGCGGGCGACGCGAACTGGCATCCGCACCACGTCGCCGAGCGGTACGGGCTGTTCACGATCATCCTGCTCGGCGAGGGCGTCCTCGCGGCGGTGATGGGCGTGCAGCGGGCGGTGACGGAGGCGGGCGTCAGCGCCTCGCTCGTGCTGGTCGCGGCCTGCGGGCTGGTGATCGTGTTCGCGCTGTGGTGGCTGTCGTTCTCGCATCCCTCCGGCGAGCTGCTGGAGCGGCGGCGCGGCCTCTCCTACCGCTGGGGCTACGCGCACTTCGCGGCGTTCGCGGCCCTCGCGGCGCTGGGATCCGGGCTGGAGGCGGCCGTCGCCGCGACCGCGGGCCACCTCGAGGCGTCCGACACGGTGATCGGCGCGGCCGTCGCGGTCCCGGTCGCGGTCTTCGTCCTGACCCTGTGGGCGGTGCACGCGCCGCTCGGCGAGCACCAGCCGATGCCCGCGCGGCTGGCGCTCCCCGGTGTCGCGCTGGCGCTCGCGACTCCGCTCGTGGCGGGGGCGCTCGGCGTGGGCGGGGTGCTGGTCGCGCTGGCCGCGGTCTCGGCGGGGCTGGTCGCCGCGGTGGTCGGGCGCGGGCGCACCGCGGAGTGACAGGGTCGGCGGGCGAGGCGTGTCGCCGTCGCGAGAGGCGCGTCCGGCGCCTCGAGACACCGCCCTCATCGGCGAGACGCCGGCCTGGCGGCGGTGTCCCGGCGGGAGCGGAACGCCTCGGCGAGCGCGCCGCGGCAGCGGCTACCCCCGGCGCGCTAGCGACTCCGGGCGGCGGGGCACCCAGCAGCGGACGCGCGAGCGGTAGCGCTCGAAGTCGGCGCCGAAGCGGGCGGCGAGGTCCGCCTCCTCCAGCGGGCGCAGGGCCTGGTTCCAGACGACGGCGCCGAGGAGTGCGTACAGCACGACCAGCCACGACGAGAGCAGCAGCCCGACCGCCGCTCCCTGCACGATGCCGGCGACCGCCATCGGATTGCGGACCCAGCGGTAGGGGCCGGCGATCACCAGCCGGTTGGTCATCGCGATCGGAAGCGGCGTGCCGTCGCCGAGGAGCGACATCGTGAGCCCCGACCAGATCCCGAGCGCGCTCGCCGCGACCAGCAGCAGGACGCCGACGCCGACGACCGCGGGCGGTGCCGCTCCGAGGCTCACGCCCCAGCGCTCCTCCAGCGCGGCGATCACCAGCGGGACGACGACCAGCGCGCCTCCCCAGAACACCGCGATCTGCCCGAGGGTCGCGGCGAGGTGCGATCCGGGTCGGCGGCCCGCGGTCGCGACCCGGAAGGAGAGGGGACCGGAGGCGATCCAGCGCGTCGGCACCCGGCCGAGCAGGAGCAGGCACGCCGCGACGACGGAGCCGCCCGCCGCGGCGAGCATCGCGACGACGCCCCAGCCCGCCTCCCCCGTCAGGGTGGCCCAGACGGCCAGGGCGACCGCGACGAGGAACGTCCAGGCCGTCGCGGTGACGGCCGCCCAGCGGATGCCCGTGGCGGCCAGAGCGGAGGCGCCGACGAACAGCGGGAGGTCGAGAGCCGCGACAGGGACGGGATCGAGGCTGCCGAGCGTCGCGATCCGCACGGCGGGGACGAGCGCCACGGCGACCCACCAGGCCGCTCCGCCGAGCGCCTGCACGGCGAAGTAGAGGCGTCCCCAGGGCATGGCTGCACGGTACTTCATAGCTGAACCCAAGGAACGACCCAGGGCGTTGACGGGCTCAGCGCCCTAGGCTCGGAACCAGTTCCCGCCGCCTCCACGAGAAGCGGCCCACCACGACGCCAAGGACGACGCCGATGAACCGCACGACCGTGATCACCGCACTCGCCTGCGGGCTCCTCCTCACCGCCGCCGCAGCCACTCCCGCTGTCGCCGCGACCTCGGACACCGCCGGGGACTCCACCCGCTCCGTCGACGAGTTCGGCGTTCTCGCCGCGACCGACGGCGACACGCTGCTGATCAACGGGCGCGCCTTCCTCCTCGAGTAGGTCCTCCCCGCCGGGCACGGCCGCGAGGACGCCACTCGCGGCGCCGGCCTCCTGATCCGCCGTTGCGTCGACGTCGACGTCACTTCGGCCGTCGTCCCGTCGGCCGTCATCGAGACCGCCGACGCCGACCGTGTCGACATGCTGTCCGTGCTCCCGCCGGCGGTCGCCGAGACCGCCGCCCCCCGCCCGCCGAAGTCCGCGCCCCGATGGCCGGCGGGCGAAGCCGCGCAGCGGGCGACCCGGATCGTCATCCACCCCCACTAGGGTGACGCTACTCATGCCCGGTCCTCCGGCCGTGGACCGGATCCGACACGGATCCCGCGAGGGGTGCCGCCCGGCAGTCGTCTCGCCCGTTCGCGGACCGCCCTCCCCGGGAAGGCTCCGCCTCCCCGCGGCTGGAGTCAGCATGGAGTCCCCCTTCCCGCTCGCGCACCGGCGATCCGGCACCACCGTCGGACTGCTGTCGACCTTCCCGCCCACGCGGTGCGGGCTCGCGACCTTCACCGAGGCCCTCGGCGGAGCACTGGCCGACGACCACGGCGTCGGCATCCGCACCGTCCGCGTGATGGACGAGCTCGCCGTGCCCGGATCGACGCCCGGCACGAGCGTCGTGGCCGAGCTCGTCGCGGGCGACCCGGCGAGCACCGCCCGCGCGGCCGCCGAGCTCGACTCCTGCGATGTTGCGATCATCCAGCACGAGTACGGCATCTACGGCGGACCCGACGGCGACGAGGTGATCGCCCTGATGGTGCGGCTGGCCGTGCCCGTGATCGTGGTCCTGCACACGGTGCTGGAGACGCCGACCCCCTCGCAGCGCCTCGTGCTGGAGCGGGTCGCCTCCCTCGCCGACGCGGTCGTGGTGATGACGGCCGTCGCGGCCGAGATCCTCGAGCGCCGCTACGACGTGGACGCCTCGCGCGTCGTCGTCATCGCGCACGGCGTCCCCGTCTGGAACGCGGCCGCCCGCCCCGCCGCCGCCGCGGATCCGCAGATCATCACCTGGGGCCTGATCGGCCCGGGCAAGGGCATCGAGTGGGGGATCCGCGCGATGGCCGACCTGCGGGACGCCGGCGTCTCCGCCCACTACACCGTCTACGGGCAGACGCACCCCAAGGTCGTCGCGCACGCCGGCGAGGCCTACCGGGAGTCGCTGGCCGACCTGATCGCCGAGCTGCGGCTCGAGGACCGGGTCGTGCTCGACGGCCGCTACCTCGATCCCTCCCAGCTCGCCGCGGCGGTCGCCGAGGCCGACGCCGTCCTGCTGCCCTACGACTCCCGCAACCAGGTCACCTCCGGAGTGCTCGTCGAGGCGCTGGCCGCCGGACGACGGGTCGTCGCGACGGAGTTCCCCCACGCTCTCGAGCGGCTCGGGAACGGCCGCGGCCGCACGGTCGCGCACGAGGACCCCAGCGCGATGGCCGCGGCGCTGCGCGAGGTGCTCGCCGACTCCGCCCCCGCAGCCGCTCCGGCCGCCCTCTCCTGGCCCGCGGCCGCCGGCCTCTACCTCGATCTCGTCGAGCGCCTCCGCATCGAGCACGCGGCGTGACCGCGGGGCCCGCCCTCGCGACGGCACTCCCCTACGAGCACCTCGACGCCCTCACCGACGAGCGCGGGCTGCACGAGCACACGCTGCTCGACGCGCCCCGTCCCGAGCACGGCTACTGCGTCGACGACGTCTCGCGCGCCTTGATCGTGGTGGCGCAGGAGCCGGAGCAGACGTTCCGGACCCGACGCCTCACGGAGCAGTACCTCCGCTTCCTCGAGGCCGCCGCCGAGCCGGACGGCACCGTGCACAACCGGCTGTCGCCCGACGGGGAGTGGGCCGACGCCTCCTCGCTCGGCGACTGGTGGGGCCGCAGCGTCTGGGCCGCAGGGGTCGTCGCCGCGCACGCCGAGCTGCCGCTGACCCGCCGCCGCGCGATGCGGCTCTTCCTCCACCTCGCGGAGGAGCGCTCGCCGGATCTGCGCGCCATGACGTTCGCGGTGCTCGGCGCGGTCGAGGTCGTCGCCGTCCGCCCGCACTCGCTGGTCGCGGTCCAGCTGCTGCACGACGCCGCGCCGATGCTCCTCTCCTGCACGGACCAGGCCTGGCCCTGGCCGGAGGCGCGCCTGCGCTACGCCAACGGCTGCGTCCCCGAGGCGCTCCTGGCGGCCGGCGAGGCCATGCCGCTGCTCGCGCGCGGTTTCGCCGCCCTCGCCTTCCTGCTGGGCCTCGAATCGCGCGACGGCCGCCTCTCGGTGACGGGCGTGGCCGGCCGCGGGCCGGACGAGCTCGGAGTGCTCTTCGACCAGCAGCCGATCGAGGTCGCCGCCATCGCCGCCGCGTGCGCCCGCGCCCTGACGCTCGACGAGGATCCGCTCTGGCGCGAGGGCCTCGCCTCCTGCTGGGCCTGGTTCCACGGGGTCAACGACTCCGCGACCGTGATGGTCGATCCGCTCTCCGGCGCCGGGTACGACGGGCTGGAGCCGCAGGGGCGCGACGAGAACCGGGGCGCGGAGTCGACGATCGCCGCCCTGCACACCTCGCTCGTCGTGCGGCGGGCCGGCCTGCAGCCGACGCGGCCGAGCGTCCCGGCGGCCCCTGCGGCCGTCGCCGCCCGATGACCGCAGGACCCGGGGACCCGGCGGCCGGGCTGCGGATCGCGATGCTCGCGCCGATCGCGTGGCGCACGCCGCCGCGCCACTACGAGCCGTGGGAGCAGGTCGCGAGCCTCCTGACCGAGGGGCTGGTCCGCCGCGGAGTCGACGTGACGCTCTTCGCGACCGGCGACTCCGTGACGACGGCCGCGCTCGAGTCGGTCGCTCCGACGGGCTACGCCGAGTCGGGCCGCGACGGCCGAGTCTGGGAGGCGCTGCACATCGCGGCGGTCCTCGACCGTGCCGGCGAGTTCGACCTGGTGCACAACCACCTCGACTGGCTGCCGCTCGCCCTCGCGGCGCAGTGGCCCGTCCCGCTCGTGACGACGGTGCACGGCTTCTCGGGGCCCGAGATCCTGCCCGCCTACCGCGAGGCGCTGCGGCATCCGCGCACCGCGCACCTGGTGTCGATCTCGGACAGCGACCGCTCCCCCGAGCTCGACTACGCGGCGACGGTGCACCACGGGATCGACGTGGACGGCTTCCCCGCCGGATCCGGAGGAGAGGACCTCGTGATCCTCGGCTGGATCCACCCCGACAAGGGCACGGCGGAGGCGGTCCGGATCGCCGCCGCGGCCGGGCGGCGACTCGTGATCTGCGGCATCGTCCAGGACGAGCGCTACTGGCGCGAGGAGGTCGAGCCGCTCGTCGACGGGACTCGCGTCGACTACCGCGGCTCGGTCGGGCCGGAGGAGCGCGCCCTCGTGCTCGGCGGGGCGCTCGCGCTCCTGCATCCGATCGGCTTCGACGAGCCGTTCGGCCTCTCCTTCGTCGAGGCGATGGCGTGCGGGACGCCGGTGATCGCGTACCGCCGCGGATCCATGGCCGAGATCATCGACGAGGGCGTCACCGGGTTCGCGGTGTCGTCACGCGAGGAGGCGGTCGCCGCGGTCGAGCGGGTCGGGCTCCTCGACCGCGCGGCCGTGCGAGAGACGGCGCGCCGCCGCTTCGCGGTGGACCGGATGGTCGACGAGTACCTCGCGGTGTACGCGGGGGTGCTGGGGCGCTGACGTCGGCGTCACGTCGGCATCGGATGCTCGCGTGACTCCCGGCCCTCTGCACCGAGTCGCCCGAGAAGGCTCGTTCTCGACGCGGAGAACGAGCCCTCCCGGGCGACTCAGCGATCCTGATAGGAAGAGGCCGTGCCTCGACCTCATCTCTTCGTCACCCGCGGAAGCCTCCTCCACTTCGCCTGCGACGCGTGGCTCCTGCCGACGGACCGCTTCCTCTCGTTCACGGACTTCTGGCGCGAGGTGCCGCAGCTGGAGGATCGCACACGCGCCGCGCTGACTCCGGAGTTCTCGGACGGCCGACAGATGGCACTGCCGCTCGCGCCGCGCGACGGCGAGCCCACTCCCGTCCTCACCGCCGTCCCCGATCGCGCCGTGCGCGACGCCGAGGACAGCGAAGGACTCGCCGACATCGCCCGCCGCCTCCGGGCCTTCGTCGAGGTCGCCGCGCAGACGGCGACGAGGGATCGGCGCACGAGGCGGCCGCTGCCACTCCTGGCCGTGCCGCTCTTCGCGACGGCGGGCGGCGGATCAGGGACCCTCCGCGACGCCGTGCTCGCCCAGCAGCTCCGCGTGCTGCGGGAGGCCGCCGAGGCGTTCGAGGTCGACATCGCGATCGTCACCCTCCGCGCCGACGTCCACGCCTTCGCCCAGTCCAGGCGGCGACTCGATCCCGCGACGTCCTGGCCCGAGCTGGAGGCTCCGGCCCTCGAGGAGGCGCAGAGCCTCGCCGAGCGCGCCCGGCGCCGCCGGCTCGTGCCCTTCCTCGGCGCCGGGACCAGCGTCAGCGCCGGCGGCCCCTCCTGGGACGGACTGCTCGAGGAGCTCGGTCGCGAGATCGGACTCGACTCCGAGACGTCCGCGGTCCTCAGCGGGAAGAACGTGCTCGACCAGGCGTCCTACCTCGCGACGCTGTTCGACGAGGAGCAGCCCGGACGGTTCGCCGAGGCCGTCGCCCGTGAGATCGGATCCCTCGAGCGGTACGGTCTCGCGCCGGCGCTCCTCACCGCGATCGACTCCGAGCAGGCCATCACCCTCAACTACGACCGCCTCTTCGAGACGGCGTCCGAGGATGCGGGCGTCCCCCGCGCCGTTATCCCCGGCGACCACGAGGGCGACCACGAGCGCTGGCTGCTCAAGCTCCACGGCACCGTCGACGACCCGTCCTCGATCGTCCTCACCCGCGACGACTACCTCGGCTTCGACTCCTCCCGCCGCGCCCTCTCCTCGATCGTGAAGGCCACCCTCGCGACCCGGCACCTGCTCTTCGTCGGCTTCGGCCTCACCGACGACCACTTCCACGAGATCGTCCACGACGTCCGCCGCGCGTTCCCCTCCTCCGCCTCGGGAACGCTCGCGACCGCCCTCACCCTCTTCGCGGATCCGCTCGACGAGCGCCTCTGGCAGGGGAGGCTGCGGCTCGTGCCGATGCTGCCGGTGCCCCGCGATCCGTCCCGCGTCGGCGAGGCCGCCCGCGTCCTCGAGATCTTCCTCGACGCCCTGGCCGCCTTCGCGACGGACGCCCACTCGTACCTCCTCGCGCGAGGGCACGAGAGCGCGATGACCGAGGCGGAGCTGCGGCTGCGGGAGCGGTTGACCGGGCTGCTCCGGGAGGCGACGGCGGAGGAACGGGCGACCGGGGCGTGGCAGGAGGTCGCGGGGATGAGTGAGCGGCTGGGTGGAGACATCCGATGACGTCACGGACTCGGGAGGCCCGGGACCGCTCCGAAGTGGACGATCTCGACGTGAGGCAGTTCGTCCGCATCCTCCGCGGGTGCGAGGCGCACCTTCCCATCTCGGACCAGTACGAGAAGGACCGCCCTCAGCGGCGTGGTGCGTGGTGGTCGAGCCAGCAGGAGCACATGGTCCGGTGGTTCGGGAACCAGGACAGCACGGGCTCGGGCGCGTTCACTCGGGCGACTCCGAACACCAGCGCTCGGGTGACCTACAACCGGCTCCTGTGTCCTGCGGCCTTCGCGTGGATGGCGGAAGCACTCGGCGAGGATCCTGCCGTCGTGCAGGCGGCGGCGGATGCAGCGCGAGCCGAGCCCGAGGCGAGAAGGCGCCCGGGGCTTCTCCGCCGGCATCTTCCGTGGGATCGCCTTCTGGAGCTCGCTCTCGCCCGTCAGCGGTCGCAGAGATCTCGCGCGTCGATCACTCGGCGCGCCGTGCCCTAGGTTCGAGACATGGTGTCGAAGAGAATCGCGCGGGAACAGCAGATCGCCGTCTTCGGAGAGAGCGGCAGCGGCAAGACCGTGCTCATCTCCTCCTTCTACGGTCTGGCTATGGAAGGGCTCCTCTCGGGCGCCGACCGCTTCGATCTCCTGGCGAACGATGCAGCCGACGGGCGGAGGCTGCACCAGAACTACCTCGGCATGAAGAACTCCGCTGTCCTGCCGCCGGCGACGAGATTCAGCAAGACCTCCTATTCCTTCGCCATCCGGCCCAAGCGAGGCGCCCACCCTCCGAAGGCGGGGACCGCTGAGGAGTTGCGCCTCGTATGGCACGACTACCCGGGCGAGTGGTTCGAGCAGGAGCCGGACGGACCGACGGAAGCGAAGCGGAGGATCGACACCTTCCGCGCGCTGATCGGGTCGGATGTCGCGATGATCCTCGTCGACGCGCAGAAGCTGCTCGACAATGCCGGGGAGGAGGAGCGCTACCTGAAGGCCCTGCTGACCGGGTTCTCTCAGACCCTCCTCCAGCAGCGCGACGACGTCCTCGAGGACGGCAAGCCGTTCGCGGTGTTCCCCCGCGTCTGGACGATCGCCCTCTCGAAGGCCGACCTGCTTCCGGACATGGACGTCGTCCACTTCCGGGACCTCGTCGTCGAGAAGACGGGGGCAGAGATCAACAAGCTGCAGGGTGTCCTGCGCGAATTCGTCGAGGCGCCGGAAGCGCTCTCGGTCGGCGACGACTTCGTCCTTCTGTCGTCCGCTCGCTTCGAGCCCGAGAAGATCGAGATCTCGAAGCGGATCGGTGTGGATCTGATTCTGCCGATCGCAGCGATGCTTCCGTTCTCGCGGTACATCCGCTGGGCTGCAGCGATGAAGGGGGGAGGGGCGGTCGCCGAGCGGCTTCTGGCGTTCGCCGTTCCCATCGCGGCTCTCGTCGGGAAGCTGAAGCTGCCCGCACCGCTCGCGCGCCTCGGCGGTCCGATCGCTGCCGTCGCAGGATTCGTCGGACCTGGGCTCGGGGCAGCCGCAGCCGAATTCGCCGGCAAGAAGGTGCGCGGACTGCACGACGACGCGCGCGCTCGACACGACTTCCTGGCCGAGACTCTCACCGCGTTCGAGCTCGACCTCGACCGAGGCGTCGACGAGAAGGTCCTCCTGCGGAGCCGGGAGTGACCGGCGGCGACTCTGATTCGTTCATCTGGGCGACCAGGGGCAGGACCTGGGGATTCCGCTTCCTGCGGAAGGGCGGCCACGCCGACCCGCTCGACGCCTATGAAGCCGCGTTCGACGGGCTCGGGGACACTCCGGACGCCTTCCAGAGGAGCACCCGCACGGTCGCTCTGCGCTTCCCGGACCCGGAGGGCCGCTGCGACTCCGCCGGCCGCGTCATCCCTCACGAGTTCGTGCTGTCCGGCCCGCTGGTGACGTCTGCGACTTCTGCGGCAGTCGCGAAAGAGCTCGTCTGGCCGCTCGTCGCGGAGGAGTTCGATCGTGTCTGGGATCAGCCCTCTCGCTGACCGCTGTTCGCGCCTGCCGCACGCGGTCGCAGACGCGCACTGCTCGCCCCGCCGCTCGGCCTCACGCCCGCACGAACCGCCTCGCCGGCTTTCCCACCGCGCCCGATGCCAGCTCGCCCGTCTCGTGGAGGAACGGCAGCATCGCCCGGCGGAAGCTGTCCCGCATCAGCGGCTCGCCGGCGACCTGCTCGTGCAGGTCGTGCAGCTGTCGCATGGTGAACGGCTCGGCGACGAGGCGGTACGGGTCGGGGCGGTTCCGGTACTCCTCCCTGATGGTGAGCAGCGCGCGCGCGACGATCTCGTCGTGGTCGAAGGCGAGGGGCCCCTTCCCGGCGACGGGCACGGCGAGGCCCGACGCCTGCGTCGCCTCCCAGGGCGCGACCGCGAGGTACGCCACCGACATCACCCAGCCGCGGTCGTCCCTCTCCGGAGCATCGAAGACGTGCAGCTGGCGCAGTCCGACGCCCTCGATGCCCGTCTTCGTCCGGAGCCCGCGTCGGACGGCGTCGTCGAGGCGCTCTCGCTCGTGGACGAAGGTGCCGGGGAGGCGACGGCCGTACCCGTCCTCGATGAGGACGATCGACAGCGGGCCGCCGGGAGGCACTGTGAGCACCGCGGCGTCCACAGCGACGGACGGTCGCGGATGGTCGGTCAGCTCTGCGGTTGCCATCTGGTAATTGAAGCAGAAGTGCGCTAACTTCGGTGGCATGGAATTAGCGCAGATCCGCGCTAACCGGAACGGGGGCTCTCATGACCACACACAGGACGAAGCTGACGTCGATGCAGACGGACCGGGCGGTCGGCGCGATCGTCGCCTCCGCGGCCGCCGACGCGCTGGGCGCACCGTACGAGTTCCGCCCGCCGCTCGCCGACGGCGTCCCCGTCCGGCTGCACGCGGGCGGCGGCTGGGATCTCGGCGAGTGGACCGACGACACGAGCATGGCGATCCCGATCCTCGAGGAGCTCGCGCCCGGCGCCTCCCTCGACGATCCCGAGACGCTGCACCGCATCGGCAGGCAGTGGCGGACCTGGGCCGGGACCGCGAAGGACGTCGGGATCCAGATCCGCCGCGTGCTGTCCACGGCCCCCGGGGCGAGCGAGTCCGAGCTGCGCGCCACGGCGGAGCAGGTGCACCGGTCCACTGGACGCTCGGCCGGGAACGGCTCGCTCATGCGCACCGGCCCGGTCGCGCTCGGCCTGCTGCACGCGGACGACGCGACCCTCGCGGCCGCCGCCCGTCGGCTGAGCGACCTGACGCACTTCGAGGACGACGCCGGAGACGCGTGCGTGCTGTGGTCGCTCGCGATCCGCCACGCGATCCTCGAGGGCGCCTTCGACGTCCGCAGTGGCATCACCGCGCTGCCCGAGGAGCGGCGGACGCTGTGGTCGGAGCGCTTCGACGTCGCCGAGCGGACCGCGCACCCGAAGGACATCCCCGGGAGCAACGGCTGGGTCGTCGCGGCGATCCAGGCCGCCTGGTGCGCCCTCACGCACAGCACGACCCTCCAGGAGGCGATCGAGCTGGCCGTCCGCAGCGGCAACGACACGGACACGGTCGCGGCGATCACCGGGTCGCTCGCCGGCGCCCGCTGGGGGCGCTCCGCTGTTCCCGCCGCGTGGCTCCGGCACCTGCACGGCTGGCCCGGGCTGACCGTTGACGACCTGGTGCGCAGCGCCGTGCTCGCCACCCGCCGAGGCGTCGCGGGCGAGAACGGCTGGCCGGCCGCCGCGCGCTGGCCGGTGAGCGGCCTGCCCGCCACGCTCGTCGTCCACCCGCACGACGACGGCGTGCTCCTCGGCGACCTGACCGCCCTGGACACCCTCGCCAAGGACGGCACCGGCCCGCGCGTCGACGCCGTCGTCTCCCTGTGCCGGGTGGGCCGCGAGCAGGTGCCGGCCTTCATCGGCGCGCGGACCGCGGTCTGGCTGGTCGACCAGGACGGCAGCAACGCCGATCCGGCCGGCGTGCTCGCCGATGCGGCCGACTCCATCGCCGCCTACCGGGCCGAGGGCCTGACCGTGCTCGTGCACTGCTTCGAGGGGCGGAGCCGGACGCCCTCCGTCGGCGCCGCGTACAGCGTCCGGCACCTCGGTATCCCCGCCGACCAGGCGCTCCAGGAGGTCAGCGCGGTGCTGCCGCGGGCGCGGCCGGCGCGGTTCCTGGTGGATGCGGTGCACGCGGTGCGGCCTGCGGAGGTGGAGATCGATGGCTGAGTTCAGGCCCGGCGATCTCGGCTTCGTAAGGGCCCATCTACTCGGAGGTCCCCTCGACGGCACCAGCTACGGCGATAATCCTGTCTTCCCCGACGGCCTGCCCGGAACGTCGATTTCCGTCCCGCTGCCCGATACGGACGGGCTCATGGCGACGTACCAGCGGAAGCCCGAGCAGGCGGCGGACGGCGATTGGGTCTACACCTTCGTCGGACTGGAGAACGGCCTCAGCGCTCCGCCGATGGCTGCACCGACAGAAGCCTATGACGAGGATGAGGACATGCCCGTACCGGACCCCGCCGAACGTTTCACCCACGAGCAGGGCTGGTGGATCGCCAGCGAGCTGTGCCGCCGGCACTCCCGGCTCTCGGCTTTCGCAGCCATCTTCCTCGACGGTCACTATCACGGGCCGCAGGTCGTCGATCGGCTCCGCCCTTCCTCTCCCGGCGTCTTCTTCAATCAGAAGGGTCGCATCCACTTCCTCGGACTCCGACCCGAAGTGGAGCCGATCACGTGGCAGGAAGTCCTCGCGGCGGAGAACCCGCACGAGATCGTCCAGCGGATCGAAGTGACGCTCGGCCTCGGTTCATCCTCCGCCGACGCCACGACGGCACGATCGATCGGCTACCGAGTGGTCTCCGGCCTCCTGACTCGCGGCCTCAACGACCGTCGGCCCTGGGACGTCGTCTTCAGCATCGAGGACCACCTGACCCACATCTCCCCCGCCCCCGCGCTGCAGTCGTTCCCGAACCTCCCGATACCGTCCGGCCTCCGTGCTGAGGAGCTGGGCGACCGGCTCCGCCGCATCCTGGTCATGACGCGGGGCGGGGATCCGGTGCTCGCCGTTGATGAGGACGGCCGAGCGCACCTCCGGACCGGCGAGCACGTTGATCTCCTCACGGTCTACAAGCGGAGGAGGCGGCTCGACGATGTGCTCGACGAGGTGATGGAGCGGCTGGAGCCCTGAGAGCGGGTGCCCTGCCGCGTCGTCGAACAGGGCGACCGTTCCTTCAGAGGGAGAAGTAGTAATCCCTCAGCAGCGCCGCCATCTGCTTGCGCCGCTCGATGAGGAAGGACGGGTAGTCGGCGGCCGTCGCGTCGAGGAGGCTCTCGGGCACCGCGGAGGAGCGGAGGTTGGCGAGCAGCTCGGCCTCGGTCGTGATGTCGCCGAGGTCGGGCGTTCCCGCTTCGATCTGCGCCCGCACGCGCGCTCCGTACTCGGCCGGCGCGAGCCTGCCGATGCGGATGTTGACCGGCGTCTCCGCGAGGACGTAGTTCGCGATCTGGTTGCGGTCAGCGGCATCGTTGATCCCGCTCGCCTGGAGGTACGCCTTCGGGAAGAGATGGTGGATGTCGCCCATGCCCGAATCGCCGAGCATGTCCGACGCGCCCACGTGGTTCGAGAGGAACCCGCGGGCTCCGCGCTTCACCATCGCGGCCAGGTAGACGACGAAGTAGGGACTCCGGCTGCTCGACGTGACCAGGTCGAGCGGAAGGCCTTCCGTCCAGTACGCCTCGGACAGCGCACTGCGCTCGATCGACTCGAGGTAGGCCCGCGCTCCCATCTCACGGAGGCGCCGGAGGTCGAGCTCCCACGTGGTCTCGAAGCTGCCGGAGTGACGGCCGAGGAGCATCGACATGACGAACCAGCGCCGCACGATCCTCTGGATCTCGGGCATGGGCAGCTCGCCCTCGTCCGACAGGCGCAGGAACAGGGCGTAGGCGAAGTTGACGGCGTTGCGCGAGGTGATCAGCGACGGCGAGATGAAGCCGGCGGAGGTCAGCGTCATCAGGAACTGCGTGAACCTGTAGCGGTTGGTGATCCGGTAGAGAGCCCGCTCGAGGCGCTCGAAGGACTCCTGCGCGATCGCGTCGTCGAACTTCTTGGTCTCGAAGTCGCGGCCGGACAGGTAGCTCACCATCGCGACCATGCGCCCGCGATCGAACTCGATCAGACCGGCGACCCGCAGGACGTCCTGGTAGGTCGGGTCGTAGAGGTCGCTCGCGTCGTCCTTGAGCCAGCTGATCTTCGCGAAGTAGTCGGTCTCGGCGAAGGTCGGGTCGTTCTCCTGGATGATCGCGTGGAAGTGCGGTGCGACGGCCATGTGCGAGAAGTAGTCGATGAACTTCCGCAGCTGCGCGCCGTACTCGCCGTAGGAGGCGATCTTGCTCATCGCGAAGTCGGCGGGTGTGAGCCGCGCGCCGCTCGAGTTGATGCGCACGAAGATCTCGGTGACGGTCTCGATGTCGAGGTTCTCCGCGAGGTCGATGATGCCCACCTGCCGGGTGCGCACGTTCATCAGCTTCGAGAAGTTCGTCTCGACGACCGAGCGGTCGGCCTCGGGGTTCTTCTCGAGGTACTCGCGGACGAGGCCGAAGAGGTTCTCGGGCTTCATCACGGCGGCGATGTCCGGCAGCCACTCCGGGTTGTTCCGGAGGACCGGGGTGTAGGTCTCGAAGCTCTCCGTCAGCGGGTTGAACGCGATCTGCATCCGCGTCTTCTTGTAATCCTTCGTGACGATGGATCCGCCGGCGAGCGCCGTCGTCAGCGCCGTCACCCGCTGCTGGCCGTCGATCAGGATCTGCTTGGACCCCGACAGCGAACCGTCCTTGAGGCGCACCGCCGTGTTCTGCCAGGTGATGAGGTACCCGACGGGATAGCCCTGGTAGAGCGAGTCGATCAGATCGCGCACCTTCGTGCTCGTCCACACGAACGGCCTCTGGATCTCGGGGATCGCGATCTTGCCGGTCTCCACCCAGTTGAGCACATTGCCCACCGAGTGCTGGGCGACGGTGTATTTGTCCATGGGTGGGAAGCCTTTCAAAGGGGAATGGACGGAGGGTGGCAGCGACCACCGACATGTCGAGGAGGTCAGGGAATACGCAACAGAGGCGAAGGCGTGCCGCTCCACGCCTGAACAGACTGATCGCAGGCGCTCTCCTTAGCGACACGATCAGCTTCAGCTTCAGAAAACATCTTCACCGTTCGTCGTCAGAGGACCGGACCGTCGGCTCGAGACCTTTTTCCCGCAGATGGGCAAGCGCCCGCTCGACGATCTCAATCTTCCGCTTCAGATCTTTGAGAGATCCCGCGGACGCGTCGGAGAACTCGTCGAGACGCTCGTGTTGACGGCGAATCTCGATCTCGGTGCGAGTAAGAATCGCCCACACCTCCGGATCGGGCTCGAGGTGCCGCTTCTGGCGAAGGAGCGAGACCGCGAGGCGTTGCACGATGATTGCCTCGACAACGTCGGCGGTGGTGCCGGGACTGGCCAGCCCGAACGCGATTCCTCCGCCGCCTGCAGTGACCAACGAGCCTGCAGTCAGCAATCCCCCGATCATGCCACCCGGACCGAAGCTAGCCAGAGCACTGGTTATGACGGCCGCTCCTGCCAGACCGGGACCTGCTGCAAGGGCGAGCCCCCCCGCCGCCACGACCATTGCGGCTGCGCCCGCACCGATGGCGCCCCACTTGATCCAGCTGAGTCCCCGAGGTCCGGTCAGGGCGGCTTGCGCTTCCTTCGTCGCCGCGAACACATCCGTACCGAAACGACTGGTGAGCCCCAACTCGGCGGTCAGGTCCGCCATGGCGGCCTGCCACTTCTCACGGGGGATACTGATCTCGAAGGGCTTGATGACATTCTCTGAGGCAAGAACGGTCATGAGAGCGGCCGCCTGTTCCTTGTCGAGGTGACCTATCGGACGCGGTTCCGGCGCTACGGCCTTTGTGTCCGTGAGATCGAACCTCAGCCGTGCGATCTCAAGAGGAAGCGGACGGTTTTCCCGAACGTTTCGCGCACGAATCTCCTCCAGCGAGAACGCTTGCACATAACGGAGTGCGCCGGCGAAGCGCTCCGCCACATCACCTTCAAGGTTCGCCCCCACCAGGTGGGCGTAGCGCAGGGCGAGCAGGCCCGCCATCTCGACTCCGTCGAGGGGGATGTCGAGCCCCCTGTCGATCATGTCGATTTCCCTCGAACGAGAGCCGAAGAGCCCGAATCCGATCACCTCCGCCACAACCGCAGTCGAGAGGTAGTCCACTGCGGAGTGCGCACGCTTGTCTATAGGCGCTTGTCTGGTCTGCACTCGGAAGTCGAGCAGGTAGTCGAAGACCGATGAGAGCCCTCGATGAGCAGCAACTGGGTCCGGAGCATTCCACACGTTGACCCACCAGCCGAGATTCGCCGGAGGCTCTCTCACCGCCTCGCGAAGCTTGTCGACATCAAACCCTCCGTTTCCGAGTGGGCTGCCGATGGTAAGCAGACCGATGACTCTCACGGCGACCGGAAGCCGTCGGATCAAGTCCGCAGCGATGACCGAACCGAGGCTGTGGCCGACGATTAAGAGGTCGCCCGTGTCAGGCAGAGAGCGCAGAATCAGATTCAGCACCTCAGCGCGGATGTGCGGCTCATTAAGGTAGTTGTGCGCCTGTTTGAACGGAGGCAGACGGGTCACCGCGCCAACAGCAACGTCGCCGCCCACCCAACCGATTCCGGGGTCTTGGCGACCCAACCGGATTTCCATCGCTGCTGTCCGCTCCTCGAACTCGCGGCGGTTCTTCCTCGCCGCCTCTCGAGTGGGTGGCTTGACCGTGATCGCAGGGATCGGTTCCCGCGCATTCGCCCCCCGCAATGCATGCGGGTACTTGGGGGCGACAACGTTTACCGCGTCAAGATCGGGGTAGCCAAGTTTGAGGAGAGCCGTGTTCAATGCTACTTCCCAGGCGTCGTCTTGATCTCCGGTGCCGATGCCGTGCAGGAAGAGCAGAGTGGGACCGGTGGACATGAGCAGCTCCATTTCTCGCCATAGGTCCCCGAGCGAGGACGGAACTGGCCTTCGCCGAGACTACAGACGGCACACGTAGCGCATCGACATGGCCTGGACGACCAGCTGTTAGACAAGCGGACTGGAGGCGCCTCGGCGCCGACGGGGAGAGAGTTTTGTCTCGATCCCGCCGCTCACACCCCGCCCCGCACCCCACTCCCCAAGCAGCTCCCGCTCCCGCTCCTCCCCCAGCCCGGCGCCGCGTCCCGGCACGTGCGCGGCCGCCGCGTCCCGCAGCGTCTCGGTGAGGTCGCGGCGCTCGAAGCCCGCGGCCTCCGCCCGTGCCGTCGAGCGGGCGTTCATGCCGCGCCAGTCGGGGTCCGCGATCCACAGCGGGAGCGAGCCGGGGCCCGCCCACTGGCCGACGCCGCGCTCGAGCAGCCACTCCTCCGGCACGGCGACCGGCTCGGCGGACGACCCGCCGCGCGCCAGGGCCAGGTGCTCGCCGAACGGCACGGGGGTCCCGCAGACGTTCATCACGCCCTCCACCCGCGCCTCGGCGGACGCCACCAGCCAGGCGGCGAGGTCCCGCACGTCGACCACGGACGTGGGCAGCTCGGGCGCATCCGGCACCAGTACGGGGCCGGGCCGCGCGCTGAAGCGCCAGGGCCAGTAGGAGCAGCGGCTCGTCGGGTCGCCGGGGCCGCCGATCAGGCCGGCGCGCGCGATCAGGGACGGCGCGGATCCGGCCAGCACGGCCTGCTCGCAGGCGGCCTTCGCGGCGCCGTACGAGGCGGGGTCGTCGGAGGGAGGGAGCAGCTCGGCGTCCTCGTCCGCACCGACGACCGCGTTCTCGGCGTAGACGCTCGTGGTCGAGACGAGGACGTAGGCGCTGCAGCGCAGGTCGCGGACGGATCGGCGGACGTGCTGCGGGGTCGAGGAGACGTCGATCACCGCGTCCCACGATGCCGCAGCCACGGCGTCGAGAGCGTCGTCGCGGTCGCGGTCGGCCCGGACGAGGGACGCCCCCGCGGGCACGGCCGTCCCCCGCGCGAGGCAGGTCACGTCGTGGCCGCGCCGCAGCGCCTCCGCCGCGAGGTGCCCGCCGAGCCAGCCCGTGCCTCCGAGGATCAGCGTTCTCATCCCCGCATGCTCGCACGGGCCGCCTCGCGCGAGGCCCGCTGAGGTGCCCGAGACGGTTCCGAGAACGCTGAAACAGCTGCATCCCCGGGCGACTCGACGCAGTGGGCGCCCAGCGAGCGCCTCAGCGACAAGGGCCCCCTCCACGAGCCCCCGGACACCCGACCACCCGAGCCCGCCCGCGTCCTCTGTCCGGAATCACGCGGGCGGCTCGGGTGCCCGAGCGGCTCACACGACGACGAAGGCGTCCAGGATCAGCGAGTTGCCCGTGGAGGCGGCGTTGCGCTTGCTGCCGCGGCGGATGGTGATGGTGTGCTCGCCGGCACTGAGGGTGCTGCTGGTGAACACGGTGCGGGCCGAGCGGTTCGTGGCGCTGTAGCGGTCGACGGAGGCGACGAGCACGCCGTCGATCAGGACCTCGTTGATGCCCGAGGTCGGGGTGATCCGGCTCACCCAGCTGACCTTCGTGCCCCGGAAGCGGAGGGTCGCCGAGGCCGTGGAGGTGCTGGAGTACGAGATGCTGCCGCCGCTGTCGGCGGTGCTCGAGAGCGTCGCCCAGGTGCCGACCGTCGCGATGACGGCGGCTCCGTTCTGGTACGTCCCCGCCGCCGGCAGCGTCGAGGTCGGGGTGGGCGTGGACGTGGCCGTCGGGGTCTCGGTCGGAGTCGGCGTGTCGGTGGGCGTCGGCGTGCTGGTCGGAGACGCCGTCGCGGTGGGGGTGGGCGTCGACGTGGAGACGGTCCCCGCGGTCACGACGAAGGCGTCGAGGATCAGCGTGGATCCGGTGGACGCCGGGTTGCGCGTCGTCCCGCGGCGGATCGTGACCGTGTGGGTGCCGGCGGCGATCGGCCCGCTCGTCCAGACCGTCTGACCCGAGCGGGTCGTGGGGCTGTAGCGGTCGACGGTGGCGACGAGGACGCCGTCGAGCAGCACCTCGTTGATGCCGGAGGTCGCCGTCATCCGGCTCACCCAGCTGACGCCCGTGCCCGAGAAGCGGAAGCTCGCGGACGCTCCGGCCGAGCTGGAGTAGCTGATGCTCCCACCGCTGTCGGCGGAGGAGGAGATCGTGCTCCAGGTGCCCGCCGTCGTGATGAGCGGCGAGGAGTTCTGGTACGTGCCCTCGCCCGGGATCGACGAGGCGGGCTCGTCGGGCAGCGGAACGACCGGCTGCTCCGCGAGCCAGCGGTCGAACGTGTCGAGCATGTCCTTGTTCGTCAGGCTCGGCACGTTGTGGCCGTTCGGAGCGCCCTCGGTCGGCGTGTAGAGGACCACCGCCTCCTTCGCGACGGGCTTCGCGAGCGCGACCCACGCCCCTCCGTGCACGGCGATCGGGACGAGGACGTCCTCCGTCGAGCCGGTCGTGCGGATCCGCGCCCCCGCCCACGAGGCCTGCGGCAGCAGCGCGGGGTCGGTCGCCGGGATCGTCGAGGGGTCGTTGTCGTAGTCCGGCAGGACGCGCCCCGGGTCGCGGCGGGCCATGTCGGCCATGTCGTAGACGCCGGCCGCGTGGTACGCGCCGCGGATCTCGGGGACCAGCTTGTTGCCGTACGCCCAGCAGAGCAGTGCGCCACCGCCGGAGTTCGAGCGGAGGAAGCTCGCCCCGATCCGCCACGTCTTCTGGAACCAGGCGACCGCGTCCACCTGCATGGCGACGGCCCGCTTGTTCGTGTAGATGCTGCCGCCGTAGTTCGGGCAGATCGAGATGACGCCCTTGTCGACGGCCTGGTCGGCGCTGTACTGGTAGGCGCCGGACAGGGCCGCGTAGGTGCTCCCGTTGGCGTGGTAGTACCAGTAGACGACCCGGCCGATCCGCTGCGAGGGGACCGCGGTGTGCGGAACGAAGAGCCGCGCGCGGTCGGTGCCGATCATCACGTCGATGATCTGGTACGGCTTCTTCCCCACGCGCGAGATCGCCGTGTCGCTGCGCCCGAGCTCGTTGGGCAGCGGCGGGATCACGCTGTAGTCGGGCGCCGCGGACGCGGTCATCGCGTAGGCGAAGGCGGATCCGACGCCGAGGGCGGCTCCGGTGAGGACGAGACGGCGGCTGTGGCGCGCAGGAGAGGACATGGGATCCCGACGTGGAGAGGGCTGCTCGGTCGGCGGAGCCTGACCGGAAGGTGTGAGGGGGGTGCTGCGGTCCGGATCGGACCACCGTGGAGGGGGCGCGGTGCGGTCCTTCGGGGGACCGTGCGGGCGGGCAGGCGCGAATGCATCCTCCCGCGTCCGCCGCGCGACCACCAGACCCACTTCAGGGACACCCGCGGCGGCGCTCCCACCTGGCGTCGAGCAGCGGAGCGATCCGGAGAAGGTCCTGGTGAGAGCGCTATCTCGCGCCACTGCTCCGGAGATGCCCGCCACGGGAGCGGAACCGCATCGTGTCGGTGGCGGAACTCCGGGGTCCCGCGGGGCCGGCACGGATCCAGGCCGCCCTCAGCCCGGCGCGAGGGCCGTGCGCACGTCAACACTCTCGCGGGGGACCCCCGGATCGGTCGCGTTTTCTGGACACCACCTGAGCGCTGGTTCAGCGCTCGCTCTCCCCCTTCTGCGTGCCCACCGGATCGGGGGCCCGTCGTCCGCCGCCCACGTCCCGTCTCAGGGGGACAGGGCGCCTCCGAGCCGCGACCTATCGTGATCCCGCTCCATCCGGAAGGCCCGGCGAGGCGCCCCGGGGGGGAGGTCGATCCGTGTCGAACGCGCATGCCCGGCCGAGCCACGACCGCTCGATCGCCCTCGGCCTCGTCCTGCTCCTGCTCGCCGCCGTCCTCGTGGTTCTGCCGGCGACGAGAGCTGCGGCGGCCACGGTCCTGCTCCAGGAGGGCTTCGGCGGCACCAGCGTCGCGGACTCGGCCTGGCAGGCGCTCGACGGGGGCTGCATCACCCGGGCGACGACCGCACCCCCGGCCGGGTCCTCGAACCTCGGCGTCTGCGCCAACCGGACTCAGGCCCCCGTCGCCGCGACGAGTCCGGGCTTCCTCCAGCTCACCGATGCCCGCAACGACGCCAAGGGCGGCGCGGTCTTCAACCGGCCGATCCCCGCGATGGGCGGCATCGACGTCCAGTTCGACCAGTACCAGTACAGCTCCGCCCTCGGCCTCCTCGGAGCAGACGGCATCGGCTTCTTCCTCACGGACGGCTCGAAGTCCCTGACTGCGGCCGGAGCCCCTGGCGGCTCGCTCGGCTACGGTCAGTCCGCGACCGTCGAGGGTGTGAACGGCGGCTATCTCGGCATCGGCATCGACGCCTACGGGAACTTCTCGGCCAGACCTCCCACGCAGAGCACGACACCCAACGCCCCGCCCACCTACGGACTCGGATTCGGGTGCCCCTCCGGCTCAGGCCAGGGCCAGGTCGCGAATCAGATCGTCGCCCGCGGTGCAGGCCAGGGCCAGACCGGCTACTGCTTCCTGCAGGCCGCGCCGCCGCCGACGCTCACCTCCGTCCGCACCCCGATCACCGTCTCGTCGGGCAATCCGCCCGCGAGCTACGGCAGGACCGTGCGGATCACCGTGTCCGCCACGGCCTCCCCCGTCGTCACGGTCTACTGGGGCACCTCGGCGGGAATGGCCGCCTCCGCGCTGACGCAGCTGATGCAGTTCACGATGCCGACCGCAGCGCCCTCGACCTTCAAGCTCGGCTTCACGGCGTCCACCGGTGGATCGAACGACACCCACCTCGTCCGCAACGTCTCCGTCTCGTCCATCAACACTCTCGACGACATCACTCTGGTCAAGCAGATCGACCGCACCACCACGCAGCCCGTCGCCTACGCCGAGGGATCCGTCATCCCCTACCAGTTCGTCGTCACGAACGGGTCTATCCGGGGCACGCTCACCGGGATCGTCGTCACGGACCCGAAGGCCGCGAGCATCTCCTGTCCGACGACGACCCTGCTCCCGCTCGCCTCCACCATCTGCACGGGATCCCATACGGTCACGGCCGCCGAAGCGGTGGCCGGCTCGTTCGTCAACACAGCGACCGCTGCAGCGACGAAGACGGAGACGATCTCGAACGTCGTGACGACGACCCCCGTCACGAGCAGGACCGCCACCGTCACCGCCCCCATCGCCACCCCGGCTCCCGCTCTGACCCTCACCAAGACCGCCCTGCTCACCGACACGAACGGCAACGCCCAGGCCGACGCCGGAGAGCAGATCCGCTACTCCTTCCTCGCCCTCAACTCCGGCAACGTCACACTGCAGACGGTCGCCGTCGCCGACCCGAAGGTCACCGGCATCACGCCCGCCTCGACGCAGCTCGCCCCCGGAGCGAGCGCCACCTTCACGTCGGCGCCGTACACGGTGCTGCAGACCGACATCGACAAGAACACGTCGCTCGTCAACACGGCGACCGTCTCCGGCCGCACCCTGGCCGCCACGCCCGTGACGGTCACCGCGACCTCCACGGCCACCACGCCGATCCGCTACGCGCCCTCGATCTCGCTGACGAAGAACGGCACGATCCCGACCGGGGCCGCCGTGGGCTCGACCGTCTCCTACAGCTTCTCCGCCACCAACACCGGCAACACCGGGCTGAGCGCCGTCGCGGTCACCGACCCCAAGAGCGGGCTCTCCGCGCTCGCCTACTCCTGGCCGGGGACCGCCGGGCGCCTCGAGATCGGCCAGTCGGTCACCGCGACCGCGTCGTACACGCTCACGCAGGCCGACGTCGACGCGGGCCAGGTCCTCAACACCGCCACCGCGACCGGCACCCCTCCGACGGGCGCCGCCGTCACGGCCACCGCCTCGCGGACGGACACGATCACCCGCACGAACGACCTCGCGCTCACCAAGACCGCGAACCCCGCCTTCATCAGCGCCGCCGGCACCGTGGTGACCTACACCTTCCGCGCGACCAACACCGGCACCACCACCCTCACCGCGGTCGCGATCAGCGACCCCAAGAGCGGGCTCTCCGCTCTCACCTACTCCTGGCCGGGCACTTCCGGACGACTGCTGCCCGGCCAGGTCGTCACCGCGACCGCCGCCTACACGACCACCGCCGCCGACGTCACCGCCGGCACGATCGCCAACACCGCCACGGCGACGGCGACCGGCCCGACCGGCGGGGCCTTCACCCGCACGGCCTCGGTGAGCATCTCGGTGATCCCCGATCCGGCGGCCGACGCCGCGACGGTCGTGCAGGGCGGATCGGTCGTGATCGACGTGCTCGCGAACGACGGGCCCGCCGCGACCGGAGCGACCTTCTCGCGCGCGCAGCTCTCGGCGACCCCGAAGGCGATCGGAGGCGCGGCGACCCCCGCCCCCGCCACTCCCGTGCAGGGGTCCGTCTCCTGCGTCGCGAGCGGAGCGACCCGCGGCCAGTGCACCTACCGCCCGATCGCCGCCTTCGTCGGCACCGACGTCTTCGACTACTCCCTCTCGGGCCAGTACGGCACCTGGAACGTGCGGGTCACGGTCACCGTCACCGCGCTGAACCGCGCGCCGGTCGCCCGACCCGACCGCGTGGTCGCGACCACCGGCGGCCCCGCCGTCACCGTCGCTCCGCTCGCGAACGACACCGACGAGGACCCGGGCACGACCCTCGCCCTGGCCGGCACGAGCGTCCCGGCCGGGCTGCGCGGCACCTTTTCCTGCTCCGGATCCACGTGCACCTACACGCCCGCGACCGACGGCTGGACCGGGAGCGCGACGATCGCGTACACGGTCACGGACGGCGCGCTCACGGCGGGCGGCACGATCACGGTGTGGGTCGATCCCGCTCCCCTCGTCCGGCGCGGCTTCTCCGGCACCGGCAGCACGAGCGGAGCGGTCGGGCTCGGCGCCTGGACCAGCTCCTCCGTGGTCGCCACGCCCGTCGCGAGCTGCACGGCCGGTCGGCCGAGCACCCTCGTGAGCTGGTCGGCCGCCGCCGGAGCGACCGGCTGGACCCTCGAGCGCCGCCTCGCGGGGACGACGCCCGGCCCCTGGACCGTGATCGCGGCACCCGCCGCCTCCGCGACGAGCTTCACCGACGACCGGGTCGGTGAGGGCCGCAGCTACCAGTGGCGGGTCCGCCCGGACCTGCAGCGCTGGCTCGGAGTCGCGTCCGCCGCCTCGACCGCCGTCGCCCAGCCGGCCGTCACCACCGCCGGAGGCTGCTGATGCCTCCCCGCCGACACCCCTCTCGTCCTGCACGTGTCCTCGTGAGGGAGACCACGCCCGCACCGGGCACCACCCACCAGAAAGGAACGGTCGCCATGACCACCACAGCACCCACCCGTCGTCGCAGCCCCTGGAAGAAGATCGCCCTCACCGGCGGCGTCCTCCTCGCCGCGGGAGCCCTCGCCGGCGCCGGCGCCTTCGCAGTGTTCACCGACTCCGGGACCGCCAGCGTCACCGCGGACGCCGGACAGCTCGACATCAACCTCGACGGCACCTTCATCGTGACGGACATCGCGCCCGGAGACACCATCCAGCGCCCGGTGACGATCGTCCTGCCGAACGCCACCAACGACGGCGACCTCGTCTCGTCGGTGCGCTTCTCGCAGGCGGTCACCAACGACGTCGTGGGATCCGACACCACCGACCAGAACCGTGTCGGCCAGTCTCTCGTCTCCGGCCCGAACGGCCTCGACTACCGCCTGCTGACCTGCTCCACCGCCTGGACGACCGCCCCCACCACGACTCCGGCGGGCCCGTACTCCTGCAGCGGGACCACCACGGTCACCGGATCCGGCAAGCTGTCGTCCATCGGCGGCCAGGCCGGCGCGGTCGACTTCACCCCGGCGAACTTCGGCATCACCCCCACCACGACCGGGACCTTTCCCTCGGACGCCGGTGACGTGACACTGAACACGCTGATCGAGCTCGTCCTGCCGACGGCGGCCGACAACGCGTACGAGAACGCCTCCGCCACGGTCACCTTCACCGCCGCCGCGATCCAGCGCGCCGGCATCCAGAAGTAGACCGTCCGCCACCGCCTCCGCCCTGCCCGGCCGCCACCGGCGCGGGGCGGAGGCATCCCCCTTTCCCCGGAGTCGTCCCCATGCCCCACGCCCGTGCGCTCGTCGCCGTCCTCGCGGCGGTGCTCCTCGCGCCCGCGGCGAGCGCCGAGCCCGTCGGCGTGCTCGACGTGCGCGAGCTCTCGGCACCCGGATCCCTCACCGACCTCGCTCCGGGCGACCGCGCCGAGTGGGCGGTCGAGGTGACCAGCACCGGCCTGTCGCCGCAGGGGGTCTCCGTGGCCTTCGCGGTCGACGGAGGCACGCTGGCGCAGGACCCGCGCGACGGCCTCCAGCTGTCCGTCGAGCTCTGCGACTCGGCGTTCACCGTCGCCGAGGTCGTCGACGGGGAGCGCACGGTCGAGCGCTACCTCTGCCCCGGCGACGCTGTGCCGCTCGGATCCGGGCCCGCGGCGATGCTCGGACGGCTCGACGGTGTCCGTCCGCTCGAGCGCGGGGCCACCGTGGGGGTGCGCGTCCGCGTCCTGTTCCCGGAGTCGGCCGGCAACGGGACCGAGCTCGCGGCGGCGTCGCTGCGGGTGCTCGTGGGCACGACGGAGGAGGATCCCTCCGCGACGCCCGGCCCCGGCTCCTTCCCCGGAGCGGCGGGCGGCGGGCTGGCCGTCACCGGCCGCGACCTGGGCGCTGCGCTCCTGGGCGGGATGCTCGCCCTCGGCTCGGGCGCCCTGCTCGCCGCGGCTGCGCGCCGTCGTCACCGGAGGGAGCAGGCGTGAAGGCCCTCCGCGCTCTCCTCGGCGGCCTGGTCACGATCGTGGCCGTCGCCGGCATCGCCGTCTTCGTCCTCTCCGCGCTCGGTCTCGTGCGGCTCGTGCCGGTGCTGTCGAACTCGATGGCGCCCGGGATGCCCGTCGGCTCCCTCGCCGTCACCCTGCCCGTCGACCAGGCCGCGATCCGCGCCGGCGACGTGATCGTCTTCACCGACCCGGACGATCCGGGCCGCCGCGTCATCCACCGCGTCACCCTCGTCTACTCCGAGGAGGAGGCGGCGGCACTCCGCGGCCGCGAGCCCGGCCAGCTGGCGCTCACCACCAAGGGCGACAACAACGAGTCGGCCGACCCGTGGATCGTGACGATCGCGGACGAGCGGATCTGGCGCGAGAGCTCGGTGGTGCCGCTGCTGGGCTGGCCGAGCATCGGCCTCGCCCACCCGGAGGCGCGGTTCGCGCTCTTCGCCGCGGGCGGCGCGGTCATCGTGGGCGCGCTCCTGATCGCCATCTGGCGCCGCCCCGCGGAGGTCGCCCCGTGAGCGGCGCGCACCGCTCGTCGGACGGCACGCCGCCCCCGGAGCCCCTGCGTCCGCCCGCTGAGCACGGACGGCACAGCGCCCGGCCGTCCTCCCGCGACCGCGGAGCCCCGCGCCACTCCCCCGAGGTCCGCCGCCGCGTGGTCTCCCGCGCCGGCCTGGCGGGACTCGTCGCCGGCGCGCTCGTCCTCGGCGCCGCCGCCACCGCCACCGCCGTGCTCCTGGACCGGGGCTCCGTGAGCGCGCGGGTCGCCTCCGGCACCGTCATCGCGACGTTCACCGGCACCGGAGCGACGACCGTGCCGGTCCCCGTCGCGGGACTCGTCCCCGGCGGCACGGCCCGGCGCCTCCTCGACCTGACGAACGCCGGGACCCTGCCGATGTCGGCCCTCCAGCTGCAGACGGCCACGGGCACCGACCTTTCGGACGGCCTGCAGCTCGCGATCGAGCGCTGCTCGCTGTCCTGGTCGGCCGATGCCGCGACCTGCCCCGGCACCGTCACCACCGTGTCGGCCGACCGCCCCGCCGCCTCCCGCCTCGACCTGCCCGGCTCCCCCGCCCTCGCCGTCGGAGCGACCGACCACCTCCGCTTGACCGTGCGCCTCTCGGAGTCCGCGCCGTCCGCCGCGCAGAGCACTTCCGCGACGCTGACCGTCACCGTCGTCGGCGTGCAGCGTCCGGGCCGCCAGCTGTAGGCGCGGCGGGCCCACGCCTCGGCGGCACCACCGCCGCGCCGCCCCCTTCCGCGCTGAGGTGCCCGGGACGGCCGTCGACACGCCGGAGAGGGCGACCGTCTCGGGCGACTCAGCGGGGCCGCGGGTACCTCGGTGATGCCTCGCTACTCGCGCAGGGCCGCCACGGCGTCGTGGAAGCTCGGCACGTCGGAGAGCACGCCCTCGGGGCCCAGCACCGTCCAGGTCGTGCCCGTGCGGATCAGGACGCCCAGCTCCTCGGCGGGCCGGCGGCGGGTGCGGCGCAGCTCGAGCACGAAGACTCCGGGACGCGCCTCTCTGATCTCGGGAGTGCGCCGGTCGGGCAGCATCACGAGTCCTCCCCGAGGGTCAGCGGTAGACGCTCCACTCCTTCTTCACGATCCGGCGTTCCTCGCCGTCGACCGCGACGATCCACTCGCCGTCCTTCTTGGCCACGACCCGCCCGCGCAGGTACTGCGGCTCCCAGCCGTCGGCCTTGTTGACCCACTTCACGAACCGCGCGAACCGCCCCGGTGCCACGTCGTCTCTGGACATCTCTCGACTCCCCTCGTCGTCACCGGCACGTCCATCGCCCTCCGTCAGGAGAGCACCTCGCCCAGCGCGAGGGGGACCTCTCCTGTGAGGTCTCGAAGCCGGTTCACCGACGGTAGACCGCGCTGCTGGAAGTGGACGAGGCCGTTGAC
Source organism: Rathayibacter sp. AY2B5 (assembly GCF_002931645.1). Classification (NCBI taxonomy): domain Bacteria; kingdom Bacillati; phylum Actinomycetota; class Actinomycetes; order Micrococcales; family Microbacteriaceae; genus Rathayibacter; species Rathayibacter sp. AY2B5. The sequence continues at coordinate 54,456 of NZ_PSUE01000009.1, read as the reverse complement.
TGATCGACGATCGTCTGGCAGTGGGGTCAGGATGCGGCAGCGGAATCAGGAGTCGAACAGCACGTGCGGCCGTCCGGCGTCGACGATCACGCGGGCGCGCACCCCGTAGACGTCCGCGATCAGCGCCGGAGTGAGCACCTCCTCCGGGGTGCCGCCCGCGACCACGCGCCCCTCGCGCAGTACCAGCAGCGCGTCGCAGAACAGGGCCGCGAGGTTGAGGTCGTGCAGCGCGACGACCGTGGTCACCGGCAGCGCCCGCACCAGGGCCAGCAGCTCCAGCTGATGGCGGATGTCGAGGTGGTTGGTCGGCTCGTCCAGCAGCAGCTCGCGCGGCTCCTGCGCCAGCGCCCGGGCGATGTGCGCGCGCTGCCGCTCGCCGCCCGAGAGGGTGTGCCAGAGGTGGTCGGCCTTCGCCTCGAGACCCACCTGCTCGAGGGCGCGCTCGATCGCGCGCAGGTCCTCGGCCGTGTCTCCGCCCAGAAGGGAGCGGTGCGGTGTCCGCCCCAGCCGGACGACGTCGCGGACGGGGAGGTCCGCCTCCGTCTCGGCCTGCTGCGTCACCGTGGCCACGGCCCGGGCGACCTCGCGGCGGCGGAGCGAGCGGAGCGGCGCGCCGTCGAGGGTGACGACGCCGGCGTCCGGAGCCGCGGTGCCCTGCAGCAGCCGCAGCAGCGACGACTTGCCCGAGCCGTTGGGCCCGAGCAGTCCCACTGTCGAGCCGGGAGCGGGGCGGAGCGAGACCCCGTCGACCACCAGGCGGCCGCCCCGGCGCCACGAGACCCGGTCGGCCTCGAGCGTCACGAGCGGCCCCTCCGCCGCAGGAGCAGCAGCATGAACACCGGCACGCCGACGAGTGCCGTGCCGACCCCCACCGGCAGCGGAGTCGGCGCGAACGCCACCCGCGATCCGGCGTCGACCCACACCAGGAACACCGCGCCGAGCAGGATCGTCGCGGGGATCACCCGCGAGTGCCGCTGGCCGAACACGAGTCGCGCGGCGTGCGGCAGCACCAGCCCCACGAAGCCGATCGCGCCGGCGATGCTCACCAGGGTCGCCGTCAGCAGGGCCGTCACCACCAGCAGGAGGAGGCGGGTGCGGCCCACGTGCACGCCGAGCGACGCGGCCACGTCCTCCCCGAAAGCGAACGCGTCGAGCGTGCGCGCCGCGGCGAGGCAGACCACGGAGCCGAGCAGCACGACTCCTCCGCTCAGCGCCACGTCGTCCCAGCGCATGCCCTCGAGGGAGCCGAGCAGCCAGAACATCACGCCGCGCGTCTCGTCCGAGTCGGCGAGAGCGAACACGATCAGCGAGGTCAGCGCCGAGAACAGCTGCGTGCTCGCCACCCCCGCCAGGATCACGCCCGAGGTGCCGCCCGCCGAGAACCGCGTGAGCAGCAGCACGAAGCCGAAGGCGACCAGCGCGCCGACGAAGGCGCCTCCGGAGAGCCCGACCACTCCTCCGCCGACCCCGAGCACGCCGACGAGCACCGCGCCCGTGGACGCTCCGGAGGAGACGCCCAGCACGAACGGGTCGGCGAGCGGATTGCGCAGCAGCGACTGCAGGATCACTCCGCACACGCCGAGCCCCGCCCCGCAGGCCGCGGCCACGAGTGCGCGCGGGAGGCGCTCCTGCCAGACGATCGCGTCCTCGGCCGCACGCACCGGGACGGAGGCGAGCCCGAGGTGGTTGAGGAGGATGTCGCGGACGTTCACGAGCGAGACGTCGGCCGGGCCGAGCGTCACCGCGACGCCGACCGAGAGCGCCAGCGCGAGCAGCCCGCCGACGACCAGCGCGGCGGCGGCAAGGCCCCGCGGCACCCGGCGGACGAGGACCGCGCCCGTGCCCGTGCCCGTGCCCGTGCCCGTGCCCGTGCTCAGAGCGAGGCCCCGTTCTCGTCCCACCAGGCGCGGATCTTCTCGAGCCCCTCGACGAAGCGGATCGACGGGTTCATCTCGGCGCCGTGGAGCGCGATGAAGCGGCCGTCCTGCACCGCGGGCAGGCTGCTGGTCAGCGGGTCGGAGCGGAGGAACGCGGTCTTGTCGTCGAGGCGGTCGCCGGGGAAGCGGTCGCGCTGCAGGTCGCCGAGGACCAGGACGTCCGGGTCGGCCGCGACGACGCTCTCCCAGCCCACGGCGGGCCAGTCCTCCGTGCGGTCGGCGAAGACGTTGGTCATGCCGGTCGTGGTGCCGAGCATCGAGGCGAAGTTGTAGCCGCCGGCCATGTAGGGCGTCTTGGTGTCGGCGAACCAGAAGGCGACGCTCCGGCCGCCGAGGTCGACCCCCTCGGTGGCGGCGGCGGCGCGCTCCTGCAGCTGCGCGACCAGGGCCTCGCCGCGCTGCTGCACGTCGAAGACCTCGGCCAGCTCGTGGATCTCCTGGTAGAGGACGTCGACGGTCAGCGGGACGGTGCGCGTGCCGCTCCCGCCGTTGACGCTCGCTCCGTTGTCGCAGTCGGAGGGGGCGAGGTAGGAGCCGATCCCCGTCTCGGCGAGGCGGTCGCGCGAGGCGACGCCCTCGGGGGCGTAGTGGCGGCCGAAGGAGGCGGTGACGAAGTCCGGGTCGGCACCGAGCAGCACCTCGTAGGTGGGCGCGTTGTCGGCCAGGCGCGGCACGCTCTCGTTCGCGGGGGCGAGGGTCTCGAGCACGGGGTCGGTCCAGGAGGCCGTGCCGACCATCCGGTCCTCGAGGCCGAGGGACAGCAGGATCTCGGTCGAGTTCTGGTCGAGGGAGACGACCCGCTGCGGAGGGGCGGTGACGGTGGTCGCGGTGCCGCAGTTGTCCAGCATGAGCGGGTACGAAGTCGTGCCCTCCCCCGCGGCGGCCGTGCTCTCGGGCTCGATCTGCTCGGAGGCGCCGCAGCCGGTGAGGGCGAGCAGGGTCAGGGCGGCGAGGGCGAGGGCGGCGGGGCGCCGTCGGTGCGTGGACATGGATCTCCCGTGGTTCGTGGGCGTCGGTCGTCGGCCCGGTGCGCGGGCCTTGTTCGTGGGCGCGGCGCGGAGCCCGGGTAAGCATAGCCTTACCTCACTTCGACCCGTCCATTCGCCCCAGTCGATCCGCGCCACCGACCCTCGGCCACCCTCGGCCCGGCCCGCCGGCGACTCCGCAGAAGTCGCCGTGGTCGCGCGCGAGAACGGCGACCTCCGAGTTCTCGATGCACTCAGAAGGCCCGGAACAGCCGAGTAAGCGGACACCTGTCGCGCACCTCGCCTCCGCAGCCCCCAACCAGGTGGACAGCACCCCGGACACGGTTCCCCTGAGGGCGGGAGAGCGCGATCCTGAACACCGACGCTCGACGGCGCCCGCCCCACCGCCCGCCGACCGTCACGGAAGGAACCCGTTGCCCCGCCACTCCGCCCGCACCGCCGCCTCCGGCCGGTCCGCGCTGGTGCGCAAGGCCGACGCGTCCGGCTACCGGCCCGAGATCGAGGGACTGCGCGCCGTCGCGTCCCTCCTGGTCGCTACTTTCCACATCTGGCTGGGCCGCGTCTCCGGAGGCGTCGACGTCTTCTTCGTGATCGCCGGGTTCCTCACCACCCTGACCCTCCTCGGCCAGATCCGGCGGTTCGGGCGCGTGCGTCCGATCGCCTTCCTCCGGAGGCTCGCCTCGCGGCTCTTCCCGGCGGCCGCGGTGGTGCTGGTCGTCGTCGCGGCGCTCGCTGCACTCCTCCTGCGCCCCTCGCAGCTGCTGCAGACCTTCACCGAGGTGCTCGCCTCGACCTTCTACGTCGAGAACGTCGCGCTCGCGCGGGCCGGAGTGGACTACCTCGCGCAGGACGACTTCCACTCGCCGGTGCAGAACTTCTGGGCGATGTCGGTGCAGGGGCAGTTCTACCTGATCTGGCTCGCCCTGGTGCTCGTCGCGACCCTCGCCGCCGTGCTGCTGCGACGACGCGCGCAGCTGCCGCGGTTGCTGCTGGCGCTCGTCGCGGCGCTCACCGTCCTCTCGTTCGCGTTCTCCGTCGTGCTGGTCGGGATCGACCAGCCGACCGCGTACTACAGCACCCTCGCCCGCTCGTGGGAGTTCGGGCTCGGCTCGCTCGCGGCCCTCGTGCTCCCGGGACTGGCGATCCCGGCGGCCCTGCGGACCGTCGCCGGGTGGTTGGGGCTGATCGGAGTCGTCTCCTGCGGGTTCGTGCTCCAGGTCTCGAGCGCGTTCCCGGGCGCCGCCGCGCTCTGGCCGACCCTCTCGGCGGTGCTCGTGCTCGTCGCCGGGACCGGCCCCGCCCCGGAGCGCGGCGTCGGCCGACTGCTGGCCCTGCGCCCGCTCGTGTGGCTGGGCGGCCTGAGCTACGGGATCTACCTCTGGCACTGGCCACTCCTGGTCTTCTGGCGCGAGAGCACCGGCGAGGACCCGACCGCCCTCGCGGGCCTGGGCGTCATCGCCGCCGCGATCCTCCTGGCCGCCGCCTCGAAGCGCTTCCTCGAGGACCCCCTCCACCGCCGCGCCCCCGCCGAGCGCCCGCACCGCCTCCGCGCGCTCGCCCCCGCGGCCCTGCTGGCCGTCGCCGCCCTGGTCGGAGCGACGGGCCTCACCGGAACGAACGCCGCGATCGCCGCCGACCTCACCCGCGCGCACGCCCTCCCCGTCTCGACCGAGGGCTGCGTCGGAGCCGCGGCGCTCGCGAACGCCTGCCCCGACTCCTGGACCACGAGCCTGCCCGCCGTCGACGCCTCGGAGGACGGCTCCGCCCTGAACACCGACGAGTGCAGCACGGGCAACTCCGGCACCGCGCTCAAGGAGTGCCGCTTCGGCGATCCCGCCGGCCTCCGCGTGCTGCTCATCGGCAACTCGCACGCGGCGTCGTTCTTCCCGGCGCTGCGCGGCGTCGCGGAGGAGCGCGGCTGGGACCTGCACACCTACTACAAGACGGGCTGCGTCTTCTCGACCGCGGAGCGGCGCGACGACTCCGCCTCCTCCCGCCGCTCCTGCGACGTCTGGAACGGGAAGCTGCAGGAGGAGCTCGCGGGCCAGGAGCCGTACGCGCTCGTCGTCACCGCCTACTCCGCGAAGAAGTCCGTGTTCGTCGACGCGTCCGGCACCCCCGACGAGCAGGCCGGCATCGACGGGTTCCACGAGTCGTGGGCGCCGCTGATCGCCCGCGGATCCACGGTGGTCGCGATCCGCGACAATCCGGTGCTGCCCTCGCTCTCCCTGCTGGCCTGCGCCGAGGAGCCGGGCTCCGCGGCCGACTGCAGCGTGCCGCTCGACGAGGCCTTCGCCGACCGCGAGCTGATGGCCGCCGCCGCCGAGGACTGGCCGGGCGCCGCCGCCGTCGACCTCACCCGCTGGTTCTGCGACGACCGCGGCTGCCCCCTCGTGATCGGCGGAGTGAAGGTGTACCGCGACCTCGGGCACCTCACCGAGTCCTATGCCCGGACCCTGGCGCCCTACCTCGGCGAGGCGCTGGACCCGCTGGTCGGCTGAGGGCCCTCGCGCTCGCCTCCGGACGCATGCAAGACTGTTTATACGAACAGGGATCGGAGGAGCCGATGGGCCACTCTCACGGCGTTCCGGCCGGCTCCGCCGCCGCGCGGCACCGGCGTCCGCTCGTGGCCGCCTTCGTGCTGACCGCGGCGTTCATGGTCGTCGAGTTCGCGGTCGGAGTCGCGACGGGCTCGCTCGCGCTGCTCTCGGACGCCGCGCACATGGGCACCGACGTGCTGGCCCTCGGGATGTCGATCGCCGCGATCTCGCTCGCCGCCCGACCCGCCGCGAAGGGCCGCACCTACGGCTCCTACCGCCTCGAAGTGCTGGCCGCCCTCGCCAACGGCCTGCTGCTGTTCGCTGTCGCCGCGTTCGTGATCGTCGAGGCCGTCCGCCGCTTCGCCGAGCCGCCCGCGGTGCCCGGCGGCCCCCTCCTGATCACCGCCGTCGTGGGCCTGGCGGTCAACCTCGTGAGCCTGCGCCTGCTGTCGGCCGGGGCGAAGGAGAGCATCACCCTCCGCGGAGCCTCCCTCGAGGTGCTCGGCGACGCGCTCGGCTCGATCGGCGTGATCGTCGCGGCGATCGTGCTGCTCACCACCGGCTGGGCGTGGGCGGATCCGATCGTCGGCGTGCTGATCGGGCTGCTGATCCTTCCCCGCACCTGGTCGCTGACGCGGCAGGCGCTGGGGATCCTGATGGAGTCGGCGCCCGCGCACGTCGACCTCGCAGCGCTCGAGCGCGACGTCTGCGCCGTCCCCGGCGTGCTCGCGCTGCACGACCTGCACGTGTGGACGATCACCTCGGGCATGGAGAGCGCCACCGGCCACGTGGTCGTCGCCCCCGACGCCGACTACCGCACCGCGCTCTCGCGGGTGCTCGCCGTGCTCCGCGAGCGCCACGGCATCGACCACGCGACCATCCAGTGCGAGCCCGAGGCCTTCCCGGAGACGACGCACCGCGTCTGAGCACGGGGGTGTCGCGGCGCGCGGCCGCACGCCTCCGCAGGCCCACGACACTCCAGGAGTCGTCGCACTCGGCGCCGACTGCGACGACTCCCGGCTTCTCGACGCTGCGGGCCTCGCCCACCCCTGAGCACCTTCCGATTGTTGACGTGAACATGTACAGTCGGCCGTCAGGGCGCGTTCACGTGAACATGCCCGCATTTCGATGGCGAAAGAGAGACCGCATCAATGTCGATGTCCTTCAGAAGGGTCGCCGCGCTCGCCACGAGCGCCGCCCTGGCCACAGGAGCACTGCTGGCGATCCCCGCCGCAGCGGCCCCCGCTCAGGCCGCGGACGCGTTCCGCATCACGCCGAACCCCGCCGCCGCCGGTGAGGCTTTCGAGGGCTGGGGCACCAGCCTGGTCTGGTTCGCGAACGCGACCGGCGACTATCCCGAGGCCCTCCGCGAGGACCTCTACCAGAAGGTCTTCGGCGACAGCGGCCTCGACCTCAACATCGCCCGCTACAACATCGGCGGCGGCAACGCCTCCGATGTGAAGGATTACCTCCGCCCGGGCGGCGCCGTCGAGGGCTGGTGGAAGCCGAACCCGGCCGGCGACGCGTCGACTTACGGCGGCACCTCCACGAAGCTCGCCGACCGCGACGCGCTCCTGGCCAAGTGGAACGCGGACGACCCCGCCTCCTACGACTGGACCGCCGACGAGACGCAGCGCTGGTGGGTCGAGAGGCTCGCCGAGGAGAAGCAGATCTCGCACTGGGAGGCGTTCTCCAACTCCGCCCCGTACTTCATGACCGAGAGCGGCTACGTCTCGGGCGGCTTCGACGCGAACAGCGAGCAGCTGAAGCCCGCCGCCGAGGAGCAGTTCGCGAAGTACCTCGTGAAGGTCACCGAGCACATGGAGGACGAGTACGGCATCGAGTTCGACACGCTCGACCCCTTCAACGAGCCGAACACGAACTACTGGGGCACTCAGCTCTCCAACGGCGTCCCGACCGGCGGACGCCAGGAGGGAATGCACGTCGGACCGACGCGCCAGGCGGGTCTGATCCCCGACGTCGCCGCCGCGCTGGACGCCTCGACCACCGACGCCGGCATCGCCGCGATGGACGAGACCAACCCCGACATCTTCGCGACGAACTGGGCCGCCTACTCCGCCGCGATCCGCGCCGAGGTCGACCGGATGAACGTCCACACCTACGGCACCTCGGGCCGCCTCAAGGTCCGCGACCTCGCGAAGCAGGCCGACACCGACCTGTGGATGAGCGAGATCGAGGGCAACTGGGTCACCGGCTTCGACCCCACCAACATGGAGAACGGCCTCGGCATCGCCGGCCGCATCAACGACGACCTGCGCGAGCTCGAGCCCAAGGCGTGGGTGCTCTGGCAGCCCGTCGAGGACTACTACAACATGCAGCAGCCCAAGCCCAAGGGCGAGAACCTCAACTGGGGCTCCGTCTACATCGACCTGGACTGCAAGCCGTACCAGGAGAACGGGACCGAGGTCTGGAAGTCGGTCCGCCGCGTCGCCGACGCCGGTGGCGACTCCACCAAGGCCCCGGTCTGCGGCGTCGAGACGAACTCGAAGTTCAACACCATCCGGAACTTCACCAAGTTCATCCACGAGGGCGACCACCTGATGCCCTCCAACGACAGCTCCTCCACCGCCGCCGTCCGCGGCGACGGCTCGGGCGCGACCGTCGTGCACACCAACAGCACCGCGACCGAGAAGACCGTCGTGCTCGACCTCTCCCGCTTCGGCACCATCGCCGACACCGCGACGGTCACCCCGTACGTCACCACGAAGGCCTCCTCGGCCGCCGCTCCCACGAGCAACGCCCTGGTCGCCAAGACGCCGGTGAGCGTCGACCGCATCTCGCGCACCGCCACGATCACCGTGCCCGCCAAGTCGGTCACGAGCTTCTCGATCGACGGAGTCTCGGGAGTCGCCGACTCCGCACCCGCCCTGCGCGACGGCCACCGCTACCAGCTGGTCGGCACCCAGAGCGGCAAGGCCCTGACCGGCAACCCCTCGGGCGCCGCGACCACGATCACCGGCCTCGCCACCGACTCCGCCACGGCCGCCAAGCAGACCTGGACGGTCCGCGAGGTCGCCGCCGGCGAGCGCGAGGCCACCCGCCGCGTCGTCCTCGTCAACGGCGACGGACGCGTGCTCGGAGCCACGACCGCCGGCACCGACCTGCGCTCGCTGTCCGTCGACGCGGCGAAGACGACCGCCGCGACCCGCTGGATCGTCAACACCACCGACGGCGTGAACTTCTCGCTCGTCAACGAGTCGATCGCCCAGTCGCTCGACGTGAACGGCGGCTCCAGCGCCGACAACGCGTCGGTCGGCGTCTACACCTCCAACGGCGGAGCGAACCAGTCGTGGTCCCTCCGCGACCTCGCCCCGACCGCCGGCCAGACGATCGCCGTCCGCACCACCGCGGGCGTCGCTCCGACCCTGCCCGCGAGCATCACCCCGCAGTACTCCTGGGGAGCCGGCGCACCGCTCGCCGTCACCTGGCAGCGCCCCGCCGACTCGGCGTACGGCGCGACCGGCCGCGTCGAGGTGCCCGGCACCGCGACCGACCTCTACGGCCAGACGATCACGGTCACCGCGCTCGTCGACGTCGGCGGACTGACCGCGACCGACCCCGTGTCGGTCACGGCCGCCGCGGGCGCCTCGGTCGCCGGAGTGAAGGCCTCGGCCCCGACGACGGTCCCCGCCCGCGTGGGCGCCTCGGCCAGCACCTTCCCGGTGCCGGTCGTCTGGGACTGGACGCCGCTCACCACCGCCTCCCTCGCCCGGGCCGGGCAGGTGACGGTCTCGGGAACGGCGACCGCCGACGGCGCGACGCTCCCCGCCACGCTCACGGTGCTCGTCACCACGGGCACGCTCCGCAACTTCAACCCGGACGCCGGCATCGTCGCGACCGCGTCGTCGTCGGAGTCGGGCTACGGACCGGAGCGCACCCGCAACGGCGTCGACGGCGACAAGGGCTGGTCGAACTGGACCAACGGCACCAAGGCCGCGCAGAGCTCGCTGACCTACACCTTCCCCTCGACCCACCAGGTCGAGAAGGTGTCGGTGCAGTTCCTGGCCGACGGCGGCACCAGCTGGGCGCAGACCTACCAGCTGCAGTACCAGGCCGCTGACAGCACGACCTGGACCGCGGTCCCCGGCTACGAGTCGGCCGTGGCCCTCGCGTCGCCGGCCGGCGGAACGGCTCCGACCCTGGTCGCGTCGTTCGCGCCCGTCACGGCCAAGGCCTTCCGCGTCGTGATGAACGCCTACGACAACACGCACCTGATCGTGGCCGAGACCAAGCTCTACGAGTCGGTCGCCTCGCCCGCCGCGGTCGCCACCCTGGGCGCCCTGCGCGTCGGAGGAGCCGGCATCGCCGGGTTCGACCCGGCCCGCACCTCCTACGCGGTCACCGTCGAGGGCACGGCGATGCCGGCGATCGGAGCAGTGGCGACCGACTCGGCGGCCACCGTGCGGATCACCCAGCCGACGACGGCGAACGGCGGAGTCGCGACCATCACGGTCCGCGCGGCCGACGGCTCCGTCACCTCGACCACGACGGTGACGGTGACTCTGAAGGCGCCCGTCGCCCTCGCGGTCGCGGTCACGGCGACCACCCGCTGCATCGCCGGCAAGGTGACGCTCACCGTCGCGGCGAAGAACGAGTCCGGCGTGCCGGTCTCGATGACCATCGCGACACCCTCCGGGTCGAAGCAGGTCACCGGAGTCGCGCCCGGCGCGAGCGGCAGCGCCGCGTTCACCACGCGCGCGGCCTCGCTGCCGGCCGGCCAGGCCACCGTCACCGCGACGGGCACGGTCGACGGTGAGCAGGTCACCTCGGTGGCGACGGGAGCGTACGCGGCCCGCAGCTGCTGACGCCCCCTTTGACACGGACCGCCTCCGCCCCTCCGGGGACGGGGGCGGTCCGTCGTTCGCCGTCGGAGCGGCGCTGCGCGGGCGGCGCGTCGTGATGACTCGGCACGCCCGCGGCGCGGGCTACTCGATCAGCATGGATCCGTGCCGGTCGGGCGGCCGCACACCTCCGCGCCGGTGAAGCGACCGCGCACCCCCATGCCGGTCGACCGGCCGCGGCACGCGGCGTATCGAGACCCCGCTCAGTGCCCCGCGGCCGCCTCGTCGCGGGTGCGCAGGCGCGAGACGCCCATCACGACGGCCGCGATGACCAGACCCAGCACGAGGCCGAAGATCATCGAGACGAAGGTGTCGGCCAGCCACATGACGACCGGGCCCGCGCCCTCGACCGCGTGGGTGACGACGTGCACGAGGTCGTACGGACCGTGCCACACCGTCTCGGCGAGGTTCGCGACGACGAGGTGCCCGCCGACCCAGAGCATGGCGAGCGTCCCGATGATGCTGATCGCGCGGAACACGACCGGCATCGACGCGACGATCCTCGCCCCGGTGCGCCGCACGCCGCGGGCCGCGTTCTTCATCAGGCGCAGGCCCACGTCGTCGATCTTCACGAGCAGCGCGACGGCGCCGTAGACGAGCACGGTCATCCCGAGTCCGACGACCAGGAGCGCGCCGAGCGTGGGCCAGATCCCGAAGTCGGGGTCGAGGCCGTCGAGCGCGATCAGCATGATCTCGGTGCTCAGGATGAGGTCGGTGCGGATGGCGCCGAAGACGAGCTTCTTCTCGTCGCGCGCCTCCGTCTCGTGGCCGCCGTGCGAGACGCCGAACCACTCGAGCACCTTCTCCGCCCCCTCGAAGCAGAGGAACGCGCCGCCGAGGATGAGCAGGTACGGCAGCACCTGCGGCGCGAACGCCGAGAGCAGCAGCGCCAGCGGGATGATGATGACGAACTTGTTGAACAGGCTCCCCAGCGCGATCCGCCCGACCACCGGCAGCTCCCGCGCGGGCGTGAGGCCCTGCACGTACTGCGGGGTGACGGCCGCGTCGTCGATCACGACGCCCGCCGTCTTGGCGCTCGCCTTCAGGGCGGCGGTGAGGATGTCATCGACAACCGCGAGCAGGCCGACCGACATGTGCGTCTCCTTGGAGGTCCGGGGTGAGAGGGCTCACAGTATCGCGAGCTCCGCGGTCGAGCGGGCACGGGGAGGGGCGCGGGCCCGGCGGAGGGGGTCCGGTCGCGGGGATCTCGATACGCCGGCGGGGCCGGCTCCTCGATCAGCGTGAAGGGCGGGCGGGCTCCGCGGGCCGGCTCCGCGGAAGCGTCAGGAGGCGGCGGGGGCCGGGCCGGTGCTCTCGCGGACGATGAGGCGGGTCGGCACGAGCGAGACGCCGGTGCGCTCGCCCGACTCGAGCTCGCGCAGGAGGATGTCGACCGAGCGGCGGCCCGTGTCCCCGAAGAACTGGCGCACCGTCGTGAGAGGCGGCCAGAAGCTCGCCGACTCCTGCATGTCGTCGAAGCCCGCGACGCTCACCTCGCCGGGCACGGCGCGTCCGGCCTCGTGCAGGGCGCGCAGCACGCCGAGCGCCATCTGGTCGTTGGCGGCGAAGATCGCGGTGACCTCCGGATCGGCGGCGAGCCGCTTGCCGAGGCGGTAGCCGGAGTCGGTGGACCAGTCGCCGACCAGCACCTCCGGCACCGGGGCGCCGCGCTCGATCAGGGTCGACTCCCACGCCTCGTGGCGGCGCTCGGCGGAGTAGGAGCGGTCCGGGCCGGCGATGTGGTGCACGGTGCGGTGTCCGAGTCCGAGCAGGTGCTCGACGGCCTGGCGGGCGCCCGACATCTGGTCGGTGTCGACCACCGGGTACTTCTCGCCGCCGGCGGAGTCGACGACCACCACGGGCAGGTCCGGCGGGAGGACGATGTCGGCCTCGTCGAGCAGGTGCGCCTCGACGATGATGATGACGCCGTCGACCGCCTCCTCGCTCAGCCGGTGGAACGCGACCGACACCTCGCCCTGGGTGGGGTGGGAGACGGGGATGAGGGTGATCGAGTAGCCCGCATCCGCGGCCGCGATCGCGATGGCGTCGAGGGTGCGCATGTTGCCGAACGAGGACAGCGTGAACATGATCACGCCGATGCTGTGGAAGCGGCCCGTCCGCAGGGCCCGCGCCGCGCTGTTGGGCCGGTAGCCGAGGGCCCGCATCGCCTCGAGGACCCGCTCGCGCGTCTCGCCGTCGACGTTCTGCTTGCCGTTCGACACCCGCGAGACCGTCTGGCCCGAGACGTTCGCGCGCCGGGCCACGTCGGCCATCGAGACGCCGCGTCGCGGCCGGGTGGACGGGGACGGGCGGTCGGTCTCGAGTGACATGGGCTTCCCTTTATAGCGCGCCGCCCGTCAGCCGTGGTGCATCGTGCGCCGAACCGTGACGCAGGAACAGTCGCGGGTGGCGACGTGGACATGCTACGGTGACGCTCTGCCATGTTGACGTGAACATGGCGGGCCCGCACTACTCCCCGAACGGAATCCCATGACGACGACGTCTCCCCCCGTCCCGCTGAGCGAGGTCGCCCCTCCGGCGTCCCCCCTCGCGGCCCCGAAGTCGCGGGCGAAGAGCGAGTGGAAGGGCCTGGCGTTCGTCGCCCCCTTCCTCGTCGTCTTCCTCCTGGTCTTCATCGCCCCGGTCGTCTACTCGATCTACCTCAGCCTCTTCCGCGAGCAGCTGGTGGGCGGCAACTCCTTCGTCGGCTTCGCGAACTACACCGCGATCTTCACCGACCCGAACTTCTGGGAGGGCTTCGGCCGCGTCCTGCTGTTCCTCGTCGTGCAGGTCCCCGTGATGCTCGTGCTGGCCCTCGTCGCGGCGCTCGCGATCGACAGCGGCCGCCTCCACGGCACCGGCTTCTTCCGCATCGTGGTCTTCCTCCCCTACGCCGTCCCCGCGGTCGTCGCGGTGCTGATGTGGGGCTTCATCTACGGCGACAACTTCGGCCTGGCCGCGAACGTCAACGACCTGCTCGGCTCCGACGTCGTCCAGCCCTTCTCGCGCGACTGGATCCTCGCCTCGATCGGCAACATCGTCACGTGGGAGTTCGTGGGCTACAACATGCTCATCTTCTACTCCGCGCTGAAGACGATCCCCGGCGAGCTCTACGAGGCGGCCGAGATCGACGGCGCCGGCCCGATGCGCGTCATCCGCTCGATCAAGCTTCCCGCCCTGCGCGGCGCGATCGTCATCGCCACGATCTTCTCGATCATCGGCAGCTTCCAGCTGTTCAACGAGCCGAACATCCTCCGGACGCTGGCGCCGAACATCATCACCACCTACTTCACCCCGAACATGTACGCCTACAACCTGTCCTTCGCCGGTCAGCAGTACAACGCGTCGGCCACGGTCGCCATCGTCATGGGCGTGATCACCGCGGTGATCGCCTACGTCGTGCAGCTCCGCGGCGCGCGGAAGGAGAACTGATGGCCCTCGCGACCGCTCCCCGGACGCCCGCCCAGGCCCCGAAGCGCCCGGCCGCCCGCCGCGGCTCCTCGGTGCAGCCCAAGAAGTCGATCGCCTTCACCCTGCTGATGTCGGTCTTCATCCTCTACAGCCTCGTGCCGCTGGCCTGGCTGGTCATCAACGCGACGAAGACGCAGGCCGGCCTGCTCTCGAGCTTCGGCCTCTGGTTCGACGGCGACTTCGTCTTCTTCCAGAACATCGCCGACACCCTCAGCTACCGCGACGGGATCTTCCTCCGCTGGCTCGGCAACACCCTGCTCTACGTCGTCGTCGGCGCCGGAGGAGCGACGCTCCTGGCCACGCTCGCCGGCTACGGCCTCGCGAAGTTCCGCTTCACGGGCCGCAAGGCGGTCTTCGCCGTGGTGCTCGGAGCGATCGCGGTGCCCGGCACGGCCCTCGCCGTCCCGACGTTCCTCATGTTCAGCCAGCTCGGCCTGACCAACACCCCGTGGGCGATCATCATCCCCTCGCTGATCAGCCCGTTCGGCTTGTACCTGGTGTGGGTCTACGCGGTGGAGTCGGTGCCCACCGAGCTGCTCGAAGCGGCGCGGATGGACGGGGCGGGCGAGTTCCGCACCTTCTTCACCATCTCCATCCGCCTCCTCGCCCCCGGCATCGTGACCGTGCTGCTGTTCTCGGTCGTCGCGACCTGGAACAACTACTTCCTCCCGCTGATCATGCTGAGCGACCCCACCTGGTACCCGCTCACCGTCGGCCTCAACCAGTGGAACGCGCAGGCCACCGGCGTCAGCGCGCAGCCGATCTACAACCTCGTGATCACGGGCTCGCTCCTCACGATCATCCCCATCGTCGTCGCCTTCCTCGGACTCCAGCGCTTCTGGCAGTCCGGTCTGAGCGCCGGCAGCGTCAAGGGCTGAGCCCTCCCCCTACCCATCCCCCGGCCGGAGCGTCCTGCCCCGTCCACAGCACCCGCAGCACGAAGAAGTGAAGGGAAACACCACCATGAAGATCGCCCGTTCCGCCCTCAGGCGGACCCTGACGGTCGCGGCCGTCGCGGCCCTGGCCGCCGGCTCCCTCGCGGCCTGCTCGTCCACCTCCGGTGGCGGCACGACCACGAGCGCCGGCTCCGCCGCCGACCTCGACTCGGCCCTCGAGGCCGGTGGCAAGATCACGTACTGGAGCTGGACCCCCAGCGCCGAGGCGCAGGTCGCCGCGTTCGAGAAGGCCTACCCGAAGGTCGACGTCGAGCTCGTCAACGCCGGCACCAACAAGGACGAGTACACCAAGCTCGAGAACGCGATCAAGGCCGGCTCGGGCGCCCCCGACGTCGTCCAGATCGAGTACTACGCCATGCCGCAGTTCGCGCTGTCGGACTCGCTCCTCGACCTGTCGCAGTACGGCATGGGCGACCTCGAGGACAAGTACTCCGCCTCCACCTGGGGCAGCGTCAACATCGACGGCAAGCTCGTCGGACTCCCGCAGGACTCGGGCCCCATGGCGCTGTTCTACAACAAGACCGTCTTCGACCAGTACGGCATCGCCGTCCCCGCCACCTGGGACGAGTACGTGGCCGCGGCCGAGAAGCTGCACACCGCCGACCCGTCGAAGTACATCACCGCCGACACCGGCGACGCCGGCTTCGCGACCAGCATGATCTGGCAGGCGGGCGGCGAGCCGTTCACCACCGACGGCACGGACGTGAAGATCGACCTCGCCGACGAGGGCACCGCCAAGTGGACCGGCGTCTGGAACCAGCTCGTCGAGAAGAAGCTGCTCTCGGACACCCCCGCCTGGGGCGACGAGTGGTACAAGGGCCTCGCCGACGGCTCCATCGCCTCCCTGGTGACCGGCGCCTGGATGCCCGGCGTGCTGGAGTCCAGCGTCCCCGACGCCTCCGGCGACTGGGCCGTCGCGCCGATCCCGACCTACGACGGCACCGCCGTCAGCGCCGAGAACGGCGGTGGCGGCCAGTCCGTCACCAAGCAGAGCGAGAACCCGGCGCTGGCCGCCGCGTTCCTGCGCTGGCTGAACAGCGACCAGGCCTCGGTCGACGTCTTCCTGCAGAGCGGCGGATTCCCGTCGACCACGGCCGACCTCGACAGCTCGGATTTCACCGGTCAGGAGTCGGAGTACTTCGGCGGCCAGAAGATCAACGAGGTGCTGACCCAGGCCTCGAAGGACGTCCGCTCCGGCTGGTCGTACCTGCCCTACCAGGTCTACGCGAACAGCGTCTTCGGCGACACCGTCGGCCAGGCGTACGCCAACGGCACCAGCCTCGACCAGGGCCTCGCCGACTGGCAGAGCAAGCTCGTCCAGTACGGCAACGCGCAGGGCTTCACCGTCTCGGAGTAGCACCACTGCTCGACGCGGGGCCGGCCGGATCGCTCCGGTCGGCCCCGCGTCGTTCTCACGCTCGGACACACCGGGCACCGATCCTGAGGGGGATCCAGATGACCACCGCTCCCGAGAGCCGCTTCGCCATCGGCACCGCCGACTTCGAGCTCGACGGCCGCCCGCACCGCATCCTGTCGGGGGCGCTGCACTACTTCCGCATCCACCCGGACCTCTGGGCCGACCGGATCCGCAAGGCCCGCCTGATGGGCCTGAACACCATCGAGACCTACGTCGCCTGGAACGCGCACGAGCCGCGCCGCGGCGAGTGGCGCGAGGACGCCGGGCTCGACCTGGGCCGCTTCCTCGACCTGATCGCCGCCGAGGGCATGCACGCGATCGTGCGCCCCGGCCCCTACATCTGCGCGGAGTGGGACAACGGCGCCCTCCCGGCCTGGCTCTTCCGCGACCCCGAGGTGGGCGTGCGCCGCTCGGAGCCGAACTACCTCGCCGCGGTCAGCGACTACCTGCGCCGCGTGTACTCGATCGTGGCCCCGCGCCAGATCGATGCCGGCGGGCCCGTGGTCCTCGTGCAGATCGAGAACGAGTACGGCGCGTACGGCTCCGACAAGGAGTACCTGGCCGAGCTCGTGCGGGTGACCCGCGACTCCGGCATCACGGTGCCGCTGACCACCATCGACCAGCCCACTCCGCAGATGCTCGCCGACGGCAGCCTGCCGGGCCTGCACCTCACCGGCTCGTTCGGCTCGCGGACCACGGAGCGCCTCGCGACGCTGCGCGAGTTCCAGCCCACCGGCCCGCTGATGTGCATGGAGTTCTGGTGCGGCTGGTTCGACGACTGGGGCACCCAGCACCACACGACGGACGCCGACGCCTCCGCCCAGGAGCTCGACACGCTGCTCGCGGCCGGCGGCTCGGTCAACATCTACATGTTCCACGGCGGCACCAACTTCGGCCTGACCAGCGGCGCGAACGACAAGGGCCGCTACGCCGCGATCACGACGAGCTACGACTACGACGCCCCGCTCGACGAGGGCGGCGACCCGACCGCGAAGTTCTGGGCGTTCCGCGACGTCATCGCGCGCTACGCGCCGGTGCCGGAGGAGGTGCCCGCGGTGCGCCCGCCGGCCCCCGCCCTGACCGCTCCGCTCGTCCCCGGCCCGGCGCTCCTCGGCCTCGGCCAGGCGTTCGGACCGGCCGCGCACCTCGACGCGATGGCCAGCTTCGACGACCTCGGCCACGACGACGGCTTCGTGCTCTTCACGACGACGCTCGACGGCTCCTCCGCTCCGGCCCGCCTCGTGGTGGGCGAGGAGGTGCGCGACCGCGCCTGGGTGCTGCTGGACGGCGTGCCGGTGGGCGTGCTGGCGCGCGACCACCACGAGCGGGCGCTGACTCTGCCGAGCGGACGCGGCGAGCTCGCGATCCTGGTCGAGAACCAGGGCCGGGTGAACTACGGCACGCGCATCGGCGAGCACAAGGGCCTGATCGGAGGCGTGACGCTCGACGGCGCCCCGCTGACCGGCTGGGCGGCGCGTGCCCTCGCGCTGGAGTGCCTCCCCGACCTGGCCGTCGCAGCGCCGGCGTTCTCGGCCGGGCCGCAGCTCGCCTCCGGCTCGTTCGACCTCGACGAGCAGGCCGACCTGTACGTGGACACGCTGCACTGGGGCAAGGGCCTGGTCTGGGTTAACGGCTTCCTCCTCGGGCGCTACTGGCGTCGCGGACCGCAGCGGACGCTGATCGTCCCCTCGCCGGTCACCCGCGCCGGCCGCAACCGCGTCGTTGTGCTGGAGCTGGAGGGCATCGCCGAGCCGGAGATCCGCCTGCTCGCGGGAGCCGAGCTCGGGCACACCGAGATCTGAGCTGCGGAGCGGAGGCGGCGGGAGCGGCCGTCGGAGGCGTGGGTTCGGAGTTCCGGGCTCCGTTGTGCGGGTGGGGCCGGGCCGACCCCGATCCGCACGCGCTGCCGGACCGCCTCCGGTCTGCGGGTGCCACCGGGCCGCCTCCGTCCTGCGGGCGGCGCCGGGCCGCCTCCGGGACGCGGGGCTCTGCTAGCCTCAGGCGCCCCGGTGCGGCGCCGGCGGGCGAAGGGGGAGACACGATGTCCAAGACACTGCTGCGCACGACTCTGATGGGAGGCGCGCTGCTGCTCGCCCTCTCGGGCTGCGCGGGGACCGCGACGAGCGGATCGACCCTCCGCCCGTTCACTCCGACGCTCCCCTCGTCGTCGGCCGCCCCGTCCGCTACCGCGACGGCCGCCGCCCCTGCCGCCGACACCGCTCAGAAGACCGGCGAGCAGGTGGCCGCCGTGCTGACCGGCGTGCAGTTCGTGCCCGGCGAGTACGCGAGCATCCAGGAGATGCTCGACTCGATCTACCCCGGCCTCACCGCGACCGACGCCAGCTGCCTCTCGCCGTTCGGCCTGGGCTGGGACACCGCGCAGCCCGCCGCCGGACTCTCGTACGGCACCAGCGCCGACCGCTCCATGACCGCCGTCGTGTCGAGCACCGGCACCGCCGACGCGGCCGCCTCGCTCCTCGCGAGCGCCACCGACGCGACCACGCGCTGCGCCTCCGGCTCGACGCTCTTCGCGATGCAGGGCGTGCCGGTCGAGACGACCGTCGAGCGCACCGAGCAGACGCTGACCGGCGCCGACGAGACGCTCGGCTGGAAGGTGTCCGGAGCCGTGGGCGGCAAGCCGTTCTCGCTCGTGGGCATCACCGCGCGCGTCGGCGGCGACGCGGTCGCGCTCGTGGGCTGGGACCCGACGACGAACACCTCGTACGTCCCGCGCGCGACGCAGCTCGTGGTCGACGGGCTGTAGGGCGCTGGGCGCTGGGCGCTGGACGCTGGACGCTCTGAGCTCTGGCTCTGAGCTCTGAGTCCTGCACTCGGCCGTCTTACCCTCCGCGAGAGTCCAGGAGTCGTCGCACTCGACGCCGAGTGCGACAACTCTTGAACAGTGGGCGCGAGTCGAGCGCCGGGACTCCGAGCTCCGAGCTCTCAGCGCTGCACTTCGACGCCCTCTCCTTCGCGACTGTCCAGGAGTTGTCGCACTCGACGCTGAGTGCGATAACTCGTGAACAGTGGGCGGACGATCGGGCCGAGCGCCTGAGCTCAAAGCTCTGCGCGTTGGGCTTCGGGCTTCGGGCTCGCTCCTCCGCGAGAGTCCAGGAGTTGTCGCACTCGACGCTGAGTGCGACAACTTCTGAACAGTGGGCGGACGATCGGGGCGGAGCGTGCACCGGTCACCGGGCGCCGGGCACCTCCCGAGCTTGGGGCACCCCGCACACGGCGCTGGAGCGCGCCTCAGGCCAGCCAGGAGAGGGTGCCGCCGTGGGCGGCCGCGCTCGCGAGCGGGACGCCGTCGGCGGCGAGCAGGAACGGAGTCGGCTCGGGGGCCGTGCGGTCCCCGCGCGCGGCGACGAGGTGCGGGAGCAGCGCCTCCGCCTCGAGCGTCACCAGGCTCGCGCCGCGATCGGCGACCGTCGCCAGGACGCTCTCGCGCGCGGCCCACGGAAGATAGACCAGGGTCCCGAGCGAGACGACCACCGTCCGCAGACCCGGCGGCACTGCGTCGAGCAGGGCGGGCAGCTCGGCGGCCGCATCGCCCGCGACGATCGTGGGCGGGTCGTCCTGCAGAGTCTCGACGGCCGAGCGGAGCCGCGCGGTCCGCTCCGGGCGGTCGGGCGGGAGCAGCGCTTCCAGCCAGGCGACGTCCTCGGGCGAGCGGACGTCGAGCGGCGCCAGGTCGAGCCCCCGGCGCCACGCGACGACCGGCAGCCGTGCCGGGGCCGCGCCTCCGCTCACCGCGCACCGCAGCAGCGGCGCGCCCGACCCGAGCCTCGTCTCGCCGTCGCTCGCCGTGAAGGCGTAGGAGTACCGCTCCGGCGCCAGGCAGAGCCCCGCGGAGGCGCCGATCTCGACGAGCGCCACCGGCTCGCCCGGCTCCGTGATCCGCTCGAGCGCCGCGACCAGGGGCACGCACCGCAGCGCCTCGTTGGTCTGCGTCCTCCGCTCGGCGGCGACCGGCGCCACCCGCGCCCACTCGCTCCGGAGCCACGCGGCGAATCCGGCGCCGTCGACGTCGGGCACGCCGAGCAGCCGCGCGACCGAGAAGAGCAGGGACGGCTGCCGGTGCTGCGCGGGCAGCTCGTCGATCAGGGCGAGGAGGCGCGCATCCTCCGCGACGGCGAGCGCCCACTCGACCTGCCGCTCGGAGGTCTGCGCGAGCTCGACGGCGGCGCGGCGGAAGCGGTCGGCGGAGGAGGGCATGCCTCCATCCTGAGGGAGCGGCGCCACGGTTCCTGCAGGCGGGCGGAGGACCTGCGCGGCGGGCGACGGCCCCGCCTCCGCGGATGTCGGTGGTCGCCGGTAGAACGGACTCATGTCCGACACCGCTCCGAGCTCCGCGTCCGCGCCGGTCCGCGAGCGGCGCCTGCTCGACATCCGGCGGATCTACGCCGAGCCGGCCGCGCTCGAGCTGCCCCGTGGGCAGGAGGTCGTGGCGCGGTGGCCGGGCGCCGAGATCGTGCCCGTCGAGTCGCACTGGCTGATCCCGGAGGTGCACGGCGACGAGGCGAACGTCGCGCGCTGGGTGCGCATCAAGACGGAGGCGCTCGTGCTCGGGGTGAAGAAGTCGCTCGTCACGCGCCCGAACGGGCGCTCGGCCGACTTCATCGCCCCCTCCACCGCCAACGGCTGCGCCATGGCGTGCGTGTACTGCTACGTGCCGCGGAGGAAGGGCTACAGCAACCCGATCACGCTCTTCACGAACATCGAGCAGATCCAGCGCCACCTGGCCCGGCACATCGCCAAGCAGGGCCCCAAGGCCGAGGCGAACCAGTGCGACCCGGAGGCCTGGGTCTACGACATCGGCGAGAACAGCGACTGCTCCGTCGACGCGCTGCTGAGCGAGAACGTCCGCGACCTCTGCGAGCTGTTCCGGATGTCGCCCACCGCCAAGGCGTCCTTCGCGACCAAGTACGTCAACCGCGAGCTCCTCGAGTGGGACCCGCTCGGGCGCACGCGCATCCGGTTCTCGCTGATGCCCGCCGAGACGGCGAAGGTCACCGACATCCGCACCTCGCCGATGGCCGAGCGGATCGCGGCGATCAACGACTTCGTCGACGCCGGCTACGAGGTGCACGTCAACTTCTCGCCCGTGATCCTCACCGAGACCTGGCAGCAGGACTGGACCGAGCTCTTCGACCAGCTCGACGCCGCCCTCCACCCGCGGGCGAAGGCGCAGCTCGCGGCCGAGGTGATCCTCCTCACCCACAACGAGGGCCTGCACGAGGTGAACCTCGGCTGGCACCCCACGGCGGAGTCGCTGCTCTGGCAGCCGGGACGCCAGGAGCAGAAGGTCTCCGAGAACGGCGCCGTCAACATCCGCTACCGACGCGACCTCAAGCGCGCCGCCCTCGACCGCTTCCGCGCCCTCCTCGCCGAGCGCCTCCCCTACTGCCGCGTCCGCTACGCCTTCTGAGCGTCGGCACCCCCGCCGGAGCGGTGGCGCGACGACTCGCGGAGGAGCGCACCCTCCCGCGCACGCCGAGTTACCGCCGCGGAGACGGCGTCTCGACGGAGCCGCACGCCCTGTCCAGTGAGCGCACCGTCACGCCTCCTCCCGCTCCACACGCCCCGCCGAGACACCGCCGGCCCGCCCGACGCACCACTGCGGCGTCTCGCGCACGAGCGCGGTGTCTCGACGCAGCCGCACCGCCCACCGGAGGCACCAGGCAACTGAGCCCCGGAGTCGCCCGGCTGGGAGTCCGCCCGGCGGCCGGGGCCACTGCTTCGCATTCCGGATAGCGGCACGTGCCCTCCGAACGAGGGGCGTACTTTCGGAGAACAGCCGGAGGGACGGCCCGACCGCCCGACTCCACGGGCCTGCAGAGCAGGCGTCAGCGGGGATCGACGGCTCGGCGCGACGGCATCCGGGCTCGACATCCCGGAGCCCGGCACCCCCGGATCGACACTCCGGACACTCGACTCGGCGGCACAGCACACCCCGGGTCCTGCTCCCCACGAACACCCCCACCATCTCCCACTCCCCCTCCCGGCGGCACTCGCCGGGGCACCCCACCGTCGCGGCCGGCACCCGCGACACAGCACAGAACGGCGGCACGCACCATGGGCGCTCTCCTCTACGGCACTCCCCCCACCTCGCACGAGATCGACGACCGCGCGCTCGCGCACCTCCAGATCGTCATGATCAACAAGTTCCGCCGCGACGAGGCGTTCGCCTTCCAGCTCGACGCCTCGAGCGCGCACGGCACCGGACGCCAGACACTGTGGCTGCACCCGACCATCCCCCTCCAGTTCTCGTTCCACGGAAGCCGCATGCCAGCGATCAACGCCACCTGGGTGCGCGCACTGATGGAGGAGGCCAACAGCGGCCGGGGCCTGCGGATCGTCACCGAGCCGGCGCAGCAGCCCGAGTCCTCCGGGCTCACGCACGCTGCCTGAGCGCGCCGTGTCCAGGCGCGACGACGACGAGCCGATGGAGGTCACCGACTTCGTCGAGCTCGCCGGTGCAGTGCACGACGACGCAGGCTTCGAGTGCTCCTCCACTGTCGACGGCGTGACGGGCGCGCTCTGCGTGCTGCCCGACTCCCTGGTGCTGCGGAGCGCCGGCACCGGCGACTCGACCCGCGTCGGCACCCGCGACATCCGCTCCTGGCGGGCCACTCCGGCCGGCGCCACCTTCTCGCTCGCCGTGGAAGCCGGAGCGCGGCACACCGTGGTGCTGCTCACGCAGTTCCAGGCGGCGACCGTCCAGGCCATGACCCGCGCCGCCGGACCCGCGACTGGTTTATCCGCTTAACGAATTCCCCGTTCGGGGCACGCGGTGAGGAGCGCTCCTCGTGCGACCCTGATCGGGATGAACGAGAAGGACGAGGTCATGCGCTCCGACATCGGCGGGCGTGACATCGAGCAGGCGCGGGCCCTCTTCGAGCAGTCGTACAACGGGCACCGCTTCGTCGTCGAGCCCGGCGAGGACTTCTCGTACCGCTACACCTCCGTCGGCGACGGCGATGTGACGCTCCGCGGCAGCCAGTTCGCCGGCTCCGTGCAGGGCTCGATCCAGACCGAGGGCGAGTACGTCGTCTCGTGGCTGACCGCCGGCGCGGGCGTCACCGATCTCGACGGCGACGCGGTGACCCTCGGATTCGGGCAGCCGGCGATCTTCGTCAACGACCGTCCCAGCCGGTTCGAGTTCCACGACTACCGCCAGAACCTCATCCACTTCGACGGCGCGTACCTCGAGGGCATCGCGGAGGAGGTCGAGGGCACCCGCGGCCCCCTCCTCTTCGACACCACCGCACGACCCGAGGGCGCGGCGCTGCGGCGCTGGTCGGCGACCGTCGCGACGGTCGCCCGGGTGATCTACGACGCCGACAGCTCGCCGCTGCTGCGCCGCGAGGCCGACCGCGCGGTCGCCGTCGCCCTGCTCGAGACCTTCCCGCACTCGACGCTGGACACTCCCGGCGACCTCGGAGTACCCCGCTCGGGGCGCCTCCGCCAGGCGATCGAGTACATGTACGAGCACGCCCACGAGCCGCTCCGGACCGAGCAGATCGCCGACGCGGCGGGCATCGGCCTGCGGACGCTGCAGACCGAGTTCCGGCGCGAGTTCGGCTTCACCGCGGTCGACTACCTGCGGCGGATCCGGCTGGACGGCGTGCAGAAGGAGCTGCGGGCGGGCGAGTCCGGAGTCGTCAGCGTCAGCGAGGTCGCACGGCGCTGGGGCTTCGCGCACCTCGGCCGGTTCTCGGCCTCGTACGCCCACCGCTTCGGCGAGCGCCCCAGCACCACGCTCGACACCTGAGGCGTCAGAGGTAGTCGGTCCCGCCGTCGTCCTCGCTGTCGTCGCCCTCGCCGCGCGGCTGCACGGTCGGCCGCGCGGGCTGGAGCCGTCGGGTCTTCTCGCGCATCGACTCCACCGCCTCCGGATCGTCGAGGTCGACGCCGCGGTCGAGCGCCGGGCTGGTGAAGAGCTGGCTGGCCGGTCCGACCAGGAGACGGGTCTCGCCGCGCAGCCCCTCGTCCGAGAGCGACGGCACCACGACCAGGTCCGACTTCCCCACGTTCGCCAGCGCCTGCGCGTACTCGACGACCGCCGAGCACACCTCGTCGCCCAGCAGCACGAATCCGCTCGCGTAGTACAGCTTCTGCATCTCGCCCTCCCCTGGATCCCGGACCGCCCCTCCGGTCGGCCCGTCCCCCGACGCTAGGACGGCGCCGACCGGGCGCCCCACCCCTTGACGGGGGTGGAGCGGAGGGGTCAGAGTCCGCGCGGAGGGGTCAGAGTCCGCGCGGAGGGGTCAGAGTCCGCGCGGAACGGGCAGTCGCAGCGCGGTCGCGAGCGCCTCGACGACGCGGGTCGCGCGCACGTCGCCGACCCCCTCCATCCGGTTGGTGAGGAACGCGAAGCCGACTCCCGCGTCCGGGTCGGCGAAGGCGACCTGTCCGCCCGCGCCGTCGTGCCCGAAGCCGCTCGGCGTGAGGCGGCCTACCAGGTGGTCGCGGAGGCGGGGCTCTCGATCCCCGGCGACATCGCCGTGGTGTCGTTCGACGACGACGAGCTGGCCGCCTACCTCCGCCCCGGGCTGACGACCGTGGCGCTGCCGCACGAGGAGATGGGCCGCCGGGCGGTCGAGCTGCTGCTGAGCGGCGCTCCGGGAGAGCGGGTGCTGGTGCCGATGCCGCTGGTGGAGCGGGCGTCGACGCGGCGGGTCTGACGGGCGGGGCCTGGGGCGGGCTGCTCGGGGACGGCGGGCGGGCCCGGTGGAGTCGGGCGGAGCCGCCTCAGCCGGCCGAGCGGATCCCTCCGGTCGGACCCCAGGCGACTCCGGTGCCGCCCGCGTCGCCCTGGTAGTCGTCGGGCGAGAGGGTCATGCCGCTCGTGACGAAGTCGGCGGTCGCCGCGCAGTCCGTGACGACGACGTCGCCGTCGGAACGCGCGAGCCCGTAGAGGCAGACGGACTCGTCGGCGAGCTCCGCGGCCGAGAAGGAGTCGAGGCTGAGGGTGGCGAAGTAGTCGACTCCGGCGATGCTGCCCAGGTAGCGCGTCGGCCCCCAGTGGAAGACGCGGAGGCTCGCGAGGGTCGACAGCGGGCGCGTGGCGACGTCGTCGGGGACGGCCCAGGGCTCGGTGAAGACCTCCAGCGACGGGCGAGGGGCCAGCGCGACGGAGGCGGCCGTGCCGAGGGCGGCGAGCCCGAGCACGGCGACGAGGGCGGCGATCACCCCGAGGCGGCGGCGCGGGCGGGGCGTGGCGGAGGTGCGGGAGTCGGCGTCGTCGCCTCCGGTGGTCTCGCCGGTCTCGTCCCCACCGGTCCGGTCGCTCGCCGTCCCGCGGCCGATCCGGCCCTGGGCCGCTGCGGGTCCGACGGACGCGGCCAGACCCGCGACCGCGGCGTCGAGCGCCTCCTCCCGGTCGCGGCGCTGCGCGCGCAGCAGTGCCAGCTCCGCGAGCGCCGCGGGGTCCGCCTCCGCACTGAACGCCCGGCGCTCGAGCGCGGCCCGCTGCCTCCGCTCCTCCGGCGACGCCCCGTCGCGGCGCCGCTGCAGGGCGGCCCGGCCGCGACCGCGACCTCCGAGAGCCGCGTCGAGCGCCGCCTCCGTCGCGGGATCGAGCTCGTCGAGCAGCCGCGCCGCGCGTGCCGGCGTGACCGCGGTGCCGACGGACGCCGGCACGTCAGCCCCGGTCGCGGACGGCGCGCGCCAGCGACTCGAGGCGCTCCCGGTACTCCGGCCACCACTCCTCCGGCACCGGCGGGAGGTTGTCGCCGGGCGTCCGGAGCCCGACCCGCCCGTCGATCAGCTCGCGGACGATGTCGGCGTGGCCGGCGTGCCGGTGCGTCTCCGCGGTGATGTGGACGAGGATCCGGTGCAGCGTCACGTCGCGGTTCGTCCACCAGGGGACCTGCCCGGGAGCGTCGAGCGGGAGGGCCGCGACCGTCGCGTCGGAGTGGGCCCACACGCGGCGGTACAGCGCGACGACGTCGGCCAGGGACTCGTCGGCCGTCGCCCACATGTCCGAGTTCGGCTCCGACTCGTCCTCCATCCACGGCATCGACTCCGGGAACGGCCGCCCGAACACGGCGCCGAGGTAGCCCGCCTCGGTGCCCGCCACGTGCTTCACCAGGCCGAGCAGGTTCGTGCCCGTCGCGACCAGCGGCCGCCGCACGTCGTACTCGTCGAGCCCGTCGAGCTTCTGCAGCAGGGCGTCGCGCCCCTCCTGCAGGTAGCGGAGGAGGGTCTGCTTCGCGTCGTCGCTCATCCCCCCAGCCTGCCGCGCCCGCCCGAGCCGCGCCAGAGCGGTGCCGGAGCCGCGCCGTGCCCAGACCACAGGAAGGATCGCCCCGCGGGCACCGGGATCCGCGGATCCACGGCCCGCCGGAGCGATCCTTCCAGCGTTGTCCACGGGGTCAGGCCGGGACGCCCGCTCCCGCCCGCTGGACCCGCGTGCCGACGAGGCGCTGCGAGGAGGCGTCGACAGCGGCGGCCGCGCCGACCAGCTCGAGCGCCGCCTCCGTCTCGCGCGTCGCGCAGTCCGGGCCCACCCACAGCTCGACGCGGCCGGGCTCGACGATCCGCACGCCCTCGCGTCCGGTGAAGGCCAGGCGCGCGGCCGGGACCTCGAAGCGGACCTCCGCCTCCTCGCCGGGCTCGAGCGCGACCCGCGCGTAGCCGAGCAGCTGCGCCACCGGCCGGGTCACGCTCGCGAACACGTCGCGGGCGTACAGCTGCACCAGGTCGGTGCCCGCCCGCTCGCCCGTGTTGCGGACGCGCACGGTCGCCGTGAAGGAGCCGTCCGTCGGGGCGGACTCCTCGGCCGCCAGCTCCGTCCGGGCGAAGTGCGTGTACGAGAGCCCGTGGCCGAACGGCCGCACCGGCGTGCTGTCGGCGGAGGTCACGTCCGACGGCCCGCCGAGGATCGGGTGCAGGTACGAGAACGGCTGCGCCCCGGCCGAGCGCGGCAGCGAGACCGGCAGGTGGCCGGAGGGGTCGACCCGTCCCGAGACGACGCCCGCGATCGCGCCGGCGCCCTCCTCCCCCGGGAAGAACGCCTGCAGCACGGCGGCGGGAGCCGACGGCCCGTCGAGCGCCCAGCCCACGGCGTAGGGGCGGCCGGTCAGCAGCACGAGCACGACCGGGGTCCCGGTCGCCACGACGGCCTCGACCAGCTCGCGCTGGCGGCCCGGGAGCTCGAGGCTCTCGACGTCGTTGCCCTCGCCGACCGTGCCGCGGCCGAACAGGCCCGCCCGGTCGCCGACGACCACGATCGCCACGTCGGAGTCGGCGGCCGCCCGGACCGCCTCCGCGATCCCGGAGGCGTCGTCGCCCTCGACTGAGCAGCCCTCGGCGAGCAGCAGCTCGGCCGAGCCGAACTCGCCGGCCAGCGCGTCCGCAACCGTCGGGATCTCGAAGCCAAGCGGCACGCCCGGGTGGTGCGCCAGCACGTGGTTGGCGAAGGAGTAGCAGCCCATGAGCGCGGGCGCGCTGTCGGCGTTGGGACCGATCAGCGCGAGGCGGCGCGGCGCAGCGAGCGGCAGGACGCCGTCGTTCGCGAGCAGCACCACCGACTCCTCGGCCAGGCGGCGGGCGATGTCGCGGTGGGCCGGCGAGTCGAGGTCGATCGACTCGGGGGCGTCGTCGAAGCGCGCGTCGAGCAGGCCGAGCCGCTCCTTCTGCGCGAGCACCCGCAGCACGGCCCGGTCGACGAGCGCCTCGTCGGCCTCCCCGGCCCGGATGCGCGCGGCCAGCGGCGCGAGGAACGCGTCGCCCGTGGGCAGCTCCACGTCGATCCCCGCGGCGAGCGCCAGCTCGGCCGCCTCGCCCAGATCGGCGGCGACCGCGTGCATGAGGTGGAGGAACGCGACCGAGAAGTAGTCGGCGACGACCACGCCGTCGAAGCCCCAGCGCTCGCGCAGCACGCCCGTGAGGTAGGCGGGCGTCGCTCCGACCGGGTCCCCGTCGATCTCGGCGTAGGAGTTCATCACCGAGCGGGCGCCCCCGTCGCGGATCGCCATCTCGAACGGCGGCAGCAGCACGTCCGCGATCTCGCGCGGTCCGGCGTGCACCGGCGCGTGGTTGCGGCCGCCGCGGGAGGCGGAGTAGCCGATGAAGTGCTTCAGCGTCGCGTCGACGCCGGTGGACTGCAGCCCCTGCACGTACGCGGTGCCGATCGTGCCGACCACGTACGGGTCCTCGGCGATGCACTCGTCGACCCGGCCCCAGCGGGGGTCGCGGATCACGTCGAGCACGGGCGCCAGGCCCTGGTGGATCCCGAGCTCGCGCATCGAGCCGCCGATCACGGCGCCGAGCTCGGCCACGAGCTCCGGGTCGAAGGAGGCGCCCCAGGCGAGCGGAGTCGGGAACGTCGCGGCCTGCCAGGCGGCGAGCCCGGTCAGGCACTCCTCGTGGACGATCGCCGGGATGCCCAGCCGCGTCTCCTCAACGAGCCGGCGCTGCTCCGCCCACAGCCACTGAGCGCGCTCGAGCGGATCGACGGGGCGCGTGCCGTAGACGCGGGTCAGCTGGCCGATCCCCTCGCGGGTCGCCTCGGCGTACCCGGTCGAGGTGGCCATCTCGCCGGCGAGCGGGGCGACGACCTCGCCGCCCTGGTCGACCCAGTAGCCGACCAGCTGGGAGAGCTTCTCCTCCAGCGTCATCCGGCCCAGCAGCTCGGTGGTGCGGGCGGACGGGGCCTGTGGGTCCTCTGGTGCGTGCGGTGCGGTCACGGTGCGACCCTCTCTGCGGGTGGGGCGACGGGTGCGGACGGGACGGGGGACGCGGCGGACGGGCGGAGCGATCCGCTCATCCCTTCACCGCCCCCGTCAGCCCGCCGACGATGCGGCGCTCGAAGACGCTGAAGAAGATCAGCGCCGGGATCATCGACAGCGACACGAAGGCCAGCACCTTCGCCGTGTCGACCGAGTACTGCGACGAGAACGCCTGCACTCCGAGCGGGAGCGTGAAGGTGGACTCGTTGTTGAGGATGAACAGGGGCAGCAGGTAGCTGTTCCAGCTCGCGATGAACGCGAGGATCCCCGTGGTGATCACGCCGGGCATCGCCAGGCGCACGACCATCCGGAAGAAGAAGCCGATCCGGCTGCAGCCGTCGATGAAGGCCGCCTCCTGGATCTCGTCCGGGATCGCGCGGAGGAACGGCACCAGGATGATGATCGTCGTCGGCAGGCCGAACGCGATCTGCGGCAGCACCACTCCGGCGAGCGAGTTCATCAGGCCGAGGCTCTTGATCACCAGGTAGAGAGGAGTGATCGCCACAGTCATCGGGAACATCAGGCCGGCGGCGAAGAGCGCGTAGAACACGCCGCGCCCGGTGAAGTCGTAGCGGGCCAGGACGTAGCTCGCCATCAGGCCGAGCACGACCACGCCGAGCGTCGTCGCGAGGCCGGCGATGGTGGAGTTGCCGACCTCCTGCCAGAAGACTCCGCCGGTGATCACGTCGAGGTAGTTCTGCACGTTCCACGGCGAGGGCAGGCCCGCCGGGTCGGTGGTGATCTGCGCGTTCGTGCGGAAGCCGCCGAGGATGATGTACGCCACCGGGGCGAGCATCAGCGCGATCACGACGATCGCCACGACGTAGGCGATCGTCGTGCCGCGGCCCAGGGGCTGACGACGCCGCTTCACCGCGAGAGGCCGAGGGGTCTCCGGAGTGATCGGCGGGGCCGTCATCGTCGTGCCGGTCATCGCTTGTCTCCCGTCAGTGCGCCCGCCGTGTCGCGCCGGAGCACGAAGCGCTGGTAGAGCAGCGCCACCACGAGCGAGATCAGGAACAGGACCACCGCGACGGCGTTCCCGTACCCGTAGTTGCCGGCGTTGCGGCCGTTGGTGACCAGGTAGATCGCCATGGTCGAGGTGCCCGCGGTCGAGGACACGTACTGGCCCCAGATGATGTAGACGAGGTCGAACAGCTGCAGTGCGCCGATGATCGACAGGAACGCCCAGATCCGCAGGGTCGGCGCGAGCAGGGGCAGGGTGATCCGCCGCTGCACCTGCCAGTAGGAGGCGCCGTCAATGGCCGCGGCCTCGGACAGCTCCTCGGGGATGCCCTGCAGACCCGCGAGGAAGAGGATCACGGCGAAGCCGATGTACTTCCACGTGATGATCAGCATCAGCGTCCAGATCGCGATCGCCGGATCCGAGAGCCAGTCCTGCTTCAGCGCGCCGAGGCCGACCTTCTCGAGCAGGCCGTTGACCGCGCCGCTGGTCTGGAGCATCAGGCTCCAGCCGGTGCCGACGACGACCTCCGAGATCACGTACGGCACGAAGATCAGGACGCGGATGATCGACTGCCCGCGCAGCTTGCGGTTCAGCAGCAGCGCCAGGAGGATCGCGACCGGCCCCTGGAGCACGAGCGAGAGCACCACGATGATGCCGTTGTGCGCGAGGGCGTCGTGGAAGGTGGGGTCCTGCAGGATCGTCAGGTAGTTGCGGAAGCCGACGAAGTCCGTCGGCACTCCGTAGCCCTGCCAGCTGAAGAAGCCGTAGTAGGCCGCCATCACGACCGGGAAGATCACGAAGGCGAGGAAGACGATCAGCGCCGGGCCGACCAGGAGCGCGATCTCGAAGCGCCCCGCCCAGCCCGCGCTGCGGCGGCGCCGGCGCACCGGAGGCGTCGAGGTGACGCCTCCGGTGCGCGCGGTCCCGCGGGGCTCATCCACTCCGAGGAGCGGGCTCTCGCGGAGTGCCATGGTGGCTAGGCCTTCGCCGCGGCGGCGTTGACGGCCTCGACCAGCTGCTCGGGGTCGCTCTTGCCGGCCAGCAGGTCGACGACTCCGACGTTCAGCGCGTTGCCGACGTTGAGGCCGTAGACGGTGTCGAGCCACTGCGAGACGTACGGGGCCGAGTTGTAGGCCTCGAGGATCTGCTGCAGGTACGGCTCGGTGACCGCCTCCTGCGCCACGGTGTTCACCGGGGGCGCGTTGAAGGCCGCGTAGTACTCCTTCTGCACGTCGGAGGTGGCCAGGTAGTTGAGGAAGTCGACGCACTCGTCGGGAGCGCCCGCGGAGCAGGAGTAGCCGTCGACACCGCCCATGATCGCGCCGGCCTCGCCGTCGCCGCCGTCGATCTCGGGGAAGGGGAACCAGCCCAGGTCGGGCAGCGGCTTCTCGTCGGGGGTGAGGGAGGCGATCACGCCCGGGTCCCACGCGCCCATGAGCTCCATCGACGCCTGGTGGTTGGCGAGGAGTCCGGCCGAGCTGCCCGCGCCCTGCTGGGCGGCGGTGGTGAGGAAGCCCTCGTTGAACGGCTCGGTCGCCGCGAAGTCCTGCAGGTCCTCGCCCGCGCGGACCCAGCAGTCGTCCGAGAAGTCCTTGGTGTCGGCCGCCTCGGCCATGGTGTCGGCGCTGCACTCGCGCAGCGCGAAGAAGTAGTACCAGTGCGCGGCGGGCCAGGCGTCCTTCGCGCCGAGCGCGACGGCCTGGGCTCCGCTGCCCTTGATCTTCGTGATCGCCGAGTCGAGCTCGTCGATGGTCTTCGGCGTCTCGGTGACTCCCGCCGCCGTGAAGACGTCCTGGCTGTAGAACAGGCCGCCCGGGAGGACGGCGACCGGCATCGCCCAGACCTTGTCGTCGAGCGTGTTCGCCGAGAACGAGCCCTCGGGGATCTCGCTGCGCGCCTGGTCCGAGATGCCGTCGGTGAGGTCCTTCAGCTGTCCGCCCGCGACCATGGCGGCGAGCTTGCCGCCTCCGCGCTGGAGGAAGACGTCGGGGGCGTCGCCCGAGTTGAGCGCCGTCTGGAGCTTGCCGTCGAGGTCCTCGTTCTGGATGGCCTGCGACTCGATGGTCACTCCGGGGTTCGCGGCCTCGAAGTCCGCGATCGTCTTGTCCCAGAACTCCTGGCCGGGGCCCGTGGTCGAGTTCTGCCAGAGGGTCATCGCGACGGTGCCGTCGCTCGATCCCGAGTCCTGAGCCGAGCAGCCGGTGAGGGCCGCGACCGTGCCGAGCAGGGCTGCTGTCGCCACTGCGATCTTCCTGAACTTCATCGTCCAACCGTTCTCTTCATCGAGGGCGCCGCCTGGTGCACCGGCGCCGTGGGGGTTCCCGCCTTCGCGGGTGGAGTCAGTGTCCGCAGTGCTTGCGAAAGTGGTCAAACGTTTTCGAAATGGTTTTCGAAGCACGGGTTACAGTCGGCCACATGACCACCCGACCGACCATCCACGACGTCGCCGCTGCCGCCGGCGTCTCGGTGGCGACGGTGTCCAAGGCCGTGAACGGCCGCTACGGCATCGCCCCCTCCACCGCCACCCGCGTGCTCGAGGTCGTGCGCGAGCTCGGCTACGAGTCGAGCCTCGTCGCGAGCAGCATGCGCTCCCGGCGCACGGGCGTGATCGGCGTGCTCGTCGCGGGGTTCGAGCCGTTCAGCGCCGAGATCCTGAAGGGCGTGGGGTCGGTGCTGGCGGAGTCGCGGTTCGACCTGCTCGCCTACTCCGGCTCCCACGAGGGCGAGCAGGAGGGCTGGGAGCGGCGCTCGCTCAGCCGGCTCAGCGGCACCCTCATCGACGGGGCGATCATGGTGACGCCGAGCGTGGTGAGCGCGCCCTCCGACATCCCGCTCGTCGCCGTGGACCCGCACACCGGCCGCGCCGACCTGCCGACCGTCGAGTCCGACAACTTCGGCGGCGCCCTGCTCGCCACCCGCCACCTCGTCGCCCTCGGGCACCGCCGCATCGGCTTCGTCGCGGGTCGCGGCGACCTGCGCTCGGCGCGGCTGCGGGAGGCCGGCTACCGGGCGGCGCTGGCGGAGGCCGGCATCGCCTTCGACGAGCGCCTGCTGCGGGTGGGCAACTACCACCGCGACACCGCCCGGCGGCCCGCCTCCTCGCTCCTGTCGCTGCCCGACCGCCCGACCGCGGTCTTCGCCGCCAACGACGTCTCGGCGCTGGCGATCATCGAGACCGCCGCGCACCTGGGCCTCGCCGTGCCGCATGACCTGTCGGTGATCGGCTTCGACGACGTGCCCGAGGCCGCCCGCTTCGATCCGCCGCTGACCACCGTCCGCCAGCCGATGCAGACGCTCGGAGCGACCGCCGCCGAGATGCTGATCGCCCTGATGGCCGGGCGCGAGCCGCGCTCGCTGCACGTGCAGCTGCCGACGCAGCTCGTCCGCCGCGCGACGACGGGACCGCCGGCATGAGCGGCGACGGGACCGCCGGCATGCGCGACGAGCTGGAGGACGACGGCCCGACCGCGGTGCACGCCGCCCTCTTCGATGCGCTGGAGCTGGTGGACCTGCCCGCGCTCGAGGCGCTGCTCGACGAGCGCTTCGTGATCGAGCACCCGACCGGCCTGGTGCAGTCGCGGGAGGAGTGGCTCGCCGACATCGACGAGGCGCGCAAGGAGTACCACGAGATCGACCACGTCGAGAGCGCCCTCTCGGGCGGCGCCGCGCACCCGGTGCTCACCTCCCGCACCATCACCGAGGCGACCATCGGCCGCCTGCACGCGACCTGGCGGCTCCAGCTGACGAGCCGCCTCGTCCGCCGCGACGAGGGGTGGGTGATCACGCGGACCGTGGTGACGAGCTGGTGAGGCGGGCGGACCGGCGCGTCCGCGGCCGGCTGCAGGCGCGGCGGGCAGGATCGACACCGTGCTCCTCCAGGTCGTGACCCGCTCCGCCCGCCCGGCCGCCGAGATGTTCGACCGGGCGCGCGACATCGACCTGCACATGCGCTCGCAGGCCGGCGCTCGCGAGCGCGCGGTGTCCGGGACGACCACCGGGCTGATCGGGCTCGGCGAGCACGTGACCTGGAGCGCCCGGCACTTCGGCGTCCCGCTCCGGCTGACCAGCACCGTCACCGCGTTCGACGCCCCGCACTCCTTCGTCGACGAGCAGACCCGCGGGCCCTTCGCGACCTTCCGGCACGAGCACCGCTTCGAGCCCGACGGCTCCGGCTCCGGCTCCGTGATGATCGACCGGCTGGAGTACTCCGCCCCGCTCGGCGTCCTCGGGCGGATCGCGGAGCGGCTGGTGCTCGACCGGCACCTGCGGCGGCTGCTGGAGGAGCGCGGCGCGTTCCTCGCCGGACGCGACCGGTGAGGCTCCTGATCCGGACCCTGCTGACGCTCGTCGCCGTCGCCGGCGTCCTCTCGCTCGCGACGACCTCGGTCCTGTTCGCCCTGTCCTCCCTCGACACCGGCCGGGACGCCGGCGAGCTGCTCCTCCCGCTGGCCCGAGCGCTTCTGGCGACCGCCGTGACGGCGGCCGTCGGCGGGCTCCCCTACTCCGCGGGACGGGGTCGCGCGCCCTGGCCGGTCCTCTGGACCGCTTCTACGGTCTGCATCCTCGCGATCGCCTGGATCGTGGTCTCGATCGCGGCGTGGACCGACGCGGGCGACGGGACGGACGCCGTCGTCACGCTGCTGACCGTGATGCCCGCCGCCTGCTGCTCGATCGCCGCGATGCCGGTGACCGAGCTCGTCCTCCGGGTGGGAACGCGCAGGATCGGCGCCCGCTAGCGGATCCGTCCCCGCCGCTTGACCTTGACGCCGCGTCAACCCGTACCGTCGCTTCCATCGCCGCCGAAGTCACCGGCGACGCGGAGACGGAGGGCGCTGTGGAGCAGGAGTGGACCGTGCACGAGGTGGCGCGGCTGGCCGGTACGACCAGCCGGACGCTGCGGCACTACGGGGCCGAGGGGCTGCTGCCGCCGAGCCGGGTGGGCGCGAACGGCTACCGCTACTACGACGCCGCCGCGCTCGTGACGCTGCAGCGGATCCTGCTGCTGCGCGACCTCGGTCTCGGGCTGCCCGAGATCGGGCGGATCCTGCGGCGCGACGCGGAGCCGGTGGCCGCTCTCGAGCGGCACCTCGACGTGCTCCAGGAGGAGCGCCGACGGCTCGACCGCCGCATCCGGGCGGTCACCGGGACGATCACCACGATGAGAGAAGGGAACGGGCCGATGGCCGAGGAGATGTTCGACGGGTTCGACCACGCGGAGCACCGCGAGGAAGTGGAGCGCCGCTGGGGTGCTCCGGCGTACGCCGGCGGCGACCGCTGGTGGCGCTCGATGAGCGCGGAGGAGCGCGAGCAGTGGCAGCGGCGGCAGGCGGACCTCGCCGACGCGTGGACCGCCGCGGCGGCGAGCGGGGCGGGTCCGACCGGGGAGGAGGCGCTCGCGCTGGCCGAGCGGCACCGCGCCTGGCTCGCCGAGGTGCCGGGCACGCCCCGCGACGCGACCGGCGGCCCGAGCGACGAGTACCTGCTCGGGCTCGGCGAGATGTACGTCGACGACGAGCGGTTCGCGGCGCACTACGGCGGAGTCGCCGGCGCCCGGTTCGTCCGCGATGCGCTGCGGGCGCTGGTCGAGCGGCGGGGATGACGGAGGTCTCGTCGGCCGCAACGCGACCCCGCTCCGGAACGGCATGATCGCCTGATGGGACGCATCCGATTCAGCAGTCCGGGCTGGGACGAGAACACCGATCGGGGGCCCGCGCCCGACCCCGACCGTGCCCGGTACTCCCGGGACGACGGGGCGAGGTTCACCGCGATCACGCTCACCTGCCTGTCGGTCCTCCCCGCGATCGTCCTCACGGCCGCGTTCCTCCTCGTGCGGCTCCCTCCGCTCGACCGCGACGACCAGCCCGACTGGACGGCGCCGCGCGCGGAGGTCCTGGCTCCGTGGCTGCTGCTGTTCCTGCTCCCACCGCTGGTCACGGGACTGCTCGCTCGTCTGGTCGGCGGGCGGGACTCCTCCCACGGGTTCGGTCGCTCCGCCGCGGTCTGCCTCGTGGTGATGGCGCCGTTCCTCGGGCTCTCGGCCCTGTCGCTCCTCGGCTAGGCGCTGCCACCGCTCACGCCTGCAGGACCACCGCGCC
This sequence comes from Rathayibacter sp. AY2B5, assembly GCF_002931645.1. Taxonomy (NCBI): domain Bacteria; kingdom Bacillati; phylum Actinomycetota; class Actinomycetes; order Micrococcales; family Microbacteriaceae; genus Rathayibacter; species Rathayibacter sp. AY2B5. The sequence continues at coordinate 18,491 of NZ_PSUE01000009.1, read as the reverse complement.
GTAGTGCGTGCCCGCGCCCGTGCCCACCAGCAGCACCGACTCCCCCGGCCGCACGCGCGAGCGGTGCAGGGCCAGCGGGATCGCGCTGCCGATCGTGTTGCCGACCTCGCCGAGCGTGATCGTCATCCGGTCGCGGCCCCAGAGGCGGGCCATGCCCTCGAGCCCGGCCGCGCTGGTCTGGTGCGGGACCACGCGGTCGATGCCGGGGAGCCCGGTCGAGAGGCCGGGCCGCACCTCCTCGAGGAATGCCGGGAAGTGCCGCAGCGCGTCGACGAGCAGCGCCTTGCCCTGCATGTCGAAGCGGAAGTCGGCGAGCCGGTCCTGCGCCTCCTCGATCCGGATCCGCGAGCCGAAGCCGCGCAGCTCCGCGTGGCGCACACCGCTCGGGCGGGTGCGGAAGTGCGTGGTGACCAGGCCCTGCCCCGGAGTCTCGGCGCGTCCGATCACGACGGCGGCGGCCGCGTCGCCGAAGAGCAGGGCGCTCTCGGGCTGGCCCGGGTCGATGCCGCGGCTGCCGCAGTCGGTCGAGACGATGAGCACGGTGTCGGCGCGACCCGTGGCGAGGAGGAATCCCGCCTCCTGCAGAGCGAAGAGGAACGACAGGCAGGTGGCGCCGACGCTGTACGCCGAGACGTCGTCGAGGCCGAGTCCCGCCGCGAGCAGCGCGCCTCCGTCCGGGATCGCCTGCAGCTGAGTGCCCGAGGCGTTGAGCACCACGTCGACCGTGTCGAGCCCGGCCGCCGCGAGCGCCCGACGGGCGGCGAGCAGGCCGAGCTCCAGCGGGTCCTCGTCGTCGGTGACCCAGTGGCGGGTGCGCACGCCGGAGCGGCGCTCGGCCTCGTCGGCGGGCAGGCCGCAGAGCGCGGCGACCTCGGCGGTCGTGACGATCCGCTCGGGCAGCGCTTCGCCCGTGCCGAGGACGCGGAGCGGGAGGAGGTCGGGCACGCGGGCCCCTTCCTGCCCCGGGACGTGCGGAGCGAATCCCTGTATAGCGCGCCTCTGCACCTCCGCGCGCACTGTTCGGCGCGGTTTGACGGCACGGGCCCCCGCCGACACCATGGTCCCGGAGCGGGGGACGGATGGACGCGCGCGATTTCTGGGTGGTCGTGCCCTTCCTCGACGAGGAGAAGCTGCTCGGCGGCGCCCTCGACGCGCTCGCCCGCCAGACCGATCCGGACTTCACCCTCCTGCTCGTCGACAACGGCAGCACCGACGGCTCGCGCGCCGTGATCGAGGAGTTCCGCCGCCGGTGCCCGGAGCGGCAGGTCGCCGTGATCGACGAGGCGCAGAAGGGCACGGGAGCCGCCTCCGACACCGGCTTCCGCCACGCGATCGCCGAGGGCGCGACGGCCGTCGCCCGCACGGACGCCGACTGCCTGCCGAGCGCCGACTGGGTGGCGCGCCTCAAGGCCGACCTCCGCGGCGGCGCCCGCTTCGTCGGCGGCCGCCTGTCCCCGCGGCGGGACGAAGCCGTCTACCGCTGGTACGACGGCGTGCTCGGCACCGCGCTGATCCGCCTGATGGAGCACGCGCCGGGCGTCTTCTACCGCCGCCCCGGCCAGCGGTACCGGATGTTCATGGCCGCCGGCTGCAACCTCGCGATCGACGCCGCGCTGTACCTCCAGGTCGACGGCTTCCCGCGCTCGAGCATCGACGACACCGACGAGGACCTGGAGCTGCACCTCAAGGTCTGCCAGGTGATCGGGCGGAGCGAGGCGCTGCTCGACAAGGACGCGGTCGTGCTGATGTCGATCCGGAAGGGCAAGGCGCTCGGGTACCTGGGGATCCTGCTCTGGTACTGGGGCCGCAAGCGCGGGCTGGAGGTCGTCGATGTCCGCTGAGCGCCGGCGCCGCGTGCTGATCACCGGGGCGACGGGCTTCCTCGGCGGCTACGCGGTGCGCGAGTTCCTGGCCGCGGGCGACGACGTGCTCGCCACCGGTCGCGCCCCCGAGGCGCTGGCGCGGCTGGAGGAGGAGGGCGCCACGGTCCTCCGCGCCGACCTCGCCGAGCTGGGCGCGACGGACGTCGAGGCCGACGTGCTCGTGCACGCCGCCGCTCTGTCGAGCCCGTGGGGCACGTGGAGCGAGTTCGAGCGCGCGAACGTCGCGGGGACGGAGGCGATGATCGCGCTGGCCGAGCGCTGCGGGATCCGCCGCTTCGTCTTCGTCTCCTCGCCGAGCATCTACTCCGCCCGCCGCCACCAGTACCTGGTGCGGGAGGAGGAGGTCGACACCGGCAGCCGGATGAGCCTCTACATCCGCAGCAAGATCGAGGCGGAGCAGCTGCTGCAGGAGGCGCACCGCGCCGGCCGGATCCCCGAGCTCGTGATCCTGCGCCCCCGCGGCCTGATCGGCGTCGGCGACCCCAGCCTCCTCCCCCGCTTCGTCGCCGCCAGTCGCCGCCGCGGCATCCCCCTCTTCGACGGCGGCCGGAACCCCGTCGACATCACCTGCGTCGAGAACGCCGCGCACGCGCTGGTCCTCGCGGCCGACGCTCCCGTGGCCGACGGCGGCGTCTACAACATCACCAACGGCGAGCCCGCTCCGCTCGGCGACCTCCTCGAGCGCTTCTTCGCCGCGATGGGCGAGGAGCCGCGCTTCATCCGGGTGGACCTGCGCGTGCTGACCGCGCTCGCCGAGATCCTGGAGCGGGTCTACCGGCTGCTGCCCGGCCGCGAGCCGCCGTTCACCCGCTACACCGTGGCGACCCTCGCCTACGCGCAGACCCTCGACATCTCGCGGGCGCGGACCGAGCTCGGCTACGAGCCGACCGTGCCGCTGGCCGAGGGCATCCGCCGGGTCGGCGAGCACCTGAGGACGACGCGTGGCTGAGTCGTCGCTGCAGGTGATGGCGTGCGGGAGCACCGTCTTCCCGCTGTCCCGGGTGTTCCGCGGGAAGGGGCTCCCCCGCCGCGTCTTCCCCTCGAACGTCTTCCTCTACACGCACGCGAGCGGCCGGCGGGTGCTCGTGGACACGGGCTACCCGCCGACGTTCCGCGGGACGGGCCTCATCGGACGGCTGTACGAGCGGATCCTGCCCGCGACGGTGCCGGACGACGAGACCGTCGACCAGCGGCTGCTCGCCCTCGGCCTGACCCCGGCCGACGTGGAGTTCGTGGTGCTGACGCACCTGCACCCGGACCACGTGGGCGGCGTGCGCTGGTTCCCGGACGCGACGTTCGTGCTGTCCTCGGGCCAGGTCGCCTCCGTGCGGCGGAACCGCGTGCGCGAGGGGATCTTCCGCGCGCTGCTGCCGCCGGGGTTCGCGGCCGGGATCGTGGCGGACGAGCAGCCCGCGACGACGATCGCGGGGCTGACCGGATTCGACCTGTTCGGCGACGGGTCGCTGCTCGTGGTGCCGCTCCCGGGGCACGCACGCGGTCACCTCGGGGCGCTCGTCGAGGGGCGCGTGCTGGTCGCCGGGGACGCGGCGTGGGGAAGGGAGTTCCTCGGCTGGTCCGGGCGCCTGCGCCGGCTGCCGCGGTTCATCAGCGACGACGCACGGGCGCACGAGCGGACGTCCGAGATGCTGGAGCGGGTGGAGGCGGCGGGCGTGCGGCTGTGCTTCTCGCACGACGCGTATCCGGAGGGGGACGTGCGGCTGGGTGGCGCGGCACCCGTCGGCAGGAAGTCGCCGACCTGACGGCGGGACGGCTCGCGTCGTACCCTCTCGTCCATGACGGACTACGCTCGACCGGCTGTCGCGGACCGCGTCTTCATCGGCGAGGACGGCCGACCCATCCCCTACGGCACTCGCTGGCTGGGTGAGTCGCCTCCGGACGAGAGCTACTCCGTCACGAGCGATCTCGAGCGTTTCCAGCCGCTGCACACCGTCGCGGACGCCCTGCTCGAGCACCTCGAGCGCACCTACGACGTCACGGTCGAGGACGACCCGGCCCTGGCCTCACGAGACGAAGCGGAGATCTCCTGGGCCGCCCGCGCCGTCCGCGTGACGCCGCGGGCGGTCGACGCCGCACCTCTGACGATCGTCTGGACCGTCTTCCCCGGCGTCCTCCTCCACGCCGGAGCACTGCACCGCTTCAACTACCCCGTCTGCGGCTGCGACGCCTGCGACGACGAGTGGACCGCCCTCGCGGACGACCTCGAGCGCAGCGTCTTCGACGTCGTCGCGGGCCGCTACGAGGAGAGCATCGCCGCCGGCAAGGACGGCATCATCGTCGGCTACCGCATCGGGAGCGGCAGTGAGCTCGGCTGGTCGAGCGGCTACAGCAACGACGTGGGGGTACATCACAGGATCGGCCACGACGGGCAGCAGCTGACCGCGCCCTTCAGTCGAGTGTGGGAGGCGTGGCCGGAACGCTGACGCCGCGGCCGGCAGACTCTCGCGAGGTCATTGACCCTGTCCGAGGAGTGACGCGCCTGCCGCCTCGGGCCGCGAGATCTCGAGTTCCGATGCTCGACCAGCCTCTAGCGGTCGTCAGCGGGGCAGGTCCTCGTAGGGGACGCGGCGGCTCAGCCAGGCGAGCAGCCCGGCGGCGAGCGCCGCGATCGCCGCCGGGATGAGAAGCAGCCAGAGGGCCGAGGTCACGGCGACGAGGACGAGCGCCGCCGCAGCGACGCCGGCGCCGATCGCGAAGTTCCAGCGCACGTCCGTCGCCACTCCGCCCTCCGGTCGCGCCCACAGCACGACGAGGGCCGTCGCGATCGGCCCGAGCAGCAGCCCCAGCACGAACCAGCGCCAGCGCGAGCGGCCCTTCTGCTCGGCGAGACCGGCGGTGACGATCGCGAGTCCGAACCAGATCCAACCGGAGTCCTGGGTAAGTGTCATGCGTGGAGCCTAGGGCGCGGGCAGGATCGCCCCGGAGAGGTCGCCGGTCGGGAGCGTGGGCCTGTCGCGCGCGTCTCCCGCCCAGCGGTCCACGGCACGGCCGCTGACCTGCACCGCTACCCGGGCACCACCACGAAGGCGACTCCGACGACGACGCCCAGCACGAGAGCCACCGAGCCGAACCCGATCAGGAGGGCGAACGTCAGCGGACGGGTCTCGCGGAAGCTCATCGTCCCGGGGATCAGCTCGTTGATCTCAGCGGGGCCGAGCGTCTTCTCCGCGACGGGCGGCGCCTCGATCTTCCGCCGACGAGCGGCTCCGGTCAGGCGCGCCCACACGCTCCGGCTACCGGTGTGCACGCCACGCGCCGCCGGTACGAGCGGCGTCGTCACGGCGGCGACGACTGCCCGCAGATCCTCGATCTCCCAGTCCGCCCCGCGGAGCCGCAGCGACCGGCTTCCGTCCGACAAGAACAGGATGAGCGACGGGGGGAGATTGATCCCCTCACTGTTGGGGCCGGCGGGCACCCACGCGAGCAGCGCCTTCACCGACGGGTCGGCGCGCTCGAAGGTCACGACCCTGCCTCGAGCGTCCGTGCACTCGATCGCCCGGTCCGAGATCCGGAGCGACGCGGTGGCGAGGAACCGCCGGTTGCGGAGCGCCAGCACTCCGACGATCACCAGAGCCACCACGATGGCGAAGCCGAACAGCCCGAGGTAGACGGCCAGCGCCGCACCGCGGTCGTCGGCGACGACGACTCCCCAGACGCTCCCCGCCAGCAGGACCAGCGCGGGGAGGACGGCGACGGGCCTCAGCCGTCGCGACTCGTTCTTCTGCCGGGCCCTCGAGGGCCGGAACTCGCGAACCGGCTCCGAGCGGTCCGTCCGTCGCCGCTCCATCAGGCGGACGCGACGGACGGAGAGCCGGTGCGGACGCGGTTCCGAAGAGGGTCGTCGAGACTGCGGCGCATGGCGTCAGGGTAGCGGTGGCGCTCCGTCGGGCCGCGCTCGCGACCGAGCCTCCGCGTGGTTCCAGCATCACGCGATCCTCTCGTGTCCTACCTCTTCTTCGATGCCCCTCGCCCAGTCACCGGAGGGTGAGCGGACGCGGCGCGCCTGTCGGTCCGCGCGGGATGTCACCGCACGACAGGTCGACCTCTCCCGAGGTGCTGCCGCCGAGCACGATCATCCGAGCGAGGGCGCGTCCGGGTCGACAGACTGGGCTGGTGTCCTCACCGACGACGATCCGAGCAGTGCCGACCTCGGCCCGCCGTGAAGAGACGCGCCTCAGGTTCCGTCGCGCGGAGATCAGGGGAGCGCGAGGCCTCGCGGCCGTCCCCGGCGATCGGCCTCCTCAGGACGTCGCGTGCAGGACCGCGCACTCGACGCACGCGCGACGCCGGGCGCGGCGGCAGCCCGCCGGGGGCCGAGCGCCCTGACGCGACTCCCGCGCCGCCGGCCACACGACGCCCCCACTCGACGCCCACGTACCCACTCCAGACAGGACACGCCATGACCTTCTCCCTCTCCCACCCGGCGAGCCGCTGGGCTCTCGACCACATGCCCCTCACCGCGCAGGCGGTCCGGGAGCTCGCTCCGGTGCTCTCCGGGAAGAAGCTGGCGATCTGCATCCACGTCGAGCCCAAGACCGCCGCACTCGTGTCGCTCCTCGTCGAGGCCGGGATGGACATCGCTCTGACGGGCTCGCCCGGAACCACGAAGGACGACGTCGCCGACGACCTCCGCGCCCTCGGCGTGCACGTGCACACGAAGCAGAGCGACGGCGAGGCGGAGCACCTCCGCAACATCGAGAAGGTGCTCGAGCACGATCCCGATCTCACCCTCGACAACGGCGCCGACCTGACTCTCCGGCTCATCAACTCGGGCGTCCCGGACCACTACCTCGGCGGCACCGAGGAGACCACCACCGGCGGCATCCGCCTGCGGGAGAACAGCGCGACCCTCCCGCGACCGGTCGTCGTCATCAACGACTCGCCCCTCAAGCTGATCGTCGAGAACGAGTACGGGGTCGGCCAGAGCGTCGTCCAGGGCTTCATGAACGCCACGAACCTCATGATCCCGGGCACCCGCGCCGCGGTCATCGGCTACGGCCCGTGCGGGCGCGGGGTCGCCGACACCCTCTCGCAGCTCGGAGCGCGGGTCTCCGTCGCCGACGTCGACCCGATCCGCTCGCTGCAGGCGATCCTCCGCGGCCACCGCGTCGGACCCGTCGCCGACGTCCTCTCGGACGCGCAGTTCGTCTTCACCGCCACCGGAGCACCCGGCGTCATCGGCGCGGCGGAGATCGACGCCTTCGCCGACGGCGCCGTGATCGCGGGCGTCGGCCACTTCCCGTGGGAGATCGACGAGGACGCCCTCGCGGCCGCCACGGAGTCGACCACCGAGTTCGCCGACGGCCAGCGCCGGCAGGGCATCCGCCTGAAGAACGGCAAGCGGATCGTCCGCCTCGAGAACGGCCGGATGATCAACCTCACGGCGGCCGGCGGCAACCCGATCCAGGCGATGGACCTCGGCCTGACCCTTCAGGCACGGAGCCTCGCCGCCGTCGTCACCGCGGACCTCGACGCCGCCGTGCAGCCCGTCCCAGCCGACGTCGAGCACCGCATCGCGACCGACCTCGTGGCCCTCCTCAGCCGCTGAGGGGCGCCGGGCAGGAGGGTCTCGCCGGGCGCAGCGGGTCGGGATCGCGACCCGGCTGCGCCGACGTCGGCGCGGTTGCCGGCAGCAGGAGCAGGCATCCGTGGCCGCTCCCGCGAGGCCGAACCAGCGGGCCCGACCGGCTCACGGGACCGTCACTCGCGGCCGAGCCAGTCCGTGATCCCGCTGACGACGCGGTCGAGGTGGGACTCGAGCAGGAAGTGCCCGCCGTCGACGAGCTCGATGCGCGCGTGGGGCGCGTCGCGGAGGAAGGCCTGGGCGCCGGCGGGGGCGAAGATCTCGTCGTTCCGGCCCCAGACGGCGAGGACGGGGACTCCGGACTCGCGGATCCACGCATGCACGGCGGGGTAGAGCTCGCGGTTGGCGGCGTAGTCGCGGAAGAGCGCCAGCTGCACGTCGTCCTGGCCGGGGCGGGCGAGGAGCGCGAGGTCGTGCTCCCAGGCGTCCGGATCGACGGTGGTGGTGTCGGGGACACCGTGGGTGTACTGCCATTCGACGGCCTCCCGGCCGAGAGCCGGCCGGAGGGCGTCGCGCGTCTCGTCGGTCCGCTCGGCGGCGTCGGCCCAGATCGGGTCCCAGAAGCCGGGCACGAAGCCCTCCTCGTAGGCGTTGCCGTTCTGCGAGATCACGGCGACGACCGCGGACGGATCGGCGAGGGCGAGGCGCCAGCCGACGGGGGCGCCGTAGTCCTGGACGTAGATCGTGTACCGGGTCACCCCGATGGTCTCGAGGAAGCGGCCGGTCACCGCGGTCAGGGCGGCGAACGTGTAGTCGAAGTCCTCGACGGAGGGCGCGGACGAGCGTCCGAAGCCGATGTGGTCGGGGGCGATGACGCGGTAGTGCCCCGCGAGGGCGGGAAGGAGGTGGCGGAACATGTGCGAGCTGCTCGGGTACCCGTGCAGCAGCAGGAGGACGGGCGCGTCGACGGGCCCGGCCTCCCGCCAGAAGACGTCGAGTCCGTCGACGGACACGGTGCAGTGATGGACGACGACCATAGCTAACCCCTTCAAGTAGATTTACTGGTTAGTCGGACGCTAGCATGGATCGAACGGGCCGCACGGCGCGGGAGGACGGGGAACGATGGATCGGGACGAGGAGCTGCTCCTGGCGGTGCTGAACAGCGCGCCCATGGTGGACGGACGGCCGACGGACGACCTCGGCGACGCGGCCGGTCGCGAGCTCGCCCGGCGGTGGGGCGGAGTCGGCACCGAGGACGAGCTCGAGCGGCTGCGCCGCGCCCGCGACGCGCTCCAGGCCGTCGTGCGCTCGGGCGCGCCCGCGGCCGTCGCGGAGCTCGCGGACCTGGTCGCGCGCGCCGTGCGCACCCCGCGCGTCACCGATGAGGGCGTCGTGTGGGAGCTGAGCGCTCCCGAGCCGGATCGACTCGCGGTGGAATCGGTCCTCGCCTGGTCCGCTGTGAACACCCGGTTCCCCGGGCGGCTCCGCCCTTGCGCGAACGACGAGTGCAACCTCTTCCTCCTCGACCGCAGCCGCCCCGGCACCGCCAAGTGGTGCTCGATGGCGACGTGCGGCAACCGGATGAAGGCCCGCGCGCACGCGAGCCGGTCGCGGGGCTGAGCGCGGCCGGGAGTCGCAGCGGCGAACGCTAGGCGCCGCGCAGCCGGGCCGTCGATGCGGACGCCTGCGCTCGAGCCCGTTGCAGGGCCTCCTCGCGTCCTGCCGCGTCGAGGCGGGCGGGACCGTAGGCGACCACCGGGGGCAGGACGTCGTACCCGACGAACTCGAGCATCCCGCGATGGATGTGGAAGAGGAACGACTGCAGGTCGCCGTAGCCGTCGGCGGCGCCGGGCGCGAAGGCCGCTTCGCCGCCGCCCGTCGTCAGCAGGAGCATCGCGCTCCTGCCACGCAGGCCGCCCTCGGCGAAGACGCCGTGCTCGCCTCCGAACGTCGCGCCCATCACGAAGACGCGGTCGATCCAGCCCTTCATGATCGCCGGCATCGAGAACCACCACAGTGGGAACGAGAGCACCAGGAGATCCGCCTGCATCAGCTCGTCGAGGTCGCTCGTGACGGGCTCCCCGAGCGTCTTCTCGAGGACCGCGGTCATCTGCTGCGCCTGCGGCTTGAAGTAGCCGGAGCCGGGCGCGAACTGGTCGCGGTGCAGCACCGGATCCCGGCCCTCGGCGTACAGGTCGAGCCGGCGGACCTCCATGCCGTCGGCCCTCAGCTGCTCGAGGACCGCGTCCGCCTGCGCCGAGGAGAAGGACCGCTCCTCAGGATGGGCGTGGACGAGCAGAGCGCGGCGAGCGGGAGCGGCCTCGGAAGCATCGGTCATGCCGCCGATCATATCGACGATTCGCGATATGTCGCTAGATCGAGGCTCCGAGGCGCTTCAGGAGCCCGTCGACGTCGGCGTCGCTCCTCCGGTAGTGGGTGTACTTCCCGACGCGCGTCGAGCGGACGAGGCCCGCGCGCTCCAGGGATCCCATGTACGACGAGATGGTCGACTGCGCGAGACCGCTCTTCGCGGCGAGATGCGTGACGCAGACCCCGAACTCGGCGCGGTCGGCGATCGGCTCGAACTCGCTGAACGACGCCTCAGGAGAGCGGAGCCACTCCATGATCTGCAGTCGCGTGGGATTGCCCAGTGCCTTCAGCACCTCGACCAGTCCCGTGTCCACCGCGCCATTCTCCCCTGCTCGCCGCCCGGGCGCCTCCGCGCCGGAATCACCCTCCGCCCGGACGCACCCCGCTCACGGCAGCAGGATCACCTTGCCGTCGAGCGTCCGGGACTCGGCGAGCTCCATCGCCTCGACGATCCCCGTGAGCGGGAAGCGGGCGGCGATGTTGGCCGTCAGGGAGCCGTCGGCGAGGAGTCCGAGCACGCGGCCGAGGTCCTCCTCGAGGCGCGCACGGAAGCGCGCGGGCCGCATCGAGTGGCCCGCCCAGAGGTCGTAGAAGACCGCGCGCCGGCCGTTGGGGGCCAGCTGGTAGGCCTGGATCCGCGCGAGCTGGCGGAGGAACGGGGGCCAGATGCTCCCGGTGCTCGCGCTGACGATCGCGTAGGCGACGAGGGTGCCGCCGGGCGCGAGCAGCGACCACGCCAGCCGGGTCGTCGCTCCGCCGACGTTGTCGAAGACGGCCTGCACTCCGCCGGGAGCGAGCTCGCGCACGCGGGCGGCGAGGTCGGGATCGGCGTAGTCGACGGGCTCCACTCCGGCCGCTCGGAGGGCCTCGTGGTGGCGGGGCGAGGCGGCGCCGATCACGCGGATCCCCTCGAGGCGGGCGAGGCGGTGCACGAGGCCGCCGACTCCGCCGTTCGCGCCGAACAGGAGGATCGTGTCGCCGCGGGAGACCCGGGCCGAGCGGTGCAGCATCTGCCACGCCGTCACTCCGTTGACCACGACGGCCTCGGCGTCCTCCGACGCGACCGCGTCGGGGACGAGAACGCAGTCGCGGGCGGCGACACGGGCGTGCGCGGTCCAGCCGCCGGTCTTGGTGAGCGCGGCGACGCGGCGGCCCTCGAGCGACGCGTCGCCGCCGGGGCCGACCGCGAGGACCCGGCCGACGAGGTCGTAGCCGGGCGTGAAGGGGAACGGCGGCTGGGCGAAGTAGCGGCCGCGGCGCATCGACTGCTCGGCGAACGAGATGCCGGTGGCCTCGACGGCGACGAGCAGCTCGCCGGCCGCAGGCGGCTCGACTGGTGCTTGCTCGAGGAGCAGCCCGGACGGCTCGACGATCCCGGGGAGGACGACGCGGGTAGTGATGCGGGGAAGGGTGGTGGACACGAGGGGCTCCTGGAGGTGGTAGTGAGTGACTGGACAGTCACATCTGCGGGCATGAAGAGAGGAGGTGGCGAAGAGGAGGAGAGAGAGGGGAGGACCGCGGACTCAGTCGTGGTGCCGGATGCCCTCGGAGACGATGCGAGCCCACTCGGAGTCGACGCCGCCGAGGTCTGTCTGCACGATCAGGTGGCAGAGCTGCCCGTAGGCGATGAAGCGCTGCACGGCCGGGCCGTCGGCTCCGGACACGACGGTGACGGTCCGGACGACCGACGAGATTCCGCGGCGCACCGCCTCGCGGATCTCGGGGACCTCGCACGCGCTCTGCGCCTGCGACTGCAGCATGATCAGGTCGCGGTCGGCGATCAGGTCGATGTAGGCGACGGTCATCGCCTCGAGCCGGTCGGCCGGGTCCGAGGAGGGCGAGGCCTCCCCCGCCGCCGCGAGCGTCGACGCCACCTGCTCGTAGCAGCGGTCGACCGCGGCGACGAAGACGCCGAGCTTGCCCGGGAACAGGCGGAAGACGTAGGCGGGCGAGACCCCGGCCTCGGCAGCGACGTCGGTGATCGGGGTCGCGGCGTACCCGGTGCGCGCGAAGACGTGGAGCGCGGCCACGGTGATCCGCTCGCGCTGCGCTTCAGCGGTGGAGCGGGAGGAGGGGGAAGGCATGTGACTGATCGAACACTTACTTCGCTCGCCTGTCAAGAGCGCTGCCGGACGAGTCGACACGCGGGCCGGATCAGGAGCCCCGACGACTCCGTCAGCAGTACCGACGCAGGCCTGCCGGCCAGGAGGGGCGCGCGCCGCTCCGGAGCTCGAGCGCGCCTCCTCCGCCCTGCCGAAAATGGTTCGGCTACCGTCCGTGGCGGGCCGAGTTCCTCGGTCCGCCACCCGAGGAGGGATTGCCCATGCACGATTCGACCGAGGCTGCCGTCGTCAAGAGGGTCCTGGAGGACGAGATCCTCGAGAACTACGCCTCCGTGGTGGACGTGGTCCGGACCTGGATCGAGAGCCCGAACAGCGTCTGCATCGTCTACCGGCGCCGTCTCGACGGCGACCATCTGATCGGTCAGCGCTTCCGCTTCCCACCGCACGCCGCGAACGACGATCCCGTCTCGACGGGAGTCGATGCGGCGCTGAACACGGCCGAGCCCCTCGGCGCGCCCTTGGAACGCGCGCGGCTCGCGGACGGGGTCTTCTGGTTCGCGATACCGCCGACCGACGCACTGCCCGCCATCCCCGACGGGCCGTCAGCACCGAGCCGGGACTGAGCGACGGCGGCGAGCTCGACCGGGCACCCCCTACCCCGCACCCCCACCCCGCCCCTAGGTTGGGGGGACCCGCATCGCCGACCGCGCACCACAGAGTTCCGATGGAGGAACGCCATGGCCACGACACCCGTGCTCCGCAGGATCGCGATCGCGCTGGTCGCGGTCGTCGCAGTGGGAGTGGCGGGTGCCGCACCGGCGTCCGCTCTCGACAGGCCCGTCTCCGGATACCTGAAGGACAGCGGGCTCACGCCCGAGAAGATCCGCGACTTCCTCGGCGGACCCCTCATCTCGCCCTCGACGCAGGTGGGCTACGGCGGAGCGGTCTCGAGCGTCGACGCGAACGCGAGCCGCGTGGGCATGGAGGTGCTGAAGCGCGGCGGCAACGCAGCTGACGCCGCTGTCGCCACGGCCGCCGCCCTCGGCGTGAGCGAGCCCTACAGCGCCGGCATCGGCGGAGGCGGGTACTTCGTCTACTTCGACAAGGCCTCCGGCGAGGTCAGCACCATCGACGGACGCGAGACAGCGCCGGCCGGCATCACCTCGGACGCGTTCCTCGACCCCGCGACCGGAGCCCCGTACCCGTTCACCCCGGACCTCGTCTCCTCCGGCGTCGCGGTCGGCGTGCCCGGCACGGTGGCGACCTGGGACACCGCGGTCGACCGCTTCGGCACCCTGCCGCTCCCCGTCGTGCTGGCGCCCTCGATCGCGCTCGCGGCGAAGGGCTTCCGGGTGGACGAGACCTTCCGCAACCAGACGCTCGACAACCTCGAGCGGTTCCAGGCGTTCCCCGACACGGCCGAGCTCTTCCTCCCCGGTGGGGACGCGCCGAAGGTGGGCAGCACCTTCCGCAACCTCGACCTCGCGAAGACGCTGACCTCCATCGCCGTCCACGGGCCGGCCGCGTTCTACGAGGGCGCGCTGGCCGCCGAGATCGCCGACACGGTCCAGAACCCGCGGATCGCCGAGGGGTCGGACCTCCCCGCCCCGGCCGGCACGATGACCGCCGCCGACCTCGCGGCGTACTCGGTCGCCGAGCAGGCGCCGACCCGCGTCTCCTACCGCGGACTCGACGTCTACGGGATGGCGCCCTCCTCCTCCGGCGGGATCGCGGTCGGCGAGGCCCTCAACATCCTCGAGAACCACGACCTCGCGGCCGAGGACACCGGCAGCGCCCTGCACCTCTACCTCGAGGCGTCCGCCCGCGCCTTCGCCGACCGGGGCGCCTACGTCGGCGACCCCGCCTTCGTCGACGTGCCCACCGAGACGCTCCTCAGCCAGGAGTTCGCGGACTCGCGGGACTGCACGATCGACCCGGCGACCGCCTCCGTCCGCCCGGTCGCGCCCGGCGCTCTCGACGGCTCCGGATGCGCGACCGCCCCCGCCGCGGAGGAGTCGGACACCGAGAACATCTCCACCACCCACCTCTCGGTCGTCGACAAGTGGGGCAACGCCGCCTCCTACACGCTCACGATCGAGCAGACCGGCGGCTCGGCGATGACCGTCCCCGGCCGCGGCTTCCTCCTCAACAACGAGATGACCGACTTCTCCCCCACCTTCGTCGACGGGGACCCGAACCGGATCGAGCCGGGCAAGCGCCCGCGCTCGTCGATGTCGCCGACGATCGTGCTCGACGGCGGGGACGTGCGGTTCGTCGTCGGCTCGCCGGGCGGATCGACGATCATCACGACGGTCCTGCAGACCCTGGTCAACCGCATCGACCTCGGCATGACGCTCCCCGAGGCGGTGGCAGCGCCCCGCGCCTCCCAGCGCAACGGCGCGACGACCTCGGCCGAGCCCGAGTTCATCGAGGCGTACGCCGACGACCTCGCTCCCTTCGGCCAGCAGCTGGTCCCCTCGGGCGACACCTTCACCTCGGCCGCGCAGATCGGGGCGGTGGCCGCCATCGAGGTCGACCCCTCCGGCCGGATGACCGCGGTCGCCGAACCGGTGCGGCGCGGCGGCGGCGTCGGGCTGGTGGTCCGGCCCGAGAAGTGACGCCCCGGAGCCTCCGCGGCCCGCTGAGAGGAACCGTCGGCCGGCCGCCCCTCTCGCCCGAGAGCGGTCCTCCGCGGAAAGGAGGCGTCTGCGACACTGGGGAGATGTCGTCGTCGCGCCCGCTGCGCACCCTCCGGGGCGTCGTCGCGGCGACGGTGGCGACGCTCGTCGCACTGTTCTCGCACGTGGCGGGCGGCGGCCAGATCCCGGGTCCGCTCGGTGTCGCGATGCCGCTCGTCCTGTCGGTCCTGGTGTGCGTGGCGCTCGCCGGGCGCAGGCTCTCCCTGGTCCGCCTGGCGGCCTCGGTGGGAGTCAGCCAGTTCCTGTTCCACACGCTCTTCACGATCGGGACCTTCGCGGGGCCGGTCGATCCGCCGACCCTGCACGCGCACCACGGTGCCGTGATCGACGTCAGCGCGGCGATGACGCACAGCGGGATGACCGGCTCCTCGATGTGGGCGGCGCACCTCGTCGCCGCCGTCGCGACGACCGCGGCGCTCCACCGCGGCGAGTCCCTCCTCGTCCGGGTCGCCGCGACGACGAGCCACCTCGTCACCCGCCTGGTGCGGGTCCTGCCGACTCCGGTGGCCGCTCCTCGACCCGCGCAACGCTCCTCCTTCGAGCTGCGCGACGTGCTCCCCCTCGCCTCGGGCGTCTTCCCCCAGGCGGCGCTGCGGCGCGGCCCCCCTCTGCAGCCCGCCTCCTGATCATCGACGCGAGCCGCGGCGAGGACCTCCCCGGAGGTCCCCGCGGCGTCTGACCGACCCGTCTCCTCCTCGGACCCTCGCGAACGGCGCGCCCCTCACCGGGACGGCGGAGGCCGACGAGCCCGACTTCGAGGCGACGACGACCATCGGCTTCCCGGTGATCCCGGAGTTCTCGCACATGAGGCGCGCCCGCTCGGAGAACACCGCCGAGCGCTTCCACCGCCGGGCCTACAACTACGACGACACCCCGACGGGCGAGGACATCTCGAACTCCGGGCTGATCTTCGCGGCGTTCCAGGCCGACGTCACCGCGCAGTTCGTGCCGATCCAGAAGCGCCTGGACGAGCTGGACCTGCTCAACGAGTGGACGACGCCGATCGGCTCCGCCGTCTTCGCGATCCCGCCGGGCTGCGTCGAGGGCGGCTACATCGGCGACACCCTCCTCTGACCCTCACCGGCACCCGCCACAGCACCGAAGGACCAGAAGCATGACCACCACCGCCACGAGACCCCGCGACTCCGCCGACCCCCCGCCCCCGCCGCACAGAAGCAGCGCAGGCTGGCTCGGACAGCTGCTGCTCCGCCTGCACTTCTCCGCCGCCCTGTTCGTCGGGCCGTTCATCCTCGTCGCCGCGACCAGCGGAGCGCTCTACGCACTCACCCCGCAGCTCGAGCAGGTCGTCTACGCGCAGGAGCTGCACGCCCCGGAAGCGGACGCCTACCTGCCCCTGGCCGACCAGATCGACGCCGCCGACGCGTACACCGGAGGCGGGCAGAGCATCGTCGCCGTCCGCCCCGCCCCGAACCCCGGCGACACCACCCGGGTGATGTACGCGGACCCGTCGCTCGGCGCCAGCGAGACCCGCGCGGTCTTCATCGACCCGGCCACCGCCGCCGTCCGCGGCGACCTCACCGCCTACGGCACCAGCGGCGCCCTGCCGTTGCGGACCTGGGTCAGCGACCTGCACCGGACGCTGCACCTCGGGGACGTGGGCCGCTACTACAGCGAGCTCGCCGCCTCCTGGCTGGGGGTCGTCGCCCTCGCCGGCCTGGGCCTCTGGATCATCCGCCTCCGCCGAGCCCGCGTGAAGAGGGACCTGCTGCGCCCCGCGCCGAGGACCACCGGCTACAAGCGCCTGTTCTCCTGGCACGCCTCCACCGGCGTCTGGCTGCTCGTCGGCGCCCTGTTCCTCTCGACCACAGGCATCACCTGGTCGCTGTGCGGAGGCGGGAACTTCGAGACCCTCCGCTCCGCAGTCGGCTGGACCACACCCTCGCTGGGGACGACGCTCGGCGACCGGACCGGCGAGGTGGCCGACGAGCACGCCGGGCACGCCGGACACGGCGCGGCCACCGGCGACGCCGTCGAGTCGACGGCGGGCTACTCGCCGGCCGCCTACGACTCGGTGCTCTCGGTCGCCCGCGAGGTCAACGTGAACACGGGACTGGTCGAGATCCGGCCGCCCGCGACGGAGGGCTCGGCCTGGGTCGTGCAGGAGATCCAGCGCAGCTTCCCGACCGAGGTCGACGGCGTCGCGATCGACGGGAGCACGATGCAGGTCGTCGACCGGGTCGACTTCGCCGACTTCGGCCTCGTCGCCAAGCTCTCCCGCTGGGGCATCGACACGCACATGGGCTCGATGTTCGGGCTGCCCAACCAGCTGCTGCTGTTCGTCACCGCGGCCGGCATCGCCACGATGGTCGTGCTCGGGTACCTGATGTGGTGGAAGCGCCGCCCCACCCGCGGTCCCCGACGGCTCGGCGGCACCCCGCCGGCCCGGGGAGCGCTGCGACGCGCAACGTGGTGGGGAGTCGCGTCCGTCCTGGTCGTCGCCGCCGCGCTCGGGCTGTTCCTCCCGCTCCTGGGTGCGAGCCTCGCGGCCTTCGTGATCATCGACACGCTGCTGGGGCTCCGACCCGCGCACCGCTGAGCGCGCGGGCGCCGGCCCGGTGAGGTCCACCGGGCCGGCGTCACAGCCCCTTCGGGAAGCCGAGGGAGCGCAGCACGGGGTCGAGGCCCTCCCACTGCTGACGCCGCTCCGCGTCCCGGTCGGCGTCGCTCCCCCGGAGTCCGACCGCCTTCCTCACCGTTGTCTCCGTGGATTCGGGGCAGTTGTCGGCTCCGGAACGCGCCAGGGGTCCCGGGTACGGCTGACCGCCTTCAGCCGCCTGATGGCATGCCGTGATGAGCCGCCCGGGACCCCGCAACGGCAGGACCGCTCATGGAGAGACGCGACCAGATCGCCCCGTGATGACATGCCGGCGAGGTCGTTCACGGCGCACCGCACCCGCTGAACGGAAGGACCCTGCGTGCCCCGACTCCGGGCCGGAATCGACGCCGGCAAGGCCGACCACCACTGCCGGTGAGGGTGCATCGATGATGCTCATCGCGCGCCTCCGAGCCAGAGTCCTGTTGCTGCGGCGATGACGCTGAGGAGGAGCGTGCCGAGGGCGTTGATGGCGGAGGCGAGTTGGCGTCCTTCGGCGAGGAGACGGACGGTTTCGAGGCTGGCGGTGGAGAAGGTGGTGTAGCCGCCGAGGAAGCCGGTGCCGAGGACGAGTCGCCACGGCTCGGGGGCGATGCCTGCGAGGGCGAGGCCGGTGATCAGGCCGAGGAGGAGTGATCCGGTGACGTTGATGACGGTGGTGCCCCAGGGGTAGGCGCCGCCGGTGCGGGCCTTGATGAGCCCGTCGAGGAGGAGCCGTGTTGCGGCTCCGATTCCACCGGCGAGGGAGAGCGCGAGGAACAGTGCGGGTGTCATGCCGGCACCTTCCTCTGCGTGCGTCGCCGGTGGAGTGCTGCGGCGAGGGCGACTCCGGTCCAGGACGCGAGGGCACCGAGCAGGACGGTGCCGAGCGCGTAGAGGGCGGCGGGTGCGGGGTGTCCTGTGGTGAGCAGGCGGGCGGTGTCGGTGGCGAGGGTGCTGTAGGTGGTGAAGCCTCCGAGCGCTCCGGTACCGAGCAGCAGCCGTGCGGTGCGGCGTCGGCCCTCGTCGCTGCCGGCTCTGGCGAGGCTCTCCAGGAGTACGCCGAGCAGGAGCGCGCCGACGATGTTGATGGCGAAGACGACGGTGTCGAAGGCGGGATCGGCGGGGAACGCGAGGGTCAGGCCCTCCCGCGCCCCGGTCCCGACCGTGCCGCCGGCGGCGACGAGGAGGAGGTATCGCGGACGCAGGTGCACGGGTCGTGGCGTCCCGTCGGGGGCGTCGTCGACGTCGAGGTCGCTGTCGACCGGCAGCTCGGGGTCGGGGTCCGGGGGGCGGTGACGGTGGCGGTCATCAGTCACGGGGAGTGGGACCTTTAGGGAG
>NZ_PSUE01000063.1:0-646 GCF_002931645.1 Rathayibacter sp. AY2B5 | reverse complement strand
ATCAGATCTCAGGCTATATGAACGACGGATTTGCCTATCGTTCGCCCTACATCCTTAGACCGGGACAACCATCGCCCGGCTCGGCTACCTTCCTGCGTCACACCTGTTAATACGCTAAACGCACCAGCACGGGGTCGTACGCTAGGCCCAACGCTTCACCCCGAAGGGATCCATCAAAGGGATTCAGATACTTAGCACTACTGGATTGTCTTGGGCGGTTCTTCGCCGGTACGGGAATATCAACCCGTTGTCCATCGACTACGCCTGTCGGCCTCGCCTTAGGTCCCGACTTACCCAGGGAAGATTAGCTTGACCCTGGAACCCTTGGTCTTCCGGAGGACGGGTTTCTCACCCGTCTTTCGCTACTCATGCCTGCATTCTCACTCGTGTGGCATCCACGGCTGGTTCACACCGCCGCTTCACTCGCCACACGACGCTCTCCTACCCATCAACACGGCTGGACCACGAAGGCCTACCACTAATGTCAATGCCACAACTTCGGTGGCGTGCTTGAGCCCCGTTACATTGTCGGCGCGGAATCACTTGACCAGTGAGCTATTACGCACTCTTTCAAGGGTGGCTGCTTCTAAGCCAACCTCCTGGTTGTCTGTGCAACTCCACATCCTTTCCCACTTAGCACGCGCTT
>NZ_PSUE01000008.1:0-110709 GCF_002931645.1 Rathayibacter sp. AY2B5 | reverse complement strand
TCGGGGACCCGGCCGAGCGGGCTCACGACCGGCCCCGAGGGCGGCGACCCGCGAGGAGGCCGGCCGTGATCCCGCTCGGCCGGGTCCCCGACGCGCACGCCTGCTCCCGAGCGGGCTGCCCGCGGACGGCGACGTTCGCGATCGCGTGGCGGAACCCGAGGATCCACGCGGAGGACCGTCGGAAGACCTGGCTGGCCTGCGGCGAGCACCTGGAGTTCCTGCGCGAGTTCCTCCTCGCCCGCGACTTCCCGCTCGAGGTGAAGCCGCTCTACACGGTCGATCGCGGAGCGGAACGATGAGCGGCGACGCGCCCCGTCCCTCCTGGCGCTTCGTCTTCTCGCGACGCTGGTTCGGCTACCTCGCTCTCGCGATCGTCTTCGCCGTCGCCTGCGTGCTGCTCTCGCGCTGGCAGGTCGCGCGGCTCGACCAGGCCGCCTCGACCAACCGGCTGGTCACCGCGAACTGGACCGCCGACCCGGTGGCGCTCGACGGGCTGCTCCCCGCCGACTCCACGTGGGACGACGCCCTCGAGTACCGCCCGGTCGAGATCACCGGCGTCTACGAGACGCAGGGGCAGACCCTCGTCCGCAACCGGCCCTACAACGGCAACCCCGGCTTCGAGATCCTGACGCCGCTGCGGCTCGACGACGGCAGCGTGTTCGTCGTCGACCGCGGCTGGGTCCCCGTCGGCTCGACCCAGGACTCCCCCGACGCGATCCCCGCGCCGCCCGAGGGAGAGGTGACCGTCGTCGCCCGCCTGAAGCCCGCGGAGGGACGGATCGACGGACGCTCCGCACCGGCCGGCCAGATCGCCACGATCCAGCTCGATGACCTGTCGACGCAGCTGGACGAGCCCCTGCGGACCTCGGCGTACGGCCTGCTGGTCGCCGAGGCGCCGGCGCCGGTCGACGCTCCCCCGCTGGCCGCGATCAAGCCAGTCTCCGACGAGGGCCTGCACATCAGCTACGCGATCCAGTGGGTGCTGTTCGCCGTCATGGGCTTCGGCGGGCTCGGCTGGGCGATCCGACACGAGTACCGCATCCGCAACGCCGACGACCCCGAGGTCGTGGCGGCCGAGGAGCGGCGCGAGGAGCGCCGCCGACGCCGCGGCCGCAGCGACTCCGAGGTCGAGGACGAGCTGCTCGACGCCCGCTAGGCGAGCGTGATCAGGTCGAGGTAGTCGGCCGCCCAGTGGTCCTCGGTGCCCTCCGGCATGATCAGGACGCGCTCGGGGTTCAGTGCCTCGACGGCTCCCTCGTCGTGGCTGACCAGGACGACCGCGCCCTCGTAGTGCGCGAGCGCGTCGAGGATCTCCTCGCGGCTCGCGGGATCGAGGTTGTTGGTGGGCTCGTCGAGCAGGAGAACGTTCGCGCCCGAGACCACGATCATCGCCAGGGCGAGACGGGTCTTCTCCCCGCCGGAGAGGACCCCGGCCGGCTTGTGCGAGTCGTCGCCGGTGAACAGGAACGAGCCCAGGACCCGGCGGGCCTCGGTCTCGGTGAGGTTCGGGCTGGAGGAGACCATGTTCTCGAGCACCGAGCGCTTGACGTCGATCGTCTCGTGCTCCTGCGCGTAGTAGCCGATCCGGAGGCCGTGCCCGGCCTCGATCACTCCGGTGTCGGGCTGGTCGACGCCGCCCAGGATGCGCAGGAGCGTCGTCTTGCCCGCTCCGTTGAGCCCCAGGATGACGACCTTGGAGCCGCGGTCGATCGCGAGGTCGACGGCGGTGAAGATCTCGAGCGAGCCGTAGCTCTTCGACAGGTTCTGAGCCTGCAGAGGGGTGCGACCGCAGGCGGACGGGGTCGGGAACCGGAGCTTCGCGACGCGGTCGACCGCACGGACCTCCTCGAGCCCGCTGAGCATGCGCTCGGCACGCGCGACCATCTGGTGCGCCGCTGCGGCCTTCGAGGCCTTCGCGCCGAACTTGGCGGCCTGCAGCTGGAGGGCGCCGGCCTTCTTCTCGACGTTGACCCGCTCCTTCTTGCGGCGCTCCTCGTCGGCGGCGCGCTGGCGCTGGTAGTTCTTCCAGTTCATGTTGTAGACGTCGATGACCTGGCGGTTGGCGTCGAGGTAGAAGACGCGGTTCACGGTCTCGCCGACCAGCTCGATGTCGTGGCTGATCACGATGAAGCCGCCGCGGTAGTTCTTGAGGAACTCGCGGAGCCAGACGACGGAGTCGGCGTCGAGGTGGTTCGTCGGCTCGTCGAGGATCAGCGTGCTCGCGTCGGAGAAGAGGATGCGCGCGAGCTCGATGCGGCGCCGCTGGCCACCGGAGAGCGTCTTGAGCGGCTGGTCGAGGATCCGGTCGGGGAGGTTGAGGTTGCTCGCGATCGACGCGGCCTCCGCCTCAGCCGCGTATCCGCCCAGGGAGAGGAAGCGATCCGTGAGGTTGCCGTACTTCTTCATGCCGGCCTCGCTCACGGAGGTGTCGCTGCTCGACATCGCGACCGTCGCCTCCTGCATGCCGAGCACCAGCTGCCCCAGCCCGCGGGCGTCGAGGATGCGGGTGCGCGCGAGCTCCTCCGGGTCGCCGGAGCGCGGGTCCTGAGGGAGGTAGCCGATCTCGCCGCCGCGGTCGACCGTGCCCTTCGAGGCGATGAGGTCGCCCGCGAGGACC
The DNA here is from genome assembly GCF_002931645.1 of Rathayibacter sp. AY2B5. NCBI lineage: Bacteria > Bacillati > Actinomycetota > Actinomycetes > Micrococcales > Microbacteriaceae > Rathayibacter > Rathayibacter sp. AY2B5. The sequence continues at coordinate 108,092 of NZ_PSUE01000008.1, read as the reverse complement.
TTGGTCAGCGTCGTCTTCCCCGCCCCGTTGCGGCCGACGAGGCCGACCTTGTCGCCGTCGCCCACCCGGAAGGAGACGTTCTCCATCAGGAGTCGGGCGCCGACTCGGAGTTCGAGGTCGTGCACGCTGAGCACAGTGCTGTCCGTTCCCGCCAAGAAATGGCGTTCGGTTCGGGAGGAGTGGGGCAAGGGGCCGCGATGCGGCAGCCCCCTAGTATATTTCCTGAGCCGCGGGGCGGATCCACGTCCGCTCACCGCGGACGCGCTCGCTCCTCGCTCTCGGGCGACCAGGACTCTCGGAGATCACCCATGTCCCCTTCCTCTTCCGCCCTCCCGCGCCCGGTCCTCGCCGACCGGCTCGTCACCCGCTCCGTCGCGACCGACGCCCTGCTGGTGCTCGCGGGTGCGGGTCTCACCGCGGCGATGGCGCAGCTGTTCATCCCGATGTGGCCGGTCCCCTTCACGGGCCAGACCTTCGCGGTCCTTCTGGTCGGCACGACGCTCGGCGCACTCCGCGGCGCGCTCTCCATGCTCGTGTACGCGCTCGTCGGCGCTCTCGGCGCCCCGGTCTTCACCGAGGGCTCGCACGGCTGGGCGGTCCTCGCGGGTCCCACCGGCGGCTACATCGTCGGCTTCGTCCTCGCGTCGATCGTCACCGGGTGGCTCGCCCAGCGGCAGTGGGACCGTCGCGTCCTCGGCACGCTGGTGACCTTCCTCGCCGGCACCGCCACCATTTACCTCGTCGGCCTGCCCTGGCTGGCCGCCGCCCTCGCCTCGCTGGGGCTGCCAGCCGACCTCGGCTCCGTCCTCTCCGCGGGACTCGTGCCCTTCCTGGTCGGCGACGCGCTCAAGGCGCTGGTCGCCGCCGCGCTGCTCCCCACCACCTGGGCGATGCTCTCGCGACGCTCGCGCTGAGCGGTCGCACGGACGCCGAAGGGCCGGGAGGACGATTCCTCCCGGCCCTTCGGGCGTCCGGCAGAGGTCGAGCCGCCCGGTCCTCCTGCTCGACCTCGGTGGGCACCTCCACCGACTCGACCGGCGGGGACGACGACGGCCCCGGACTCCGGAGCCGTCCCGCCCGGCCGTTCCGACTCCACGACGGACTGCGACAGGCTGAAGACGACAGGAACGCCGAAGGGCCGGGAGGACGACTCCTCCCGGCCCTTCGGCGTCGGTGTGCAGCGGCTAGATCGAGAAGCCGAGTGCGCGCATCATGTCGCGCCCGTCCTCGGTGATCCGGTCGGGACCCCACGGCGGCATCCAGACCCAGTTGATCCGGAACGCCTCGACGATGCCGTCGAGCGACTCGGCGGTCTGCTCCTCGAGCACGTCGGTCAGCGGGCAGCCCGCCGAGGTGAGGGTCATGTGGATGACGAGGGCGTCGTTCTCGTCGTCCCAGCCCAGGTCGTAGATGAGTCCCAGGTCGACCACGTTGACCCCGAGCTCGGGGTCCATGACGTCCTTGAGGGCCTCCTCGACCTGGTCGAAGAGCTTCGGCTCGAGAGTGGTGACCGCCATGATCAGACCGTCGCCGAGGTCAGGAAGCGGTCGTAGCCCTCGTCCTCGAGCCGGGTGGCGAGCTCCTTGCCGCCCTGCTCGGCGACGCGGCCGGCGACGAAGACGTGGACGAAGTCGGGCTGGATGTAGCGGAGGATCCGCGTGTAGTGCGTGATCAGCAGCACGCCGAGACCGGTGCTCTGGTGGGCGCGGTTGACGCCCTCCGACACGATCTTGAGCGCGTCGACGTCGAGGCCGGAGTCGGTCTCGTCGAGGACGGCGAACTGCGGGGCGAGCAGCTCGAGCTGGAGGATCTCGTTGCGCTTCTTCTCGCCGCCCGAGAAGCCCTCGTTGACGTTGCGCGCCGCGAAGGACGAGTCCATGCGGAGGTTCGCCATCGCCGACTTGACGTCCTTCGTCCACGTGCGGATGGCGGGCGCCTCGCCGGCGATCGCGGTCTTGGCGGTGCGGAGGAAGTTGGTGTTGGTCACACCGGGGATCTCGACCGGGTACTGCATGGCGAGGAAGAGGCCCGCGCGGGCGCGCTCGTCGACGGACATGTCGAGGACCTCGACGCCGTCGAGGGTGATCGAGCCGCCGTCGACGTGGTACTTGGGGTGTCCCGCGATCGTGTACGCGAGGGTGGACTTGCCGGACCCGTTGGGGCCCATGATCGCGTGGATCTCACCCTGGTTGATGGTGAGATCGACACCGCGGAGGATCTGCTTGGTCCCCTGCTCGGTCTCGACACTGACGTGGAGATCGCTGATCTGGAGAACGGACATTCAGACTTCCTTCGTGACGGTCGGGTCGATGTAGACGTCGCCGTCGATGATCTCGACGACGAAGACGGGGACCGGCTCGTAGGCCGGGAGGTTCAGCGGGGTGCCGGTGCGGAGGGAGAACTGGGAGCCGTGCGCCCAGCACTCGAGGCTGTCGCCCTCGACGAAGCCCTCGGAGAGCGAGATCTCGCCGTGGGTGCAGGTGTCGCCGATGGCGTGGATCTCGCCGGCGGAGTCCTGCACGACCGCGATCGCGACTCCGTCGACCTCGACCCGCATGGCCTGGTTGGGGATCAGCTCGGAGACCGAGCAGATCATCGCGGCGTTGCTCATGCGGGGACCGCCGCTCCGCGGGAGGAGCCGGTCTGGCCGGCGCTGCCGGCGAGCTCCGCCTCGATCGCGAGCTGCAGGCGGTCCTCGAGCTCGGCGACCTTGATCTGCTGCACGATCTCGCTGAGGAACCCGCGCACGACCAGGCGTCGCGCCTCGTCCTCGCGGATCCCGCGGGACTGCAGGTAGAAGAGCTGCTCGTCGTCGAAGCGGCCGGTCGCCGAGGCGTGCCCCGCTCCGGCGATGTCACCGGTCTCGATCTCGAGGTTCGGGATGGAGTCGGCGCGCGTGCCGTCCGAGAGGACGAGGTTGCGGTTCTGCTCGTAGCTGTCGGTGCCGGTGGCGCTGTTGCGGATCAGGACGTCGCCGATCCAGACGGTGCGCGCGCCCTCGCCCTGCAGCGCGCCCTTGTAGGTCACGCGGCTGCGGGTGTCGGGGGCGTCGTGGTCGACGTACACCTGCTGCTCGAGGTGCTGGCCGCCGTCGGCGAAGTACAGGCCGAAGAGCTCGCCGTCCGCTCCACGCTCGACGAGGTGCGCCGAGGGGTTCACCCGGACGATGGAGCCGCCGAGGGTGACCACGATGTGCTTCACCTTCGCGTCGCGTCCGACCCGCACGAAGTGGTTGGCCAGGTGCCGGGCGTCGTCCGCCCACTCCTGCACGGTGACGACGGTGAGCTGCGCGCCCTCGCCGACGAGGATCTCCACGTTCTCCGCGAGGGAGGCCTCCCCCTCGTTCTGCAGCACGACGACGGCGCGGGCGTAGGGCGCCGCCTCGATGATCGTGTGCGCGGCGCGGGGTGCGGAGCCGAGGCCCGAGCGGACGAGGGTGGCGACCTTCTCGTCCTCTCCCGTCACGCGGACGGCGAGAGCCTTCTCGAAGCTCGACCAGGCGTTCGCGGCGGCACGGTCCTCGGGGAGGCCGGCAGTGCCGATCCGCTGGTCGTCGCGGCCGACCCACGAGACGTCCACACCGTCCACCGCCGCGTGCTCGAGGGGGACGGGCGAGCCGTCGAGCGCGCCGTCGATGAGATCGCCGAGGCGGGCGACGGGGGTCAGCTTCCAGGCGATCTCGCGGCCGGTGACGGCCTCGAAGGCCTCGACGTCGGCCGACGCGAAGCGCTCGGAGCGCGTCTGCACGGGCGTGAACGCCCCGTCGGAGTGGGCGCTGATGCCCAGGCGCTCAGCGGTGGCCGCGCCGTCGATCTCGGGGGTCGCGGCGCTCGTGGGGACCGTCATCTGGCGGTGGTTCCTTTCGATGGGTGCGGGGCGCCCCGTCCGGGCGCCCCTTCGAGGGGGGAGGCGGGCGTCAACCGACGCTGCCCTCCATCCCCATCTCGATGAGCTTGTTCAGCTCGAGGGCGTACTCCATGGGCAGCTCGCGCGCGATCGGCTCGATGAAGCCGCGGACGATCATGGCCATCGCCTCGTCCTCCGGCAGGCCGCGCGACATCAGGTAGAAGAGCTGCTCCTCGCTGACCTTCGACACCGTCGCCTCGTGGCCGAGCTGCACGTCGTCGACACGGATGTCGATCGCCGGGTAGGTGTCGGAGCGCGAGATGGTGTCGACCAGGAGGGCGTCGCAGCGCACGGTGTTCGCTGAGTGGTGCGCGTTCGCGTCCACCCGGACCTCGCCGCGGTATCCGGCGCGACCGCCGCCGCGGGCGATCGACTTCGAGACGATCGACGACTGCGTGTACGGCGCCATGTGGACCATCTTCGCGCCGGCGTCCTGGTGCTGGCCGGGGCCCGCGAACGCAACGGAGAGGGTCTCGCCCTTGGCGTGCTCGCCGACCAGGAAGATCGACGGGTACTTCATCGTGACCTTGGAGCCGATGTTGCCGTCGATCCACTCCATCGTCGCGCCCTCGTGCGCGATCGCGCGCTTGGTGACGAGGTTGTAGACGTTGTTCGACCAGTTCTGGATCGTCGTGTAGCGCACGCGGGCGTTCTTCTTCACGATGATCTCGACCACGGCCGAGTGCAGCGAGTCCGACTTGTAGATCGGAGCCGTGCAGCCCTCGATGTAGTGGACGTAGCTGTCCTCGTCCGCGATGATCAGGGTCCGCTCGAACTGGCCCATGTTCTCGGTGTTGATCCGGAAGTAGGCCTGCAGCGGGATGTCCACGTGGACGCCCTTGGGGACGTACACGAAGGAGCCGCCGGACCAGACCGCGGTGTTCAGCGCCGCGAACTTGTTGTCGCCCGCGGGGATGACGGTGCCGAAGTACTCCTCGAAGATCTCGGGGTGCTCGCGCAGCGCCGTGTCGGTGTCCATGAAGATGACGCCCTGCTCCTCCAGGTCCTCGCGGATCTGGTGGTAGACGACCTCGGACTCGTACTGGGCCGCGACGCCGCCGACGAGGCGCTGGCGCTCCGCCTCCGGGATGCCGAGCTTCTCGTACGTGTTCTTGATGTCGTCCGGGAGGTCGTCCCAGGTCTGCGCCTGCTTCTCGGTGGAGCGGACGAAGTACTTGATGTTGTCGAAGTCGATGTCCGACAGGTCGGCGCCCCACGTCGGCATGGGCTTGCGCTCGAAGAGCTTCAGGGCCTTCATGCGGCGGTCGCGCATCCAGGCGGGCTCGTTCTTGAGCGCGGAGATGTCGGAGACGACCTCGGGCGAGATGCCGCGTCGCGCGGAGGCTCCGGCGGAGTCCGAGTCGGACCAGCCGAACTCGTAGACGCCCAGGCTCTCGAGCTCGGGGCGGTCGATCAGGATGTCTGACATGTGTACCTCGTTTCCTACCCACTGCTAACCGGTCGGGTCCCGGAGTCATTCCCCCGGGGGTGGCCCGCGGGTGCTCTCCGGCCGGTCGCGCGATCGATCTGATGCGCGGAGCGGATGATGTGCGTCCCTGGATTCCGGAGGTGTGCGTCGGCGCTCCATCGGGCCGTGTGCGGATCACGTGCGCAGGGTACGTCGAACCGTGACCAGCTTCTCATTCTACCGGCGTCCGCCGTTCAGCGGAACCTCCGCACCTGGGTGTCGGCCGGGCACCGGTGACGTGCCTCCAGACGCGCATGGCCATACCAGTGTCGGTGGTCCGTGATTCGGTTCCGCCATGACGAACGACGCATCGACCCCGATCCCCGCACGACTCGTGACCGCACTGGTGGGCGCCGGCCTGCCGACCGGACCCGCACGGGCGTTCGGCCCTCTCGCCCGCGCGATCGCGGCCGACCTCCCGCTGCGGGCGCTCCCCCGCGTGCTCCTGCGCCTCCGGCGGCACCTGCTCTCCGCCGAGCCGGAGCCCGCGGTCAGGCGGCGGGCTGGAGCTCCTGGGCGGCGTCCCGGCGCTGGGCGCGCACGGTGAACAGCCTCGGGTTGACGTCGAGCAGCACGCGGACCGCGCCGACCCAGATGAGCGCCGAGCCGAGCAGGTGCACCGCGACGAGCGTCTCGGGCAGCGCGGTGAGCGACTGCGCGACCCCGACCAGCGCCTGCAGCACGACGACCACGAGGAAGGCGACCACGCGCCGCCGGGCGAGCTCCGAGCCCGCCGCCCGCGACAGGCGCAGGAGCAGCGCGGCGCCCACGACGAGCACCGCCGTGCCGAGCACGCCGTGGACGACGGTCACGCTCGCCCAGTGGAACTGCATGCGGGGCACCTCCGCGGAGTCGCCGGCGTGCGGGCCGGTCCCCGTCACGAGGGTCCCCACGAGGATCACGAGGAGCGTCAGGCCGACGAGCCCGATGCTGAGCGCCCGCGTCGGGCGGTCAGGCTCGAAGGCCACGGACTGCGAGCGGTGGGCGCGGTGCCACGTCAGTGCGGTGGTGGTGAGGAGGGCGATGGCGAGAACGAAGTGCCCGGCCACGATGTACGGGTTGAGGCCCGAGTGGACGGTCGCGCCGCCCGCGAGGGCGTTCGCGACGACGAGCCAGAACTGCGACCAGGCGAGCCGGGTCATGGTGCGGTCGCGCGGCTTCTGCAGGCGCGCGGCCGTGATCGCCCAGCCCACCGCGACCACGAGGACGCCGGTGAACGCGCGGTTCGTGAACTCGATGAAGCCGTGGATCCCGAGCTCGGGTGTCGAGGTGAGCGAGCCCGGCTCGCACGCCGGCCAGGTGGGGCAGCCGAGGCCCGAGCCGGTCAGCCGGACGACGCCCCCGAAGAAGATGATCAGGATGCTCGCGACGAGCGCCGCGGTGGTCCCCCAGCGCAGTGCGCGCGGACCGAGGGTCACCCGCTCGGCGAGCAAGGAGAACGGCGTCACCATCAGAAGGGCAGCAGCGGGTCGATGCCGACGGCGAGGAAGAGCAGGGTGAGGTATCCGATGGACCCGTGGAACACCCGCATCGGCGAGACGTGCTCGTGACGGATCGCGAGGCTGTAGAGGCGGTGCGTCTCGGCGATGAACCAGACTCCGCTGCCGAGCGCGACCACCGTGTAGAGCACCCCCATGCTGGCGACGGGGATCAGCAGGAGCGAGCAGGCGACGGTGGCCCAGGCGTAGAGGATGACCTGGAGCCCGACGATCGTGCGTCCGCGCACGACGGCCAGCATCGGCACGCCGGCGGCCTGGTAGTCGTCCCGGTACTTCATCGACAGCGGCCAGTAGTGCGGCGGCGTCCAGAGGAAGATGACGGAGAAGAGGATGACGGGGGCCCAGTCGAGCGAGCCGGTGACCGCCGCCCAGCCGATCAGCACCGGCATGCAGCCCGCGATGCCGCCCCACACGATGTTCTGCGGCGTCCGGCGCTTGAGGAAGAGCGTGTAGAACACGACGTAGATCAGGATCGCGGCGAGCGAGAGGCCCGCGGAGAGCCAGTTGGCCGTGAGGCCGAGCCAGACGATCGACAGGACGCCGATCGTGGTCGCGAAGACGAGCGCGGACCGGTCCGAGATCTCCCCGGTCACGAGCGGCCGGTTCTTCGTCCGGTTCATGATCCGGTCGATGTCGCGGTCGAAGTAGCAGTTGAACGCGCCCGCCGAACCGGCGCTCAGGGCGCCGCCGATCAGGACGTTGAGGACCAGCAGCAGGTTCGGGATCCCGCCCTGCGCCAGGATCATCGTCGGAGCGGTCACCACGAGGAGCAGCTCGATCACGCGCGGCTTCGTCAGAGCGACGAAGGCCTTCACCTTGCGCGAGAGGGTCGTCGGCGACGCCCCGTCCCGCTCGACGGCGGTGGTCTCCACGACTGCGTCCATTGCTCCTCTAACGATTCGATGATCCCGAACGAGTGTAATGCGCCCGTCCGGGAGCCGGGCCCGGCGTGCACGCTTGTCCAATCGGACGCAGACATATGCGACCACGCAACCCCCGGTCAGCGGCGCACCCCCCTCCGTATACTCGGGACTGCTCGCCAGAGCGCCCGGCACGCACCCGAGCCCGCCCGACGATCGTCGGCACGGGGCCGAGAGGGCCGTCGCCGGAGCATCGTGTCGAAGTCGTCATGCGGCGTGCTCCACCATGCGAGAGGGCGGACGGTCCCCGTCTGCCCCACGTCTCGAGAAGGGTCAGTACCAAGTGTCAGAACTGCAATGGGAATCCATTGACGAGAAGGCAGTCGACACGGCGAGGGTTCTCGCCGCGGATGCGGTCGAGAAGGTCGGCAACGGCCATCCCGGAACCGCCATGAGCCTCGCGCCCGCCGCCTACCTCCTGTTCCAGAAGGTCATGCGCCGCGATCCGTCCGACGCGACCTGGATCGGCCGCGACCGGTTCATCCTGTCGGTCGGCCACTCGTCGCTGACCCAGTACGTCCAGTTCTACCTGGGCGGCTACGGACTCGAGCTCGACGACCTCAAGGCGCTGCGCACCTGGGGCTCGAAGACCCCGGGCCACCCGGAGTACGGCCACACCGACGGCGTCGAGATCACCACAGGGCCGCTCGGCCAGGGCCTCGCCTCCGCCGTGGGCTTCGCCTACGCCTCGCGCTTCGAGCGCGACCTGTTCGACCCGGAGGCCGCCGCGGGCACCTCCCCGTTCGACCACTTCGTCTACGTGATCGCCGGCGACGGCGACCTGCAGGAGGGCGTCACCAGCGAGGCCTCCTCGCTGGCCGGCCACCAGAAGCTCGGCAACCTGGTCGTCATCTACGACTCCAACCAGATCTCGATCGAGGACGACACCAACATCGCCTTCACCGAGGACGTCAAGGCGCGCTACGAGGCCTACGACTGGCAGGTCCAGGTCGTCGACTGGAAGAAGACGGGCGAGTACCACGAGGACGTCGCCGAGCTGCACGCCGCGATCGAGGCCGCGAAGGGCGAGACCGACAAGCCGTCGCTCATCATCCTGCGCACCATCATCGGCTGGCCGTCGCCGAAGAAGCAGAACACCGGCAAGATCCACGGCTCCGCCCTGGGCGCCGACGAGCTCCGCGGACTCAAGGAGGTGCTCGGCTTCGACCCCGAGAAGACCTTCGACGTCGCCGACGAGGTCATCGAGCACACCCGCAAGGCCGTCGAGCGCGGCCAGGCCCAGCACGCCGAGTGGGACGAGCAGCTCGCCGCCTGGGCGTCCGCGAACCCCGAGAAGAAGGAGCTGCTCGACCGGGTCCTCTCGGGCGAGCTGCCCGAGGGCGTCCAGGAGGCGCTCCCCGTCTTCGAGCCCGGCAAGGAGGTCTCGACCCGCGCTGCATCCGGCAAGGTCATCAACGCCCTCGCCGGCGTGATCCCCGAGCTGTGGGGCGGCTCCGCCGACCTCGCCGAGTCGAACAACACGACGATCGAGGGAGCCGGCTCCTTCGTCCCGACGGAGTTCTCGACCCACGAGTGGACCGGGAAGAAGGGCGGCCGCGTGCTGCACTTCGGCATCCGCGAGCACGCCATGGGCGCGATCCTCAACGGGATCGTCCTGCACGGCAACACCCGCCCCTTCGGCGGCACCTTCCTGATCTTCTCCGACTACATGCGCCCGGCGGTCCGTCTCGCCGCGCTCATGAAGGCGCCGGCCATCTACGTCTGGACCCACGACTCCGTGGCGCTCGGCGAGGACGGCCCGACGCACCAGCCGGTCGAGCAGCTGTCGACCCTCCGCGCGATCCCGGGCCTGGACATCGTCCGCCCCGGCGACGCGAACGAGGTCGCCTACGCCTGGAAGACCATCCTCGAGCGCCGCGAGGGCCCCGCCGGCCTCGCGCTCACCCGTCAGAACATCCCGGTGTTCGAGCGCGGCGAGGGCGACGCGGAGGGCGAGACCTTCGCCTCCGCCGCGAACGTCGCCCGTGGTGCCTACATCCTGGCCGAGGCGCCGGGCGGCACCCCGGACGTGATCTTCATCGCGACCGGCTCCGAGGTCCAGATCGCCGTCGAGGCGCGCGAGGCCCTGAGGAGCGAAGGCGTCAACGCCCGCGTCGTCTCGGCTCCGTCCCTCGAGTGGTTCGAGGAGCAGGACGCCGAGTACCGCGAGAAGGTCCTGCCCTCCTCGGTGAAGGCGCGCGTCTCGATCGAGGCCGGCCTGAGCCTGGGCTGGCAGAAGTACGTCGGCGACGCCGGCCGCTCCGTCTCGATCGAGCACTTCGGCGCCTCGGCCGACTACAAGACCCTGTTCCGCGAGTTCGGGATCACCACCGAGGCGGCACTGTCCGCCGCCAAGGAGTCGCTCGCAGCCTCCTGACCCGAAGGCCGCGTCCACCACGGACGCGGCCTTCGCCGTCGGAGCAGCGGCTCCCCCTCACACCACGCACCACCTACGCAGAAGAAGAAGAGACATGACCGAGAACACCCCCACCGCAGAGCTCTCCGCCGCCGGCGTCAGCATCTGGCTCGACGACCTCTCCCGCTCGCGCATCTCCACCGGAGGGCTGCAGAAGCTCATCGAGGAGAAGAACGTCGTCGGAGTCACCACGAACCCCACGATCTTCGCCGCGGCCCTGACCAACGGCGAGTCCTACGACGCCCAGGTGCGCGAGCTCGCCTCCGCCGGCACCTCGGTGACCGACGCCGTCTTCGAGATCACCACCGACGACGTCGCCGCGGCGTCCGACATCTTCCGCCCGATCTACGACGCGACCAACGGCTACGACGGCCGCGTGTCGATCGAGGTCGAGCCCGGCCTGGCGCACGACGCCCAGGGCACCATCGAGCAGGCCAAGGCCCTCTGGGCCAAGGTCGACCGCCCCAACGCGATGATCAAGATCCCCGCGACCGTCGAGGGCCTCGAGGCCATCACGGAGGTCATCGGCTCCGGCATCTCGGTGAACGTCACCCTGATCTTCTCGCTCGCCCGCTACCGCGCCGTCATCAACGCGTACCTGGCCGGCCTCGAGAAGGCCAAGGACGCCGGCATCGACCTGTCGACCATCCACTCCGTCGCCTCGTTCTTCGTCTCGCGCGTCGACACCGAGATCGACAAGCGCCTCGAGGCCGTCGGCACCGACGAGGCCCGCGCCCTCAAGAGCAAGTCCGGCGTCGCCAACGCGCAGCTGGCCTACGAGGTCTTCGTCGAGGCGTTCGCCACCGAGCGCGCCCTGCTGCTCCAGGAGTCCGGCGCCAACCGCCAGCGCCCCCTCTGGGCCTCGACCGGCGTCAAGTCGACCGACCTCCCCGACACCCTCTACGTGACCGAGCTCGTCGCGGCCGGCGTGGTCAACACGATGCCCGAGAAGACCCTCGAGGCGACCTTCGACCACGGCGTCATCACCGGCGACACCGTCACCGGCTCGTACGCCGACGCGAACGCCGTCCTCGACGCCGTCGCGGCGCAGGGCGTCTCGTACGCCGACGTCACCGAGCTGCTCGAGAAGGAGGGCGTGGAGAAGTTCATCGTCTCCTGGAACGAGCTGCTCGACACCGTCACCGCGGCGCTCGAGGGCGCGAAGGCGCAGGCCTGATCATGGCCATCCAGATCCACGTCAGCGGAGACGCCGAGAAGGCCGTCGACCGCGTCGTCCCGGAGCTCGTCGCCGACGAGGTCGCGTCCGGCATCACCGCCCAGGCCCCCACCCTGTGGGGCGCCGCGGCGGAGGAGGAGGCGGCCAAGCGCCTCGGGTGGACCGAGTCGACCACCGTCTCCCGCCCCCTGATCCCCCAGATCCTCGCCCTGCGCGAGGAGTTCCAGGCCAAGGGCGTCGACCACATCGTCCTCGGCGGCATGGGCGGCTCCTCGCTCGCGCCCGAGGTCATCACCCGCACCGCCGGCGTCGAGCTCACCGTGCTCGACTCGACGGCGCCCGGCCAGGTGCTCGCGGCCCTGAACGACCGGCTCGCGTCGACCGCGGTCGTCATCTCCTCGAAGTCCGGCTCGACCGTAGAGACCGCGAGCCAGAAGAAGGCCTACGAGAAGGCGTTCACGGAGGCGGGCATCGATCCGCTCGACCGCATCGTCATCGTGACCGACCCGGGCTCGCCCCTGGACACCTCCTCCCGCGAGGCCGGCTACCGCGTGTTCAACGCCGACCCGAACATCGGCGGGCGCTTCTCGGCGCTCTCCGCGTTCGGCCTCGTGCCGTCCGGGCTCGCCGGCGCCGACATCGAGGCCCTCCTCGACGAGGCGGCCGAGGCCTCCCTCGGGCTCGCCGTGGACTCCCCCGAGAACCCGGGCCTGATCCTCGGAGCGGCGATCGCCGCGACCAGCCCGCGCCGCGACAAGCTCGCGATCGTCGCCGACGGGACCGACATCGTCGGCTTCGCCGACTGGGCGGAGCAGCTCATCGCCGAGTCCACCGGCAAGGACGGCACGGGCATCCTCCCCGTCGTCCTCGGCACGCTGGCCCCCGAGCTCTCGGAGGACCTGCCCGACGTGCAGGTCGTCCGCCTGGTCGAGGACGCCACGGCGCTGCACCTGTTCCCGCGCGACCGCCACGAGGGCGAGATCCTCCTCTCCGGCTCGCTCGGCGCTCAGATGCTGACGTGGGAGTACGCCGTCGCCGTCGCGGGTCGCCTCCTGGGCATCAACCCGTTCGACCAGCCCGACGTCGAGTCGGCGAAGGTCGCGACCCGGGCCCTGCTCGAGAAGCGGCCCGAGCCCGAGGCGCCCGCGTTCACCGACGCGGGCATCGAGGTCACCGGCAGCAGCAGCGTCACCGAGGGCGTCTCGACCGTCGCCGCCGCTGTCGACCGCCTCCTCGCGCAGCTGGGCGACGGCGGCTACGTCTCGATCCAGGCGTACGTCGACCGCCTCGCGCTCCCGCAGCTCGAGGGCGTGCGCGACCTACTCGCCGCGCAGGCCCAGCGCCCCGTCACCTTCGGGTGGGGCCCGCGCTTCCTGCACTCGACCGGGCAGTACCACAAGGGAGGGGCGCCGACCGGCGTGTTCCTCCAGATCACCGAGCGCTCCGACGTGGACCTCGAGATCCCGGACAGCCCGTTCACCTTCGGCCAGCTCATCCTGGCGCAGGCCGCCGGCGACGCGAGCGTGCTCGCCGAGCACGGCCGGCCGGTGCTGACCCTCACGCTGACCGACCCCGAGGCCGACCTCGAGGCGCTCTTCGAGGCCCTCAACACCTGATCCGACGGGCACGCCGCCGCTGCGCTCTCGAGCGCGCGGCGGCGTGCCCGCGGTCGTCCCGCGACCACTTCCCGGGGCAGCAGCCGGGCCCGCCCGCTCCTCCCCCTCCCTCACCGATAGCAGTGCGCCGGTCCCACCGGCACACAGAAGGACACTGCACATGTCTGTGGACATCACCCCCGAGTTCAATCCGCTGAGGTTGAGCTTCGACCGCCGGTTGAACCGGATCGCCGGGCCCAGCGGCCTCGTCATCTTCGGCGTGACCGGCGACCTCTCCCGCAAGAAGCTCATGCCCGCGGTCTACGATCTCGCCAACCGCGGCCTCCTGCCTCCCGGCTTCGCCCTCGTCGGATTCGCCCGGCGCGACTGGGACGACCAGGACTTCGAGCAGGTCGTCCACGACTCCGTGAAGAAGCACGCCCGCACCGAGTTCCACGAGGAGGTCTGGGCGCAGCTCGCGCAGGGCATCCGGTTCGTGCAGGGCGAGTTCGACGACCCCGAGGCGTTCGCCCGCCTGAAGACGACCGTCGACGACCTCGACCGCGAGCGCGGCACGAACGGCAACTTCGCCTTCTACCTCTCGATCCCCCCGAAGTCCTTCCCGCAGGTCACCGAGCAGCTGCGCAGCTCCGGCCTCGCCGAGCAGAAGGACGGCCAGTGGCGCCGCGTCGTCATCGAGAAGCCGTTCGGCAGCGACCTGAAGACGGCTCGCGAGCTGAACGACGTCGTCGAGTCGGTCTTCCCGCCCGACTCCGTCTTCCGGATCGACCACTACCTCGGCAAGGAGACGGTCCAGAACATCCTGGCCCTCCGCTTCGCCAACATGATGTACGAGCCGCTCTGGAACTCGAACTACGTCGACCACGTGCAGATCACCATGGCCGAGGACATCGGCGTGGGCGGGCGCGCGGGCTACTACGACGGCATCGGAGCGGCGCGCGACGTCATCCAGAACCACCTGCTGCAGCTGCTCGCCCTGACCGCCATGGAGGAGCCGATCTCGTTCGACGCGGCCGACCTCCGTGCGGAGAAGGAGAAGGTCCTCGCGGCCGTCCGCCTCCCCGCCGACCTCTCCACCGCGACCGCCCGCGGGCAGTACGCCGGCGGCTGGCAGGGCGGCGAGAAGGTGCTCGGCTTCCTCGAGGAGGACGGCATGAGCCCCACCTCGACCACCGAGACCTACGCCGCCATGCGCCTGGACATCGGCACCCGACGCTGGGCCGGCGTGCCGTTCTACCTGCGGGCCGGCAAGCGCCTCGGCCGCCGCGTCACCGAGATCGCGGTCGTGTTCAAGCGGGCACCGAAGCAGCTCTTCGCCGAGAGCCAGACCACGTCGCTGGGCCAGAACGCGCTCGTCATCCGGGTCCAGCCCGACGAGGGCGTCACCATGCGCTTCGGCTCGAAGGTGCCCGGCGCCGGCATGCAGGTGCGCGACGTGACGATGGACTTCGGCTACGGCCACGCGTTCACCGAGGCGAGTCCCGAGGCCTACGAGCGTCTCATCCTCGACGTCCTCCTGGGCGAGCCGCCGCTCTTCCCCCGGCACGAGGAGGTCGAGCTGTCCTGGAAGATCCTCGACCCGATCGAGGAGTTCTGGGCCACGCAGGGCCAGCCCGAGCAGTACCGCCCCGGAACCTGGGGCCCCGATTCCGCCGACGAGCTCCTCGCCCGCGACGGCCGCACCTGGAGGCGTCCATGATCGTCGATCTGCCCGACACCACGACGAGCGAGGTCTCGAAGACCCTCGTCAAGATCCGCGAGGAGGGCGGCGCCGTCGCCCTCGGCCGCGTCCTCACCCTCATCATCGCGACCTCCCGGGGTCACGAGGAGGAGGCCATCGAAGCCGCGAACGACGCGTCCCGCGAGCACCCGATGCGCGTCATCGTGGTCTCGAAAGACGACGGCACCACCACGGTCCCGGTCGACGCGACGGCGCGGGTCGACGCGCAGATCCGGGTCGGAGGCGACGCCGGCGCGAGCGAGGTCGTCGTGCTCCGTCCCTACGGGGACGCGGCCGAGGACGAGGAGAGCCTGGTCACGGGCCTGCTCCTCCCCGACGCCCCCGTCGTGGCCTGGTGGCCGAACAGCGCTCCGGACAACGCCTCCGCGTCCCCGATCGGCCGGATCGCCACCCGGCGGATCACCGACGCGTCGGCCCAGTCGAACCCGGCGGAGGCGCTGCACCACCTCGCCTCCACCTATGCCCCCGGCGACACCGACTTCGCCTGGACCCGCCTCACCCTCTGGCGCGCGCAGCTCGCAGCCGTGCTCGACCAGCCGCCCTACGAGCCGATCACGGCCGTCGAGGTCTCGGGCGCGCCCGACTCCCCCTCGACGATCCTGCTCGCCGCCTGGCTGCAGCTCGAGCTCGACATCCCCGTCGACCACGAGCTCACGATCAGCGCCACCGGGTCCAGCGGGATCCACGGCGTGCGGCTCATCCGCGACTCCGGAGTGATCGAGCTCGAGCGCTCGGTGCCCAACGTCGCGACGCTCACGCAGCCCGATCAGCCGGTCCACGACATCTCGCTCCCCCGCCGCAGCCTCCGGGACTGCCTGGCGGAGGAGCTGCGCCGGCTCGACCCGGATGACCTGTACGGTGAAGTGATCTCGCGCGGGGTCGACATGCTCACTGAGAAGGCCGAGGCCCGCAGCGCCTCCTGAGGCGTGGGCGCCCGTCCAGGGCGCCCACGCCTCAGAGCTTCCCGACACGGAGCCGAACCCCGCCGATCGGCACCCGAACCCGAAGGAGTCCCCTGAGATGACCACCGAACGCCGCGTGCTGGTCCACCGCGACAAGCAGACCCTCGCCGGCTCGGTCGCCGCCCGGTTCCTCACCAAGACGATCGACGTCCTCGACGACCTGGGTTCGGCGAACGTCGTGCTCACCGGAGGGACGATGGGAGCCGCCACGCTCAAGGAGATCGGCTCCTCCTCCGCCGCCGGCAACGTGGACTGGTCGCGCGTGCACTTCTGGTGGGGCGACGAGCGCTGGGTGCCCCGCGGCCACGAGGACCGCAACGACGTCCAGGCCGGGGACCTCTTCAGCGTCCTCGATGTGCCGGCGGCGAACGTGCACTCTTACCCGGCCTCGGACGAGGGTCTGGACCTCGACGGCGCCGCCGCTGCCTACGACGCGGAGCTGCGCGAGCACGCCTCCGAGGGGCGCGACTACCCGCGCTTCGACATCACCTTCCTCGGTGTCGGGCCGGACGGGCACATCGCGTCGCTGTTCCCCGAGCGCTCCGCGATCCGCTCCACGACTCCCGGCGTCCTCGCCGTCCGCAACTCGCCGAAGCCGCCGCCGGAGCGCCTCACCCTCACGCTGCCGCTGATCAACCAGTCGGACCGCATCTGGATGGTGCTCGCCGGCGCCGACAAGGCCTCGGCCCTGGGCCTCGCGCTCGCGGGTGCCAGCACGAACGAGGTGCCCGCGTCGGGCGCGTTCGGTCGCAAGCGCACGGTGTTCTTCGTCGACCAGGAGGCAGCGGCCGAGGTCCCCGAGTCGCTCATCGCTCCGAGCTACTGAGCCCGGTCCGGAAACGACGGAAGGCCCGTCCCCCGAGGGGGCGGGCCTTCCGTCGTTCGTCGTCCGGTGAGGATCAGGACGGGGTCGCGGTGCCTCGTCGGGCGCGCAACTGCTGCAGCGCCTCCTCGAGGAGCTGAGCCGCCTCGGCCTCGGTGCGGCGCTCCTTCACGTAGGCGAGGTGCGTCTTGTAGGGCTCGGTCTTCGCGACCTGCGGCGGGTTCGCCCGGTCGCGGCCCGCGGGGAGACCGGACTGCGGCGAGTCGATCACCTCGGGGATCTCGTCCTCGGGGAGGGCCGCCGAGAAGTGGCGCACCGTCTCGTTGCCGAGAGCGTCCCAGTAGGAGACCGCGACGCGCTCCGCGTGGAAGCCCCGGTCCTGCTCGCCCATGGGTCCTGCGCCGACGCGCGAACCGCGGATTGCACTGCCGCCTGATGCCATTGCGAGTACCCCTATGCTCCGGTGGTGAACTTGGTGATGAGTCCGAGCACCACGATGCAGGCCAGCCAGACGACGCCCAGGATCACGGTGATGCGGTTCAGGTTGCGCTCGGCGACGCCCGACGCGCCGAGGTTGGAGGTGACTCCGCCCCCGAACATGTCGGACAGTCCGCCGCCGCGCCCCTTGTGGAGCAGGATCAGCATGGTGAGCAGGAGGCTCGTGATGCCCAGGATGACCTGGAGCACGACCTGGAGGATGTCCACGCGGTACCTTTCGAAGTTCTGGCGCGTTGCGCGCCCCGACGAGTATAACGGCGCCTGCGAATCCGCGAGGAATGCGTCGTCCCGTGTTCGGAGCGATGTATACGAGTGTCCGTCGAGGGGCGGAGCGGGTGGCCTCGTCGCGGCGCCCTCGACAACCTCTCCAGTCGCCGGACCGCGAGCCTGTGATCCACGTACTTTCGGATCGATCGAGCCGAACGCGCCACGCTCTCGGAGGGCACCCCGCGAGGAGCTGACGGCACCGGACCGGCCAACGCGTGATGCCAGTGTGGGATCTCCGAGGCGAACCGGCGATCCGCGTCCCAGCGGATCGACGTAGCCGGACGCATCCCGCTCTCGGAACCGCGCCCCGTCGCGAAGCCGACCGCGCCACGCCGCGCAGGGAGCGGCGTGGACGACGAGAGGGCGGGCCCGATGGGCCCGCCCTCTCGTCGCAGCAGCTCAGACCCCGACGTGGTTCCGGAATCGCGCGATCGCCGCGAACTCGTCGACCTGGAGGCTGGCCCCTCCGACGAGTGCTCCGTCGACGTCGGGCTCGCGCATGAAGCCGGCGATGTTGCCGGACTTCACGGAGCCGCCGTAGAGGATGCGGGTCTTCGCGGCGGTGCCGGCTCCGAGGACGTCGGCGACGACTCCGCGGAGCGCCTTGCAGACCTGCTGGGCCTGCTCGGGCGTCGCGGCCTGTCC
Source organism: Rathayibacter sp. AY2B5 (assembly GCF_002931645.1). NCBI lineage: Bacteria > Bacillati > Actinomycetota > Actinomycetes > Micrococcales > Microbacteriaceae > Rathayibacter > Rathayibacter sp. AY2B5. Next base: position 90,154 of record NZ_PSUE01000008.1, on the reverse strand, counting down.
GGAGCCGATGGCCCAGACCGGCTCGTAGGCGACGACGAGGTCGGCGTCCGCGGGGAGGCCGGTGAGGGCCTCCTTCAGCTGGGCCACCGGCACGGCCGACGGGCCGTGCTTCTCGAGGTCCTCCGCGGTCTCGCCGACGCAGATGATCGGAGCGACGCCGTGATTGACGGCCGCGGCCGACTTGGCGGCGATGTCCGCGTCCGTCTCGCCGTGGAGCGTGCGACGCTCCGAGTGGCCGACGATCACGTAGTCGCAGTCGAGCTGCTTCAGGAACTGGCCCGAAATCTCACCGGTGTAGGCGCCGCTGTCGAACTTCGAGACGTCCTGCGCGCCGTACTTGAGCGGCAGCTTGTCCGAGTCGACGAGGATCTGCACGGGCCGGAGGTCCGTGAAGGGCGGGAACACCGCGACCTCGACACCGTCGAAGTCGTGGTCGGCGTCCTTGAGGCTCCACGCCAGCTTCTGCACGAAGGCGATGGCCTGGAGGTGGTCCAGGTTCATCTTCCAGTTGCCGGCGATGAGCGGGGTGCGGGCGGCGGTGTCTACCATCCGAGGACCTCCAGTCCGGGGAGGCGCTTGCCCTCGAGGAATTCGAGGCTCGCTCCGCCTCCCGTCGAGATGTGGCCGAACTGGTCGTCGCGGAACCCGAGGGCGCGGACGGCCGCGGCGGAGTCGCCTCCGCCGACGACGCTGAGACCGTCGACCTCGGTGAGCGCCTGCGCGACGGTCTTGGTGCCCGCCGCGAACGGCTCGAGCTCGAAGACGCCCATGGGGCCGTTCCAGAACACCGTCTCGGACGCCGCGATGATCTCGGCGAAGTGCGCGGCGGTGTCCGGTCCGATGTCCAGGCCGAGGCCCTTCTCGCCGAAGGGCGTGCCCTCGATCGCGTCGGCCGAGGCGACCTGGTGCTCGGCGTCGGGGCCGAACTCCGACGCCACGACGACGTCCGTCGGCAGGACGATCTCCACGCCCAGCTCCTTCGCCTTCGCGAGGTAGCCGAGCACGGTGTCGACCTGGTCCGCCTCCAGCAGGCTGGCGCCGACCTCGTGGCCCTGGGCCTTGAGGAAGGTGAACAGCATTCCGCCGCCGATGAGGATCGAGTCGACCTTCGGCAGCAGGTGCTCGATCACGCCGAGCTTGTCCGAGACCTTCGAGCCGCCGAGGACGACCGCGTAGGGGCGCTCGGGCTTCTCGGTGAGCCGCTCCAGCACCTCGAGCTCGGCCGCGATCAGCGTGCCGGCGGCGCTGGGGAGAAGCTCGGCGAGCTCGTAAACGCTCGCCTGCTTGCGGTGCACGACGCCGAACCCGTCGGAGACGAAGGCGTCGCCGTAGGCGGCCAGCTTCTCGGCGAAGGTGCGGCGCTCGGCTTCGTCCTTGCTCGTCTCGCCGGCGTTGAACCGGAGGTTCTCGAGGACGACGACCTGGCCGTCCTCGAGGGCGTCGACGGCGGCCGAGGCCGCCTCCCCGACGGTGTCCTCGGCGAAGGCCACCGGAGCGTCGAGCAGCTCGCCGAGGCGGGCGGCGACGGGAGCGAGGCTGTACTTCGCCTCGGGCTTCCCCTCGGGGCGCCCGAGGTGGCTCACGACCACGACTCGGGCGCCCTCGGAGACCAGACGCTGGAGCGTGGGCACCGACGCGCGCACGCGGCCGTCGTCCGTGATCGTTCCGTCCTTCAGGGGGACGTTCAGATCGCAGCGGACGACGACGCGCTTGCCTGCGAGGGAGCCCAGTGAGTCCAGAGTGCGGAGCGTCACTGCGCGCAGCCCTTAGAGCTTGCCGGCGACGAACTCGGTGACGTCGACGAGGCGGTTGGAGTAGCCCCACTCGTTGTCGTACCAGGAGGCGACCTTGACCTGGCTGCCGATGACCTTCGTGAGGCCCGCGTCGAAGATCGACGAGTGCGGGTCGGTCACGATGTCGCTCGAGACGATCGGGTCCTCGGTGTACTTGAGGATGCCCTTGAGGTCTCCCTCGGAGGCCGCCTTGTACGCCGCGTTGATCTCCTCGACGGTGGCGGGCTTGGTCAGCTCGACGGTGAGGTCGGTGATCGAGCCGGTCGGGACCGGGACGCGGAGGGCGTAGCCGTCGAGCTTGCCGACGAGCTCCGGGATGACCAGGCCGAGCGCCTTGGCGGCACCGGTCGAGGTCGGGATGATGTTGACGGCGGCGGCGCGGGCGCGACGCAGGTCGCTGTGCGGGCCGTCCTGGAGGTTCTGGTCGGCGGTGTACGCGTGGACCGTGGTCATCAGGCCGCGCTCGATGCCGAAGTTGTCGAGCAGCACCTTGGCGAGCGGCGCGAGGCAGTTCGTGGTGCAGGACGCGTTCGAGATGATGTCGTGCGTCGCGGGGTCGTAGGTGTTCTCGTTCACGCCGAGGACCAGGGTCGCGACGTCGCTGCCGGTGGCGGGAGCGGAGACGATGACCTTCTTGGCACCCGCGGTGATGTGCTTGCGCGCGTCCTCCGACTTGGTGAAGCGGCCGGTCGACTCGATGACGACGTCGACTCCCAGCTCGCCCCAGGGGAGGTTCGCGGGGTCGCGCTCCTCGAGGACGATGATCGGCTTGCCGTTGACGACGATGCGGTCGCCGTCGAGCTCGACGGTCGCGTCGAGGCGGCCCGTGATGGAGTCGTACTTCAGGAGGTGCGCGAGGGCCTTGTTGTCGGTGAGGTCGTTGACCGCGACGATCTCGAGGTCGCTGCCCTTGGCGAGGGCTGCACGGAAGAAGTTACGGCCGATACGGCCGAAGCCGTTGATGCCGATCTTGACGGACACAGATATCTCCTGGTGAGGATAGGCACCTCGACGGTGCAGTGGAGGGGTGGAAGCCGACGACAGGGCGTCCCGGACGCGGGGCCCGGGACGCCGAGATCGCTACGACAGTAGCAGCAGGCCCGAAGTCTTCTCGCGGGCCTTCTCGAAGCGCGCGGAGACGTCGGCCCAGTTCACGATGTTCCAGAACGCCTTGACGTAGTCGGCCTTCACGTTGACGTAGTCGAGGTAGAAGGCGTGCTCCCACATGTCGAGGAGGAGGACCGGGACGGTCGCCGCGGCGAGGTTGCCCTGGTGGTCGTAGAGCTGCTCGATGATGAGCTTCTCGCCGAGAGAGTCCCAGGCGAGGATCGACCAGCCGGAGCCCTGGATGCCGAGGGCCGAGGCGGTGAAGTGGGCGCGGAACTTGTCGAACGACCCGAAGTTGTCGTCGATGGCCGCGGCGAGCTCGCCGACGGGCTTGTCGCCGCCGTCCGGCGAGAGGTTGTTCCAGAACACGGTGTGGTTCACGTGACCGGCGAGGTTGAAGGCGAGGTCCTTCTGGAGCTTGTTCACGTTCGCGAGGTTCTCGCTGTCGCGAGCCTCCTGCAGCGAGGCGAGGGCGGTGTTCGCCCCGGCCACGTACGTCGCGTGGTGCTTGTCGTGGTGGAGCTCCATGATCCGCCCACTGATGTTCGGCTCGAGGGCCGAGTAGTCGTAGGGCAGTTCGGCGAGCGTGTAGTCAGCCATGTGCGATCTCCTGTTCGTGGTCGTCGCTCCCGTGCGACCCGTCGGCGTCTCGGCGTCCTCCGCGAGGCGGAGGAGGAGGGCCGGGAGTGTCCTGAGCGACCCGATCAGTCTAGCGAGGGGGCCCCTCCGCGTTCGGAGGGCTTGCGTTGTTCGACCAGGAGACACTCAGCGTTCGCCGGGCGGGGCGCGCCGTGCGGCCGGGCCTACAGGTCCTGCAGCTCTGCCGGGAGGTTCGCGTCGGTGCCCGGGATGTCGAGGTCGGACGCGCGCTTGTCGGCCATCGCGAGGAGGCGGCGGATGCGGCCGGCGACGGCGTCCTTCGTCATCGGCGGATCGGCGTGGTGGCCGAGCTCGTCGAGACTCGCGTCGCGGTGCGCGAGGCGCAGGCGCCCGGCGTAGCGGAGGTGCTCCGGGATGTCGTCGCCCAGGATCTCCATCGCGCGCTCGACGCGGGCGCACGCCGCGACGGCGGCCTGGGCGGAGCGGCGGAGGTTCGCGTCGTCGAAGTTGACGAGGCGATTCGCGGTCGCCCGCACCTCGCGGCGCTGGCGCAGCTCCTCCCAGCTCGCGACGGTCGCGGTCGCGCCCATCAGGGTGAGCATCGCGCTGATGCTCTCGCCGTCGCGGATGACGACCCGGTGGACGCCGCGCACCTCGCGGGACTTGGCCTGGACTCCCAGTCGTCCGGCGGCTCCGACGATCGCCATGGCCGCCTCGTTGCCGGGGCAGACGATCTCGAGCGCCGCGGAGCGGCCCGGGTCGGTCAGCGAGCCCTGGGCGAGGAAGGCGCCGCGCCACAGGGCGGCGAGCTCCTCGCGGGAGCCGGTCGTGAGGCGGTTGGGCAAGCCGCGGACGGGCCGGCCCCGCTGGTCGAGGAGGCCGGTCTGCCGGGCGAGGGTGTCCCCGCCCTCGACGACGCGCACCAGCCAGCTCGTGGTCCTCCGGGATCCGCCGGCCGAGACGATGCTGCCCTCGCTGCGGACGCCGTACAGCTCGGCGAGGTCGCGGCGCACGCGGGTCGCGAGCGGGGCGGAGTCGAGCTCGACCTCGACCGCGAGGCGGTTGGAGATGATGTGCAGTCCTCCGGAGAAGCGGAGGATGGTCGCCAGTTCGGCGGCACGGACGGTGTTCTTGCGCGAGACGATCGCGACCAGTTCGCCCTTGACGTCTGCGGTGAGGGCCACGGAGTCTTCCTTACGTCGGGTGCGCGGCTGAGCGCGCGGGGATCATTCTCGGCCGAGGTCGCGGTGCGCCACGTTGACGGCGACGCCCGGCAGCTCGGCCAGACGGGCCGCGACACGGCCCGCGACCGCGACGGAGCGGTGCTTGCCTCCCGTGCAGCCGATCGCGATGGTCGCGTGGCGCTTGTTCTCGCGCTGGTAGCCGTCGAGCACGGGGCGCAGGGCCCGGGAGTAGGAGTCGATGAACTCCTCGGCGCCCTGCTGGGCCAGCACGTAGTCTCTCACCTCTTCGTCGAGACCCGTGTGCGGACGCAGCTCCGGGATCCAGTACGGGTTCGGCAGGAACCGCGCGTCGGCCACCATGTCGGCGTCCGTCGGCAGCCCGTACTTGAAGCCGAAGCTCATCACCGTGACCTGGAGGCCCGCGCGGCCGGCCTCGGCGAAGCGCTCGGTGATGCTGGTGGCCAGCTGGTGGATGTTGAGGTCCGAGGTGTCGATCACGATGTCGGCCGACTCCCGCAGCTGAGCGAGGCGCGTCCGCTCGGCGGAGATGCCGTCGAGGAGGGTCCCCCGGCCCTGCAGCGGGTGCGGACGGCGCACCTGCTCGAAGCGGCGGACGAGCGCGGCGTCGGTGGCCTCGAGGAACACCACTCGGAGGTCGACCCCGGCGCGCAGCTCGCGGACGATGTCGCCGAGGTCCTCGAAGAAGTCGCGTCCGCGGACGTCGACGACCGCCGCGATCTTCGGCAGCGTGTCCCCTGCACGCTGCGCCAGGTCGACCAGCGGGCGCAGCATCTGCGGCGGCAGGTTGTCGACGACGTACCAGCCGAGGTCCTCCAGCGCGTTCGCGGCCGTGGACCTGCCCGCTCCGGACATCCCCGTGACGATCAGCACGTCCTGCTGCTCGCTCTCCGTGCTCATGCGCTCTCCGTGCTCGTGTCTGCTCGTGTCCTCGGTGCCGGGCACCGGCCGCTCTCCCCCGGAGCGCGGGCCTCCAGCCTAGGGCGTGCCCCCGACGGCGGACCCGTCCGGATGCAGGTGCGCGTGGATCGCGCCCGCCAGCGTCGGGCCGATGCCCTTGACCTCGGCGATCTCGGCCTCGCCCGCCTCGCGGAGCCGGGCGACGGATCCGAAGTGCTTCAGCAGGTCGCGGACTCGCGTGCCTCCGAGCCCGGGCACCTCGGCCAGCTGCGACGAGATGTCGCGCTTGCGACGCGTCCTCTGGTGGGTGATCGCGAAGCGGTGCGCCTCGTCGCGGATGCGCTGGAAGAGGAAGAGCGCATCGCTGTTGCGCGGCAGGATGACGGGGAAGTCGGAGTCCGGCAGCCAGATCTCCTCGAGGCGCTTGGCGATCCCGCAGAGGGTGATGCCGGTCACCCCGGACTCGTCGAGCGCGCGCTGCGCGGCTGCGACCTGCGGCTGGCCGCCGTCGACGATCAGCAGCTGCGGGGGGTAGGAGAACTTGCGCCGCTTGGCCTCGCCGGTCTCGGGGTCGACCGCCGCGGGCTCGACCGGCTCGCGGAGGTAGGCGAGGCGGCGGGTGAGCACCTGGTGCAGCGACTCGGTGTCGTCCGTCGACTCCGCGATGGAGAACCGCCGGTACTGGTCCTTCCGCGCGAGCCCGTCCTCGAAGACCACCATCGAGGCGACGATGTTGGTGCCGCTGAGGTGGGAGACGTCGTAGCACTCCATCCGGAGCGGCGCCTCGCTCATCCCGAGGGCGTCGCGGATGTCCTCCAGGGCCTGCGTCCGAGCGGTGAAGTCGGCGGAGCGGCGGGTCTTGTAGAGCATCAGCGAGTGCTTCGCGTTCTGCGTCGCCGTCTCGAGGAGGGCGGCCTTGTCTCCGCGCTGGGCCGCTCGGAGGCGCACGTTCGTGCCGCGCAGTCCGCTCAGCCACTCCTCGAGCGCCTCGGTGTCCTCGGGCAGCTCCGGCACGACGACCTCCCGGGGCGGGACGTCGCCGGTCTCGTAGGCGGCCTGGAGTGCCGTGTCGACGAGCTCCGCCGTGCTCATGTCGAGCTCCTTGTCGACGACCCAGCCCCGCTCGCCGCGGATGCGCCCGCCGCGGACCCGGAACTGCTGCACGGAGGCGGCGAGCTCGTCGTGGACGATCGCGTAGAGGTCGACGTCCACGTTGTCCTTGAGCACGACCGCGCTCTTGGCGAGGACCGCGTCGAGGGCGGCGGCCTGATCGCGCAGCTTCCCCGCGCGCTCGTACTCCATCGCCGCGGCGGCCTCGCGCATCTCCTTCTCGAGCTCGCCGATCATCCGGCGGTCGTGGCTGCCCATGAAGGCGACGAAGCGGTCGACCATCTCGCGGTGCTCGGCGAAGGTGACACGGTGGGAGCAGGGCCCGCCGCAGCGGCCGATCTGCGACGCGAAGCAGGGCTTGCCGCTCTGCATGGCGCGCTTGTAGTTGGAGTCGTTGCAGGTCCTGATCGGGAACGCCTTGATCATCAGGTCGATCGTCTCGTGGATCGCCCAGATCTTCGGGTAGGGCCCGAAGTAGCGGGCCTTCCTGATCTTGGCGTTCCGCGTGACCATCACCCGCGGGGCCTCGTCGCCGAGCGTCACCGCCATGTAGGGGTAGGACTTGTCGTCGCGGAACTTGACGTTGAAGGGGGGATCGAACTCGTTGATCCAGGTGAACTCGAGCTGCAGGGCCTCGACGTCGGTGCCGACGACGGTCCACTCGACCCCGGAGGCCGAGGTGACCATCCGCCGGGTGCGCTCGTGCAGGCTCGGCAGCGGGGCGAAGTAATTGCTCAGCCGCGCGCGGAGGTTCTTGGCCTTGCCCACGTAGAGCACCCGCCCCCGGGCGTCCGTGAAGCGGTACACGCCGGGGAGGGTCGGGATCTCACCCGGCTTCGGCCGGAAGTCGACTGTCTGCGCCATGCCTCTCGCTCGCGTCAGCCGAGGATCTCGGCGAGGAACATGCCGGTGTGGCTGCCCTCGACCTTCGCCACGTGCTCGGGGGTGCCCACCGCGACCACCTGTCCGCCGCCGGCGCCGCCCTCGGGACCCATGTCGATCAGCCAGTCGGCGGACTTGATGACGTCGAGGTTGTGCTCGATGGTGATCACCGTGTTGCCCTTGTCGACCAGGCCGTTGAGGACGAGGAGGAGCTTGCGGACGTCCTCGAAGTGCAGGCCCGTCGTCGGCTCGTCGAGCACGTAGACGCTGCGGCCGTTGGAGCGGCGCTGGAGCTCGGTGGCCAGCTTGACGCGCTGCGCCTCGCCGCCGGAGAGCGTGGTCGCGCTCTGGCCGAGGCGGACGTAGCCGAGGCCCACCTCCACCAGCGTGCGGAGGAAGCGGTGGATCGCCGTGATGGGCTCGAAGAAGTCGGCCGCCTCGGCGATCGGCATGTCGAGCACCTCGGCGATGTTCTTGCCCTTGTAGTGCACGGTCAGTGTGTCGCGGTTGTAGCGCGCTCCCCCGCAGACCTCGCACGCCACGTAGACGTCGGGCAGGAAGTTCATCTCGATCTTGATGGTGCCGTCGCCCGAGCAGGCCTCGCAGCGGCCGCCCTTGACGTTGAAGCTGAAGCGTCCGGGCAGGTACCCCCGCGCCTTCGCCTCGGTGGTCTCGGCGAAGAGGTTGCGGATGCGGTCGAACACGCCCGTGTAGGTGGCGGGGTTCGAGCGCGGCGTGCGGCCGATCGGGTTCTGGTCGACGTGCACGACCTTGTCGAGGTTCTCGAGGCCGGTGACGCGCGTGTGCTTGCCCGGCACCTTGCGGGCGCCGTTGAGCTGGTTGGCGAGCACGCGGTAGAGGATGTCGTTCACGAGGGTGCTCTTGCCGGAGCCGGAGACCCCGGTGACCGCGACGAACGTGCCGAGCGGGAACTCCGCGTCGACCTTGCGGAGGTTGTTGGCGTTCGCCCCGACGACCTTGATCATCCGCTTGCGGTCGATCTTCCGCCGCTTCTTCGGGACCTCGATCGCCTTGCGGCCCGAGACGTAGTCGCCGGTCAGCGAGTGGGTGTTCTCGAGCAGCGACTCGTAGGAGCCGGAGTGCACGACCTTGCCGCCGTTGACCCCGGCGCCCGGGCCGATGTCGACGATCCAGTCGGCGGTGCGGATGGTGTCCTCGTCGTGCTCGACCACGATCAGCGTGTTGCCCAGGTCGCGCAGCTTGATGAGGGTGTCGATCAGGCGGCGGTTGTCGCGCTGGTGCAGGCCGATGCTCGGCTCGTCGAGCACGTAGAGCACGCCGGTCAGCCCGGAGCCGATCTGGGTCGCCAGGCGGATGCGCTGCGCCTCGCCGCCCGACAGGGAGGCGGCGGCGCGCGAGAGGTTGAGGTAGTTGAGCCCGACCTCGATGAGGAAGTCGATGCGCGCGCGGATCTCGCGCAGCACCTGCGCGGCGATGTGCGCCTCGCGGTCGGTCAGCTCGAGCCGGCTCATGAAGTCCTGGGCGTCGCCGAGGCTGAGGTCGGCCACGTCCGCGATGCTCGCCCCGTGCACGAGCACGGCGAGCACCTCGGGCTTGAGGCGGGAGCCCTTGCACACGGGGCAGGGCACCTCGCGGAGGAACTCGGACCAGCGGGTGCGCTGGACGTCGGTCTCGGCCTGGACGAACTGGCGCTCGATGTAGGGCACGACGCCCTCGAAGCCCGAGGTGTAGCTCATCTCGCGGCCGTAGCGGTTCTTCCACTTGACCTTGACCTCGAAGTTGTCGCCGTGGAGGACGGCCTGCTGCACCTCGGTGCTGAGGCGCTTCCACGGGGTGGTGAGCGTGAAGCCGAGGTCGCGGGAGAGGCCGTCGAGCAGCTTCTCGTAGTACTGGAACAAGCCCTTGCCCTGGGTGGTCCAGGGGATGATGACGCCCTCGGCGATGCTCAGGTCGGGGTCGCCGAGCAGCAGCTCGTCGTCGACCGACATGCGCGTGCCGAGGCCCGAGCACTCCGGGCAGGCGCCGAAGGGCGCGTTGAAGGAGAAGGTCCGCGGCTCGATCTCGGTCAGCGAGATCGGGTGGTTGTTGGGGCAGGACAGCTTCTCGGAGTAGGTGGTCCAGGCGCCGTCGCCCTCGCCGTCGACGTAGTTGATCTGCACGATGCCGTCGGTGAGCCGCAGGGCCGTCTCGAGCGAGTCGGTGAGGCGCCCGAGGATGTCGGGGCCGGCCACGAGCCGGTCGACCACGACGGAGATGTCGTGCTTGTACTGCTTCTTGAGCACCGGCGGCTCGCTCAGCTGGACGAGCTTCCCGTCCACCATGGCGCGGGAGTAGCCGCCCGCGGTCAGCTCCTTGAAGAGGTCGACGAACTCGCCCTTCTTCTGCGAGACGACGGGGCTGAGGATCTGGTAGCGGGTACCGGTCTCGAGCTCCATCAGCTGGTCGGCGATCTGCTGCACGGTCTGCGCGGAGATCCGCTCGCTGCAGATGGGGCAGTGCGGGACGCCGATGCGCGCCCAGAGCAGACGCATGTAGTCGAAGATCTCGGTGATCGTGCCGACGGTGGAGCGCGGGTTGCGGTTCGTCGACTTCTGGTCGATCGAGACCGCGGGGCTGAGGCCCTCGATGAAGTCGACGTCCGGCCGGTCCACCTGCCCGAGGAACTGGCGGGCGTACGCGGAGAGGGACTCGACGTAGCGCCGCTGGCCCTCCGCGAAGATCGTGTCGAAGGCCAGGGAGGACTTGCCCGAGCCCGAGAGACCGGTGAACACCACCATCGAGTCGCGCGGGATCTCGAGGTCGACGTTCTGCAGGTTGTGCACCCGCGCGCCGCTCACCACCAGCTTCGAGGACGACTCGTCGAGCGAGGAGACGAAGCGGTGGAAGGAGGGAGAGGGGGTGGAGGAGGGGTCCGTAACGGCGTTCAGGATCGACACTCCGAAAGTGTATGCGGAGCCACCGACATCGCCCGTGGCGTTCGCTGGGCGCTGATCCGCGGGCCCCTCCCCTTGCGGATCAGCGCCCCCGATCAGGACAGGTGCCCGGCCTTCTCCATCTGGCGGAGCTCGCGCTTGAGCTCCTGGACCTCGTCCCGCAGCCGGGCCGCGAGCTCGAACTTGAGCTCGCCCGCCGCCTGGAGCATCTGCCCGTTGAGGTCGGAGATGATCGCCTCGAGATCGTTGCCGCCGTTCGCGGCGAGACCCTGACGGCGCAGGTTCGGCGTCGGGCTCTTCTTCTTGGCGTCGCGCCCGGCGAGCAGCTTGGCGGTGTCGGCCCCCTCGCGGGCGAGGGCGTCGGTGATGTCGGCGATCTTCTTCCGCAGCGGCGTCGGGTCGATGCCGTGGTCGAGGTTGTAGGCGACCTGCTTCTCGCGTCGGCGGTCGGTCTCGTCGATCGCGAGCCGCATCGAGTCCGTCACCTTGTCGGCGTACATGTGGACCTCGCCCGAGACGTTGCGCGCCGCACGGCCGATCGTCTGGATGAGCGACGTGGACGAGCGGAGGAAGCCCTCCTTGTCGGCGTCGAGGATCGCCACGAGCGAGACCTCCGGCAGGTCGAGCCCCTCGCGCAGCAGGTTGATGCCGACCAGGACGTCGTACACGCCCGCTCGCAGCTCCGAGAGTAGCTCGACGCGCCGCAGGGTGTCGACGTCGGAGTGCAGGTAGCGGACCCGGACGCCGGCCTCCGTGAGGAAGTCGGTGAGCTCCTCGGCCATGCGCTTCGTCAGCGTCGTGACGAGCACGCGCTCGTCGCGCTCGGTGCGGCGCTTGATCTCCTCGAGCAGGTCGTCGATCTGGCCCTTCGTCGGCTTGACGACGATCTCGGGATCGATCAGGCCGGTCGGGCGGATGATCTGCTCGACGATGCCGTCGGCGATGCCCATCTCGTAGCGGCCCGGGGTCGCCGAGAGGTAGACGGTCTGGCCGACGCGCGACTTGAACTCCTCCCACTTCAGGGGCCGGTTGTCCATCGCCGAGGGCAGGCGGAAGCCGTGCTCGACCAGCGTGCGCTTGCGGGAGGCGTCGCCCTCGTACATCGCACCGATCTGCGGCACCGTCACGTGCGACTCGTCGATCACGACGAGGAAGTCGTCCGGGAAGTAGTCGAGCAGGCAGTGCGGGGCCTCTCCCGACTCGCGGCCGTCGATGTGCCGGGAGTAGTTCTCGATGCCGGAGCAGAATCCGATCTGCTGCATCATCTCGAGATCGAAGGTCGTGCGCATCCGCAGGCGCTGCGCCTCGAGGAGCTTGTTCTGCTTCTCGAGGTCGGCCAGGCGCACCTCGAGCTCCTGCTGGATGGTGTCGATCGCACGGTGCATGACGTCCTGGCTGGCGACGTAGTGCGAGCCGGGGAAGACCGACACGGAGTCGAGCTTCCGGACGATGTCGCCGGTGAGCGGGTGGAGCGTGTAGAGCGCCTCGATCTCGTCGCCGAACATCTCGATCCGGATCGCGAGCTCCTCGTACATCGGGATGATCTCGATCGTGTCGCCCCGCACCCGGAAGGTGCCGCGGGCGAAGTCGACGTCGTTGCGCGCGTACTGCATCGACACGAACTTGCGGATGAGGCGGTCCCGGTCGACCCGCTGGCCGACCTGGAGCGCCACCATCGCCTCGAGGTACTGCTCGGGCTGGCCGAGGCCGTAGATGCACGAGACGGTCGACACCACGATCACGTCGCGGCGGCTCAGGAGCGAGTTCGTGGTGGAGTGGCGCAGCCGCTCGACCTCAGCGTTGACCGAGCTGTCCTTCTCGATGAAGGTGTCGGTCTGCGGGACGTAGGCCTCGGGCTGGTAGTAGTCGTAGTACGAGACGAAGTACTCGACGGCGTTGTTGGGGAACAGCTCGCGGAACTCGTTGGCGAGCTGCGCGGCGAGGGTCTTGTTGTGCGCGAGCACGAGCGTGGGACGCTGCACGGCCTCGACGAGCCAGGCCGTGGTCGCGGACTTGCCGGTCCCGGTGGCGCCCAGCAGGACGACATCGGTCTCGCCGGCGTTGATGCGGGCGCTCAGATCGGCGATCGCGCCGGGCTGGTCACCGCTCGGCTTGTACTCGCTGATGACCTCGAACGGGTGCACGGCACGGGTTGGCTCCATGGTTCGAAGCGTAGCCGCGACCACCGACACCGGACGGCGCGTGCGCTGGCGGCGAACGGGGGTGCGCTCTCCGGCCGGGCCGCTCGGCCACGAGGGCGGGTGGCCGGGACGGACCGTCAGCGGGCGAGACGCTCCCACAGCGCGTCGGTCCGAGCGAGCGTCTCCTCCAGCGTGCCGGAGGAGTCGATCACGACGTCGGCGAGGGCGAGGCGCTCCTCGTCGCTCGCCTGCGACGAGACCCGCGCACGAGCCTCCTCCTCGGTCAGTGCCCGGAGGGCGACGAGACGCTCGATGCGGAGGGGCTGCGGCGCGTGCACGACGACCACCTCGTCGAACTCCCCCGCTCCACGGCCCTCGGCCAGGAGGGGGACGTCGTAGACGACCACCGCGTCCGGGTCCGCCTCGGCGGCCTCCGCGAACAGCCGCTGCGAGCGGAGCGTCACCGCCGGATGGGTGATCGCATTGAGGTCGGCGCGGGCCGCCGCGTCCGAGAAGACGATCGCGCCGAGCGCCGGGCGGTCCAGCGCGCCGTCCGCGCGGATCACGGACGGGCCGAAGCGCTCGGCGATCGCCGCCAGCGCCGGCTCCCCCGGCTCGACGACCTCGCGCGCGAGGACGTCGGCGTCGACCACCACCGCTCCGTGCTCGGCGAGACGGCGGGCGACAGTGGACTTGCCCGAGGCGATGCCTCCGGTGAGGGCGACGAGATGCACCCGGCCACCCTACCCAGCGCCGTCGCCCGGAACGCCGAACGGCCGGCCCCCGAGGGGACCGGCCGTTCGATGCGATGTGCTCGCGATCAGTTGTTCGAGGACAGCTTCTCGCGGAGCGCGGCGAGCGACTCGTCGTCGGCGAGGGTGCCGCCGGTGGTCGACTCGCTGGTGAAGCCGGCGCCGACCGAGACGCCCTCGGAGACGGTGGCCGCCTCCTCCTGCGACTTGGCCACCTGGGCCTTGTGGGCCTCCCAGCGCGCCTGAGCAGCGGCGTACTCCTGCTCCCAGGCCTCGCGCTGCGACTCGAAGCCCTCGCGCCACTCGTTGGTCTCGGGGTCGAAGCCCTCGGGGTACTTGTAGTTCCCCTGGTCGTCGTACTCCGTGGCCATGCCGTAGAGCGCCGGGTCGAACTCGGTGCCCTCGGGGTCGACGTTCTCGTTCGCCTGCTTGAGCGAGAGGGAGATACGGCGACGGTCGAGGTCGATGTCGATGACCTTGACGAACACCTCTTCGCCGACCGACACGACCTGCTCGGCGAGCTCGACGTGCTTGCCCGACAGCTCGGAGATGTGGACGAGGCCCTCGATGCCGTCCGCGACGCGGACGAAGGCACCGAACGGGACCAGCTTCGTGACCTTGCCCGGCGCGACCTGTCCGATCGCGTGGGTGCGGGCGAAGACCTGCCACGGGTCCTCCTGGGTCGCCTTGAGCGAGAGCGACACGCGCTCGCGGTCGAGGTCGACCTCGAGGATCTCGACGGTGACCTCCTGGCCCACCTCGACGACCTCGGAGGCGTGCTCGATGTGCTTCCAGGAGAGCTCGGAGACGTGGACGAGACCGTCGACGCCGCCGAGGTCGACGAACGCGCCGAAGTTGACGATCGACGACACGACGCCCTTGCGAACCTGACCCTTGTGCAGGTTGTTCAGGAACGTGGTGCGGCTCTCGGACTGGGTCTGCTCGAGGAGCGCGCGACGCGACAGGACCACGTTGTTGCGGTTCTTGTCGAGCTCGAGGATCTTCGCCTCGATCTCCTGGCCGAGGTACGGCGTGAGGTCGCGGACGCGGCGCAGCTCGATGAGCGAGGCCGGGAGGAAGCCGCGGAGGCCGATGTCGACGATGAGACCGCCCTTGACGACCTCGATGACCGAGCCGGTGACGACGCCGTCCGACTCCTTGATCTTCTCGACGTCGCCCCACGCGCGCTCGTACTGCGCACGCTTCTTGGACAGGATCAGGCGACCCTCCTTGTCCTCCTTCTGGAGGACGAGGGCCTCGACGCTGTCGCCCACGTTGACGACCTCGGAGGGGTCGACGTCGTGCTTGATGGAGAGCTCGCGCGAGGGGATGACGCCCTCGGTCTTGTAGCCGACGTCGAGGAGGACCTCGTCGCGGTCGATCTTCACGACGGTGCCTTCGATGAGGTCTCCGTCGTTGAAGAACTTCAGAGTCTTTTCGACCGCGGCAAGAAAGTCTTCAGCAGACCCGATGTCGTTGATCGCGACCTGCTTGGTTGCCTTGTCGGTCGTTGCGGTTGTCATTAAGGGATGCTCCAGGATGGATGGGTCTCGGGCGGTGGCCGCCTGCGGGCCTCGCGGCTCGGCGGAGTGGTGACCACTGCGGTGGTGAGGGATGTGCCTCCGGCCCGGGAGCCGCGCTCGGCCGGCCGGAGGACCGGCCTTCCTCGCGCGCCGCGGGCACGGCGGCGCCACAGATGTGACACCCCAGCTTAGACGCCCCGGGAGGCGCACGGCAATCTCGCCGCGCCCGTCCAGGCGCGGGTTCCGGAGTCAGCCGGCGAGGGAGGAGCGGAGGGTGTCGAGACCGACGCCGCCGAGGTCGAGCGCCCTCCGGTGGAAGGCCGCGAGCGAGAACGCGGCGCCCTCGCGCGCCTCCGCCTCGTCGCGCAGCTGCTCCCAGATCCGCTGCCCGATCTTGTAGGACGGAGCCTGCCCCGGCCAGCCGAGGTACCGGTTCACCTCGAAGCGCACGAACGCGTCGTCCATGTTCACGTTGGCCCGCATGAAGTCGAGGGCCGACTCGGCGGTCCAGACGGTGCCGGAGCCCGGCATCGGCTTCTGGAGGTGCACGCCGATGTCCAGCACGACGCGCGCCGCGCGCATCCGCTGGCCGTCGAGCATGCCCAGGCGGTCGGCCGGGTCGTCGAGGTAGCCGAAGCGCTCCATCAGCCGCTCCGCGTAGAGCGCCCAGCCCTCGGCGTGGCCGGAGGTCCCGGCGAGCTGACGGCGCCAGGTGTTGAGGCGGGCGCGGTTGTGGACGGCCTGGCCGATCTGCAGGTGATGGCCCGGGACGCCCTCGTGGTAGACCGTGGTCAGCTCCCGCCAGGTGGCGAACTCGGTGACTCCGGCCGGGACCGACCACCACATCCGCCCCGGGCGCGAGAAGTCGTCGCTCGGACCGGTGTAGTAGATGCCGCCCTCCTGGGTCGGCGCGATCCTGCACTCGAGGCGGCGCACCTCCTCCGGGATGTCGAAGGCGGTGCCGGCGAGCTCGCGGACGGAGCGGTCGCTGGTCTCCTGCATCCACGCCTGCAGAGCGTCGACGCCGTGCAGAGTGCGGGCCGGGTCCGCCTCGAGGTGGGCGATCGCCTCGGCGACGGAGGCGCCGGGCAGGATCTCGCGCGCGATCGCCTCCTGCTCGGACGTCATGCGGGCCAGCTCCTCGATCCCCCACTCGTAGGTCTCGTCGAGGTCGACGACAGCGCCGAGGAAGCGGCGGGAGTGCAGCGCGTACAGCTCCCGGCCGACGGCGTCCTGCTCGGTCGCGGCGGGGGCGAGCTCGCCCCGGAGGAACTGCGCGAGCGACCCGTAGGCGGCCGAGGCACGGCGGGCGCCGTCCTCCAGCCGCTGAGCGAGCGACGCGGGCAGGGATCCGGCGGCGGGAGCGGCCTCCGCGGCCAGCTCGGCGAAGAACCCGCGGGGAGCGGCGATCTTCCGCGCCTGCTCGGCGACGAGCTCGACCTGGCGGCGGGCGGGGACCACGCCGGTGCGGATCCCCTCGCGCAGGGTCTCCGCGTAGCCCTCGAGGGCGGCCGGCACGGCCAGCAGCCGCTCGGCGACCGCCTCCCAGTCGGCGACCTCGTCCGTCGGCATCAGGTCGAAGACGTCGCGCAGCTCCTGCGCCGGGGACGCGATCACGTTGAGGTCCCGCAGCGGCAGACCGGCGTCGTGCCCCTCCAGGGAGAGCCGGAGCTCGGCGCCGAGGTCGGCGGCCGTGACGCGGTCGACGTCGTCCACGGGGTCGGCGGCCTCGAGCTCGGCGAGGGCCGAGGCGGTCGCCGCCCGGGCCTGCTCGAGACCGGCCGGCGAGTAGTCGCCCAGACGGCCGTTCGCGCCGCTGTGTCCGATCGCGGTGCCGAGGGTGGGGTCGAGGTCGACGAGCGTGTCGACCCAGCGCTCGGCGACGGCGTCGACGGCGGTGGGCTCGCGGGGGGTGTCGGTGCTCATGCCTCCGAGCCTAGCCAGGCCCTGCGGCCGGCTCAGTGCGCGGCGACGTCCCAGTCGGACCCGTGGCCCACCTGCACCTCGAGCGGGACGCTCAGGTCGGCGGCACCCGCCATCCGGCCGCGGACGACCGCCTCGAGCGACTCCTCCTCGCCGGGGGCGACGTCGAAGATCAGCTCGTCGTGCACCTGGAGGAGCATCCGCGAGCCGAGCCCCTGCTCGTCGAGGTCGGCCTGCACGCCGATCATCGCGCGCTTCATGATGTCGGCGGCCGAGCCCTGGATCGGCGAGTTGAGCGCCGCCCGCTCGGCGTTGTCGCGGAGGACGCGGTTCGCGCTCTGCAGGTCGGGGAAGGGACGCCGGCGACCGAAGATCGTCTCGGTGTAGCCGGTCTCGCGGGCCTGCTCGACGACGCTGCGGAGGTAGTCGCGCACCGCGCCGAAGCGGACGAAGTAGTCGGTCATCAGCTGCTTGGCCTCGGCGCTCGAGATGCGCAGCTGCTTCGACAGGCCGAAGGCGCTCAGGCCGTAGGCGAGACCGTACGACATCGCCTTGACCTTGTTGCGCATGGCCGAGGTGACGTCGCCCGGATCGACGCCGAAGATCCGCGATCCGACGAAGCGGTGCAGGTCCTCGCCGGAGTGGAAGGCCTCGATCAGCCCGGCGTCCCCGGAGAGGTGCGCCATGATCCGCATCTCGATCTGCGAGTAGTCGGCGGTGAGGAGGGTGCTCGCCTCCGCTCCGTGGACGAAGGCGGTTCGGATGCGGCGGCCCACCTCGCTGCGGACGGGGATGTTCTGCAGGTTCGGGTCGTTGGAGGAGATCCGGCCGGTGGCCGTGCCGGTCTGGTCGTAGCTGGTGTGGATCCGGCCGTCGGCGGTGACCGACTTCTCGAGCGTCTCGATGATCTGCTTGAGCTTGGTCGCGTCGCGGTGCTCGAGGAGCAGCCCGAGGAACGGGTGCGGGTGGGACTCCTGCAGGTCTGCGAGGGCGGAGGCGTCGGTGGTGTAGCCCGTCTTCGTGGCCCGGGTGCGCGGCATGTCGAGCTCCTCGAAGAGGACCTGCTGCAGCTGCTTGGGCGAGCCGAGGTTCATCTCGTGGCCGATCTCGGCGAACGCGCGGCTCGCGAGGTCGGCGGCCGAGACGGTCAGCTCGGCGCGGAGGCGCGCCAGCACGTCGGCGTCGATCGCGACGCCGGTGAGCTCCATCGTCGCGAGGACCTGGACGATCGGCAGCTCGATGTCGACGAGCACCGAGAGCATCCCCTCGCCCAGCCGCTCGCGCAGCGGAGCGACGAGCCGGTACGCGTACCAGGCCTCGGTGGCGGGCCCCATCGGCTCGACGGTGGGGACCAGCGGGTTCGGGTCGCCCTGCGCCATGGTCTCGTCGAGGTGCTGCGCGACCTGCGCCGCGAGCGTGGCCGGGTGCCCGGTGGGCTGCACCAGCCAGGAGGCGACGCGGGTGTCGAACGTGAGCCCCGCGACGGGGAGTCCGGCCCTCCGCAGCGCCTTGATCTGGGGCTTCGCGTCGGCGAAGTACTTGGGGGCGGGCCCGGCCAGCCACTGCTCGAGCGCGGTGTAGTCGGGCCGCTCGGCGGCCCACGGGACGAACGCCGTCTCCTTCTCGACCGCGAGGCCCACACCCTCGAGCCCGCCAGCTCCGAGCAGGACCTGCACGGCGACGGGCGCGGTGCCCTTCGCCGACACGCGGTCGAGCCAGTGCGCGAGCTCCTCGTCGACCAGGGTGCGGACGGCGGGTGCGGAGGTCGTGACCACGTCGCCCGCCAGGGCTGCGGCAGCGCCGTCGACGCCCTCCTCCGCGGCGATCGTGAGGACCCGCTCCTGCAGGGTCTTGAACTCGAGGCGGCTGAAGATCTCGCGGACCGCGTCGGGATCGATCGGACGGCGCGTCAGATCGTGCGGCCCGAGGGGGAGCTCGACGTCCGTCACCAGCCGGTTGAGGCGGCGGTTGCGGAGCGCGTTCTCCTTCTGCTCGCGCAGCTTCTCGCCGACCACGCCCTTGATCTCGTCGGCGTGGGCGATGATGTCGGCGACCGTGCCGTACTGGTTGACCCACTTCGCGGCCGTCTTGGGGCCGACCTTGTCGACGCCGGGCAGGTTGTCGCTGGTCTCGCCGACGAGGGCGGCGATCTCGGGGTACTGGTGCGGCTCGACGCCGTACTTCTCGAACACCTTGTCGCGGTCGTAGCGGGTGAGCTGCGAGACGCCCTGGGTGGAGGGGTAGAGCAGGGTGACGTCCGGGGTCACCAGCTGGATGGTGTCGCGATCGCCCGAGACGACCAGCACGCGGAAGCCGGCCTCGGCCCCCTGGCGCGCGAGCGTCGCGAGGATGTCGTCGGCCTCGAAGTCCTCCTTCGAGACGGTCCGGATGTTCATGGCGTGCAGCGCCTCCTCGAGGAGGGGGACCTGGCCCTTGAACTCGGGCGGCGTCTCGCCGCGGGTGCCCTTGTACTCCGGGTACTCGCGCGTGCGGAACGAGTAGCGGGAGATGTCGAACGCGACGCCGAGGTGGGTCGGCTTCTCGTTCTTCAGCAGCAGGATCAGCATCGAGAGGAAGCCGTGGATGGCGTTCGTGTGCTGGCCCTCGCGGGTCTGGAAGCTGTCGACCGGGAGCGCGTAGAACGCCCGGAACGCCAGGGAATGGCCGTCGACGAGCAGGAGGGTAGGCTGTTCCGGATCTGACACAGGGCCAGACTACACAGCGCCTCCGACACCGGATCGGCCCGCTCGCGCCCGCCGGTCAGGGCCGCTCCGAGGCTCCAGCGCGAGGAGCGACGTGACCGAGCCGACCCCCACCATGACCGCCTGGATCCGCCCGCCCGCGCTCGACCTGGTCGCCGGGATCGGCCGCGGCATGGGCGAGCTCGCCGAGCGGATGGGGATCCTCTGGCACGAGCTCACCCCGCAGCACTCGGTGGCCTCGATGCCCGTCGAGGGCAACCGGCAGCCGGTCGGCATCCTGCACGGCGGCGCGCACGTCGTGCTCGCCGAGTCGATGGGCTCGATCGCGGCGAACGTGCACGCCGGCGCGGGCCGCCTGGCGATGGGCATCGAGCTGAACGCGAGCCACAGCCGGTCGGTCCACTCGGGCTTCGTGATCGCCACCTGCGACGCGATCCACCTGGGCTCCACCCTCACCACCCACGAGATCGTCGTGCGCGACCAGGAGGGGCGCCGCCTCTCCACCGTGCGGATCACCAACATCATCCGCGACGCCCGCTGACGGGAGCGGACGGGTCCCCCTCGCGGGAGCGGAGGGCGACGACCGCGCCCAGGACCGCGACCGCCGTCGGGACCGCCCGCGCCTGCGAGCGACGGGGGATCGACCGGTCGGCCGCGCCGCTCGGGGACCCGGCACCGCGGCGAGCGGCACTGTCAAGCGACGGCGCGCGACTGTGCCCGGTGGTGCCCGAAGGGCGACACTGAGCGGATGAGCCTTCGCCATCTCCTCAAGAGCCTCCCGTCCATGCCCTCCGAGCTGCCCTCGTTCGATGCGGAGGCGGCTCCGGCCGATCCTCTCGAGCTGTTCGCGCAGTGGCTCGAGGAGGCGAAGGACGCGGGCCAGCTCCTCCCCCACGGCGCCACGCTCTCCACCGCCTCCGACGACGGCACGGTCTCGGCGCGCGTGCTCGTGCTGCGCGAGATCGACGAGGCGGGCTGGGCGTTCTCCACCCATGCCACCAGCCCCAAGGGACGCGCCATGGAGGAGAACCCGCACGCCGCGCTGACCTTCTTCTGGCCGGTCCAGGGCCGTCAGGTCCGGGTCGAGGGCCGGGTCGAGCGCGCCTCCGCGCAGGAGTCGGCCGACGACTTCCGCCGCCGCTCCGAGGCCGCTCGCACCGCCCTGCTCGTCGGACGCCAGAGCGAGCCGATGCGCAGCGCGCAGGACTTCGGCCTCGTCACGCTCCAGACCAGCGTCGCCGTGGGCTGCTCGCCCGCGACGCTCGACCGGGAGTGGGCCGTCTACCGCGTCGTGCCCGAGCGCATCGAGTTCTGGCAGGGCTCGACCGCGCCGGAGCAGGATCACACCCGTCTCGAGTACCGCCCGGGAACGACGGAGGCGGGCGGCTCCCCGTGGGAGCGCACCCGCCTCTGGCCCTGAGGCCGTGGGCCCTCGGGCCAGGCCTCGCGCTAGGCCTTCTTCGTGCTCAGCTGCTCGATGATCGCCTGCGCGACGTCGTGCATGGTGAGCCGGCGGTCCATGGAGGCCTTCTGGATCCAGCGGAACGCCTCGGGCTCGGTGAGCCCCATCTTCTCGTTGAGCAGGCCCTTGGCGCGGTCGACGAGCTTGCGGGTCTCGAAGCGCTCGACCATGTCGGCGACCTCGGCCTCGAGGGTGAGGATCTGGGCGTACCGCGAGAGGGCGATCTCGATCGCGGGCAGCAGGTCGTTGGGCGTGAAGGGCTTCACGACGTAGGCGAGCGCTCCGGCCTCGCTGGCGCGCTCGACGAGCTCCTTCTGGCTGAAGGCGGTGAGCAGGACGACAGGCGCGATGTGCGCCTTCGAGAGGCGCTCGGCCGCCGAGATGCCGTCGAGCTGGGGCATCTTGACGTCCATGATGACGAGATCGGGGCGCAGCTCGGTGGCGAGGGCCACAGCGGTCTCTCCGTCGCCGGCCTCGCCGACGACCTCGAAGCCGTTGTCGCGGAGGATCTCCACGATGTCGAGGCGGATGAGGGATTCGTCTTCGGCGACGACGACCCGACGGGGTGCGGTCGACGAGGGTTCCTGGTCAGTCACGCCGATGAGCCTACGGTATTCTCGACGGGCTGGTGATGAGCCGGTGTGGCGGAATGGCAGACGCGGGGCACTCAAAATGCTCTGTCCGAGAGGGCTTGTGGGTTCGAGTCCCACCACCGGTACCCGCCTGGTCGCGCGGTGCGCGCCTCCGCTCGCTAGCGTCGTCGGATGAGCACCGACCCCTGGCCCCTGTTCTCGCTGGAGCTGCGCACGCCGCGGCTCGAGCTGCATCCGGTCCGCGACGCCGACCTCGGCCCTCTCGCCGAGGCAGCCCTCGCGGGCGTGCACGAGAGCGGCCGCTCGCCGTTCCCCTCCCCCTGGGCCGAGGCGCCGGCGGAGCGCCTGCCCGGCGAGCTCGCCCGCTTCCACTGGTCGCAGCGCGCGCAGACGACGCGGGAGTCGTGGCGCGTCGCGTTCGCCGTGGTCGAGGACGGCCGGGTCGTCGGCTGCCAGGACGTGGTCGCCGAGTCCTTCGCCGCCACCCGCACCCTGACCTCGGGCTCGTGGCTCACCCGCTCGGCGCAGGGCCGCGGCCTCGGGCAGGAGATGCGCGCCGCCGTCCTCCTCCTCGCCTTCGACCACCTCGGAGCCGAGGTCGCCGAGAGCGCCGCTCTCGCCTGGAACACCCGCTCGATCCGGGTCTCGGAGGCCCTCGGCTACCGGCCGAACGGGACGCACCG
This sequence comes from Rathayibacter sp. AY2B5, assembly GCF_002931645.1. Taxonomy (NCBI): domain Bacteria; kingdom Bacillati; phylum Actinomycetota; class Actinomycetes; order Micrococcales; family Microbacteriaceae; genus Rathayibacter; species Rathayibacter sp. AY2B5. Next base: position 67,866 of record NZ_PSUE01000008.1, on the reverse strand, counting down.
GATCGTCGGTCCGGACGGTATGTCGGTCGAGGAGCTGCGGTTCCGCGTCACACCGGAGACCCTGGTGCGGCCGGAATGGACGCTGGAGGCCTCGGGGATCGACGCAGCACGAGCGGTCCTCGTCCAGGACCCGCTCGGTCCGCCCTTCCCCGTCTGATTCACCAGAACATCGTGCCCGGCGAGCCCTTGAACGGACCGACCACGCGCGAGGTGATCCAGCCGCCGTAGAAGTCGCCCGGCTGCGGCTGGACCGCCTCGCCGTCGACCGTGCAGGAGTCCATCCGGCCGGGGTAGAGGGCGACGGTGTCGACGAGGGCCTCGAAGCCGGCCATCGGCTCGGGGTACGTCCAGCCCGCCGCCTCCGCGACCGCTCCTCCTCCCCCGCGCAGGGTCAGGTAGGAGGCCGCGCCCTTGAACTCGCAGATGCTGCGGCCGGGCGCGGGCTCGAGCGCCCCGGGCGCGAACGAGGACACGGGGAGGTAGTAGACGGGAGGGTGGCTCGTCTCGAGGACGCGGAGAGCGTCGCGGGTCTCGGCGACGACGACGCCGCCCAGCCGCACGACCACGTGCTCGGCGGTGGTCTCGACCCTCGGGGGTCGCGGGTAGTCCCAGACGGATTCCTGGCCCTCGGCGGGCGGCACGCGCTTCATCCCGCTCACGCTACGCGGCGGGGAGCGGTGCTCCGGCGCCTCCCAGAGGATGCCCGGGCGGACGCCGCGGCTCCGCAGATCCCCGCCGCCGGGACGCGCGGGGGCCCCGGTCGCGTAACGTCGTCCCTGCGGCGGAACCCCGAGCCCGCGCGCAGAAGGAATCCAGAGTGCCCACCGAATGCATCCACGGCCTCGACATCGCGCTCTGCGACGTCTGCACCCCGAAGAAGCTCCCCGAGCAGGTCGGCCGTGCCACCCGCGCCCCCGCGCGCGTGCCCGGGACCTCCCGTGCGGCCACCGCCCGCGCCGCCGCCCGCGGCACGGCGCGCGAGAAGCCCCTGCCGAAGGTCGACATCGCCGCGCAGCGGATCTACCACGTCACCCACCTCGACAACCTCGAGGCGATCGTCGCCGCCGGCGCGATCCTGGCGGACCAGCAGCTCCAGGAGCGCCCCGCGATCGACGTCAGCGCCGAGACCACCCGCGAGCACCGCCGTGCCGTGCAGGTGAAGGACGGCGTCAGCGTCGCCGGCTTCGTGCCCTTCTTCCTCTCCCCCGACGCCGCCCTCTGGGCCGACCTGCGCGGCGAGCGGGTCGCTCCGCACTGGTCGCCGAGCGCCCACGAGACCACCGCCTCGCAGTACGTCGTCCTGGTGGGCTCGCTCGCCTCCGCCCCGGTGCTGAGCGACGGCGACGCCTCCCACGTCCTCACGCGCTTCACCGAGGGCGACGCGCTCGTGCGCACCTTCGCGCGCCTCCTGGTCGACGAGCCGGCCCTGCGCAGCGCGGAGGCGCTCGTGCCCGAGCGCTTCCCGCTCGAGGACGTCGCGACGGTCGGCGTGGCGTCGGTCGCCGCCCGCAACCGCGTCAAGGCTCTCTTCGAGGGCATCGACGCCTCTCCCCGCGTCGCCGTCTATCCGCCGTGGTTCCACCCGGTGGCCGAGGAGGAGTGACCCGGCGCTAGTCGGCCTCGAGGAGGTCGAGGCGGTCGGCCAGGTACCGGCGCAGCGGCATCAGTCCCTGCTCGCCCAGACCGGGCGCCCAGCGCACGAGCACCTCGGAGCCGCGCAGGGCCAGCGGCTCCTGGCCCGACTCGAGCGCTGCGGCGTCCAGTGCGAGGCGCCGCCAGCCGTAGTTGACGATCTCGCCCTCCTGGAACGGACCGTCGAAGGCGGCGCGCCGGATCTCGCGGCGCGCCTCCTGCGACTCGGACTGGTTGTTGGCGTGCAGCGGAGCGACGGCACGAGTGACCGATCCCGTCGCGAGGAGCTCGCCCTCGCGTCCGAGGAGCACCACGCCGAGGCGCCACGCGCGGGTCACCGGCGCCATCACCGGCTTGCGGCGGAAGCCGAGGATCGCGCGCGGCGTCCGCAGCTCGGCGACGGCCTGGTCGGCGATGCCGCGGGCGTCGAGCTCGGCGGAGACCTCGCGCAGGAGCGCGGCCAGATCGGCGGCGGCCTGCTCGGCCCCGGGTGCTGCGGGCATCGCTCCTCCTCGGCTCGTCCCGCCAGCCTACGGGCGCGGTGTGCACCGGCCACCCCGCTCCGCACCGCTAGCATCGCCTGACGACACCGAGGAGGACGAGCGATGCGCGTCATCATGATGGGCCCGCCCGGCGTGGGCAAGGGCACCCAGGCGGCCGTGCTGTCGCGCGAGCTGGGGGTGCCGGCGATCTCCACCGGCGATCTGTTCCGCGCACACGTCGCCGACGGCACCGACCTCGGACGGCGTCTGCGGGCGCTCGTGGAGGCCGGCGAGTACGTGCCGGACGAGCTGACGAACGCCCTGGTCGCCGAGCGCATCGCCGAGGAGGACGCCCGGGACGGGTTCATCCTCGACGGCTACCCGCGCACGCTCGCCCAGGTGGACGCGCTGGCGGAGCTCCTCGAGGAGCGGGGCACGCCGCTCTCGTGCGTCGTGCTGCTGACGGCCGACGCGGACGTGGTCCTCGAGCGGCTGCACGTGCGGGCGCAGGAGCAGGACCGCGCCGACGACGACCCCGAGGTGGTGCGGAACCGGATCGAGGTCTACGAGCGCGAGACGGCTCCTCTGGCGGAGGTCTACGACGAGCGCGAGCTCCTGGTGCGGATCGACGGCTCCGCCTCGCAGGACGAGGTCGCCGCGAGGATCATCGCGGCGTGCCGGCCCGGGTGAGCCGACCCGCCGCGACGCGGGGTCAGATCGCCGAGGCGAGGACCTCGTCGAGCTTGGCCGAGGCCTCCTCGTCGGTGCCCTTCAGGGCGAGCGAGAGCTCCGACACGAGGATCTGACGCGCCTTGAGGAGCATCCGCTTCTCGCCGGCCGAGACGCCGCCCGCCTGCTCGCGGCGCCACAGGTCGCGGACGACCTCGCTGACGCGGTACACGCTGCCGCTGGCCATCTTCTCCTGGTTGGCCTTGAAGCGGCGGGACCAGTTGCTGGCCTCCTCCGCGACGTCGCTGCGCAGGACGTCGTAGACCGCCTGGACTCCGGCGTCGTCGATGATCTCGCGGACGCCGACGAGCTCGGCGTTCTCGACGGGGAGGGTGATGGTGAGCTCGCTGGTGTGCACGTTCATCGTCATGAACGTCTTCTCGACGCCCTTGACCGAGCGCTTCTCGAGCCCGGTGATCGTCACCGCTCCGTGGTGCGGGTAGACCAGGGTCTCGCCGACCTCGAATGTCATCATGTCGTGCCTTTCGTCGTGGGGCGTGGTGGGAGTGAGGAGTCCAGGGGGCGCAGCGGCGCCGCGGCGAGCCAGGCCGGGAGCAGCGCGACGAGGTGCTCGACCAGCTCCTCGTCGGTGCCGTCGAGGGAGCCGGCGAGCCAGGCGCCGACCACGGAGAGGACGCCGCCGGCCGCGAAGACCGCGGTGAGCTCGGGGTCGACCGCTGCGGGGACGTCGACCCGGGCGAGCACCTCGCGGTGCAGGGCGAGCGCCGTGTCGAGCACGGCGTCGTCGGAGGCGACCCGGGCGGAGGCCCGCGCGCGGAGCCGGGCATGGAAGGCGTGGCGGTCGACCAGCCGCTCGACGAGCCGCGAGTAGCCGCGCTGCAGGGCGTCGGCTCCGGAGCGGTCGGCGGGATCGCCCTCGGCGACGTCGGCGACCACGAGGTCCTGGCGGAGCAGCGCGGAGGCGACTCCCGCCGCGTCGTCGAAGTGGGCGTAGAACGAGCTGCGGCTGATCCCGGCCTCGCGCACGATGTCGCTCACCGCGATGCCCTCGGCCCTCTCGCCGTCGCTCTGCATGACGAGCCGCTCGACCGCGTCGAACACGCGGCGGCGGGTGCGCCGGGCTCGCGGATCGGCGGAGCCGAGCGCCGAGGGGGACTCCGCCGCGGGCACGGAGGCGAGGCGGGCGGGAATCATCGGTGTCAGTCTACCACTTCCCGGACAGGTGTACGGGAAGAGCGTCAGGCGCCGGTGCGAACCTGGTCGAGGCCGGCGATGCGGTCGATCGCGGCCTGCTCGCTCGGCGAGACCCGGCCGAGATACCGGCCCAGGAACACGAACAGCAGGCGGTTCGCCGTGATCGCGGGCCACCACGGGCGCCGGAGGCCTAGGAGCCTCCGCACCTCGGGGCTGAGCGAGGCGACCGCGCCGGCGAACAGCAGCGGGTAGACCACGCCCGCCTCGCCCGGCAGCCGGATGTCGCGGAGGAACCCGACCGCCTCGTGCACGCGTGCGTCGGGCTTGAGCTCGCCCGCGAATCCGGCGAGCTGCGCGCGGAGCTCCGCGACGCTCTCGGGCGGATCCTGCACTCCGAGCAGCCGGCCGGAGGCGGCCCACTCGCGCACGTAGGCGTCGGGGCCGCCGGGGATCCGTCCGCCCCAGATCTCGTGGGCGCCGAGGAACGCGTCGGTGAAGGCGTCGTGCACCCAGAGCAGCAGGCGGGGGTCCTGCGCCGAGTAGGAGCGCTCACGCCCGCCGGCGTCCTCGTAGGAGCCGACGATCCGCTCGTGCACGCCGGTCACCCAGCGCGCCGCTCCGCTCGCCGCGGCGGTGTCGCCGAAGCTGGTGGTCAGGACCCAGCGGACCGTGTTGTCGAGGCGGCCCATCGGGTCCTCGCGGTAGCGGGAGTGGTCGTGCACACCGGCCATCGCTCCGGCATGGAGGGTCTGCATGAGCAGAGCCCGCACTCCGGCGATCATCGTGGGCAGGCCGCCGTTGACCGCCCAGACCGCGCTGCCCGGTCCGAAGAGCCCGGCGTCGTCGCCCTTCTCGAGGGCGACGATCCAGTCGGCGCGGGGGCGGGGGCGGCGGCGTCTCATCCGCTCAGTGTGCGCTCGGATCCTGGGCCGCGGCTGGCCGTTCTGTCACCCTTCGTGGGGCCGTGGTCACTCGGCCAGCAGTTCGCGGACGTCGTCGGCCGACAGCGCCCGGGCGAAGAGCTCGCCCTCGTCGAGCACCGCCGTGCTGAGGCGGCCCTTGCGCTCCTGGAGGCGCACGATCTTCTCCTCGATCGTGTCCGTCGCCACCAGCCGGTACACGTTCACCCGCCGCTCCTGGCCGATGCGGTGCGCGCGGTCGACGGCCTGCGCCTCGGCCGCCGGGTTCCACCACGGGTCGAGGATGAAGACGTGGTCGGCCTCGGTGAGGGTGAGCCCGGTGCCGCCCGCCTTCAGGCTGATCAGGAAGACGGGCGCGGCTCCCGAGCGGAACTCCTCGATCACTCCCGCGCGGTCCCGCGTGGAGCCGTCGAGCTGCACGAACGGGATGCCGCGCCGACGCAGCCGCTCCCCCGCCCGCTCCAGGTACGAGGTGAAGGTGCTGAAGACGAGGGCCCGACGGCCTTCCGCGATCACGTCGTCGAGCTGCTCGACGAGCACGTCGAGCTTCGCGGACGGGACGTGCCGGTAGGCCGGGTCGACCAGGGACGCGTCGAGCGCGAGCAGGCGCAGGAGGGTGAGCGATCGGAACACCGTGAAGCGCTGCCGGTCGAGGTCGTCGACCAGGCCCAGGAGCTTCCGCCGCTCGCGCTGGAGGTAGCCGTCGTAGAGCACCCTGTGGGCGGGCGTCAGCGCGACCTCGATCGTCTGCTCCTGCTTCTCGGGGAGCTCCGGCGCCACCGCCTCCTTGGTGCGGCGGAGCAGGAACGGACGCAGTCGCCGGCGCAGTCTCTCGAGGCGGCGGCGCGCGCCCTCGGTGTGGCTGACGGTCCGTCCCTCGGACAGATCGGGCGAACCGATGCCGACGGGCGCCTCCGCGTGCAGGATCGGCCGGGTGTACTCCTCGCGGAAGCGGCGCAGCGGCGGCAGGAGCCCGGGCGCCACCAGGGCGAGGACCGCCCAGAGCTCGTCGAGCGAGTTCTCCAGCGGTGTGCCGGTGAGCGCGAGCGTGACGGGCGCGCCGACCCCGCGGGCGGCCCGGTGCGTCTGCGAGGCGGGGTTCTTGACGAACTGGGCCTCGTCGAGGATCAGCGCCGACCACGTCCTCGACGCCCAGCGCTCGCCGCCGAGGCGCAGGACCGCGTAGCTGGTGAGGACCACGTCCGCGTCGCCCGGGATCGCGTCGAGCGCGCCCTCCCGCGAGCTCGCGACGACGTGGACGCGCAGGGCGGGCGCGAAGCGCTCGGCCTCCGAGCGCCAGCCCGGCACGACCGAGGTGGGGGCGACCACGAGGAACGGCGCGCGGCGGATCCCGGCGCGGCCCGCCTCCTCGACCGCGTCGAGCATCATGGCCAGCGCCTGCAGGGTCTTGCCGAGGCCCATGTCGTCGGCCAGGATCCCGCCGAGCCCGTGACGGAGGCGGTGGACGAGCCAGGCGTAGCCCGCCCGCTGGTACGGGCGCAGCCGGGCGGTCAGTCCCTCCGGCGGCTCCACGTCCTCCGGCGACCCGGCGGCCAGCGCGGAGTCGAGCACGGCGCGCCACGCGTCGGAGGGGACGCTCTCGTCGGCGAGCTCCTCCAGCTCGTTCCACAGCCCGGTCTGGTGCCGGCCGAGCCGCGGTCCCGTCTCCCACTCCACGAGCTCGTCCGCCCGGGTCAGCAGCTCCCGGAGCCGGTCGAGGCCGGGGTGCGCGAGCGAGAGGTAGGAGTGGTCGACCAGGCGGATGCGGTCGCCGCCCGCGGCCAGAGCGCGGAAGAGGGGCAGGAACGGCACGGTCGCGTCGCCGATGGTCACGACGACGCCGAGGTCGAACCAGTCGGCGCTCTCGGTGTCGACCGCGGTGATGGTGAGCGTGAGCGGTCCGGTCAGCAGGCGGTAGTCCGGGGCCGCGCCCTCGCGCTCGATCCGGACCCCGCCGATCCCCTCCAGCTGCGGGAGCTGCTCCACCACGAACACCGCCGCCTCGGCCCCGCGCAGGACCGCACTCGTCCCCGGCTCCGGCACGAGAGCGGACCCGGCCTCGCCGAGCACCGAGCGCACCCGGCGGAGCACCGCGCGCTCGAGAGCGGCGTCGGCCGTGCCGTCGAGCTCGCCCGCGCGATCGGCCGAGCGGCGCCAGTGCCAGCCCACGCTGACGGCGCGCCGCGGCTCGAACGAGACCGTGCAGACCAGGCGCGGGGGCTCCGGATCGTCCAGGACGAGGTCGACGCCCTCCTCGCGCACCGCGACGCGGCCGCGGAGGGCGGGGAGGTGCTCGCCGACGAACTCGGGCACGTCCTCCGCCGGGACCTCCGTCTCCTCGGGGTGGTCGAGGAGCCGCAGCTCCTCGTCGTCGAAGGGCAGGGACGCGGGCGCGAGCAGGAGCGAGGACGGATCGCCGCCCTCGACCGCGTAGACGCCGTGCCGGGCGACCGGACGCGCCGACTCGGGTGCGTGCTCCGCGCCGTCGATCCGCAGGACGGGCCGCAGCCGCAGGCCTCCCGCCTCCGCCGAGACCGTCACCGCCACATGGGCGGGACCGGCGAGGCGGACCGCGCCCTTCTCCGGGGCGAGCAGCGGGATCCCGACGGCCTGCGCCTGCTCGAGCAGCCGCCAGAGCAGCGGGCTCTCGTAGTCGTCGAGGTGGATCCAGTCGGGGTCCTGCCCCAGGTGGACGGTACGCGTGGCGCGGTGCAGAGCCGCGAACTCGGCGAACCAGCGCTGGTGAGCGGGGTCGAGCGAGAGCCGGTGGGTCTGGAAGTTCAGCGACTTCCAGGTGAGGGTGGTGCGGTTCCAGGCGCCCCCGCGCCCACGGACGGCGGGGCGGGTGGCCAGACGGTGGTCGCGGCGCTCGTCGGGGTCGTAGGTCTTCGCCGTGACGCGCTCGCTCGCCGGCGCCCGCCACGGATCGTCGGCCCGGCGCACCAGCCGGCGCAGCTCGAACTGCAGCCCGATCGGAGTGAGGACGGTCGGCGACTCGGCCTCGGCGGATCCGCTGAGCTCGCCGACGCGGGCGCGCCAGGAGGAGGGGGTCGACTCGGGAGGCACCGCCCCATGCTGCCACGCGCCGCCGACACCCCCGCCCGCACCGCGTGACGGGCAGAATCGGAGGATGACCAGCAGCGACTCCCCCGCGCCCACCGTCCTCACCCTCGGCAGCGAGAGCCTGCGCCTCGCCCTGACGACCGCCGGGGCCGAGATGACGTCCCTCCGCGACGACAAGGGCCGCGAGTACCTGTGGCAGGCCGGCCCGGAGTGGCGCCGGCACGCTCCCGTCCTGTTCCCGATCATCGGGCGCCTCCCCGGCGACACGCTGCACCACGACGGCGCGGACCACCGGATGGGGCAGCACGGCTTCGCGCGGGACCGGGTCTTCGAGCTCGCGGGCGTCTCGGCGGACGAGGCGGTGTTCCGGCTCCGGAGCGACGACGCCACGCGCGCGGTGTTCCCCTTCGACTGGACGCTCCTCATCGCCTACGCCGTGACCGGCGCCTCGCTCCGGATCACCCAGACCGTCGAGAACAGGGGTCCCTCTCCGCTGGGCTTCTCGCTCGGCAACCACCCGGCCTTCGCGCTGCCGCTGCCCGAGGGCCGCGGCGAGCACCGCATCCGCTTCGCGCAGCCCGAGCCGGAGGGGTACCGCCGCGCTCCGGAGAACCTGCTGCTCGAGGCGCGCCACCCGGCGCCGCTCGAGGACGGGGTCCTGACAGTGGACGACGCGCACTTCGAGGAGGGCGTGATGATCTTCGACGAGCCGCGCCGGCGGACCCTCCGGCTCGAGGCCGACGGCGCCGCCCGCGCGATCGTCGTCGACACCGGGGACTTCGACGTGGTCGGCGTGTGGAAGCCCGTCGGGGCCCCGTTCGTCTGCCTCGAGCCCTGGCGGAGCGTCCCGACCCCCGAGGGCTGGGACGGCGACATCGTCGACAAGCCGCGCCAGATCGTCCTCGAGCCGGGCGGCCGGCGGTCGCTGTCCTACAGCATCGCGCTGAGCTGAACGTCCTCGCGCTGGATCTGCGCGTCGAGCAGCTCGAAGCGGCGGATGATCAGCCCCTCGCGGGTGGCCCAGGGGCAGATCACCAGCGTCTCGATGCCGAGGGCGTCCATGGCCGCCTCCGCGACGAGAGCGCCCGCGAGCAGCTGCGGAGCCCGCAGAGCGGAGACGCCGGGCAGCGCTGAGCGGTCGGCCGCGCTGATCGCGGCGAGGCGAGCGGACCACAGCCGGAGGTCGACCAGGTGCAGCTCCCGGCGCACCAGCGGACCGGCGGCGCTCGGAGCGGCGCCGGTGATCCGCGCCAGAGACCGGAAGGTCTTCGACGTGCCTGCGACCAGGTCGGGGCGCCCCAGGGCGAGGAAGCCGCGGACGGGCTCCGCGAGCACCTCGCGGGCGTGACGCCGGGCAGCCTTCACGCTCGTGGCCGAGGCGGGATCGCCGACCAGCAGGTCCCGCGTCACCCGCCCCGCTCCGAGCGGGACCGACACGGCGAGCTCGGGCACCTCGTCCACGCCCATCGAGAGCTCGAACGAGCCGCCGCCGATGTCGAGGTCCAGGATCGAGCCCGCGCCCCAGCCGAACCAGCGGCGCACGGCGAGGAAGGTGGCCGACGCCTCCGCCTCGCCGCCGAGCTCCTGGAGGTGCACGCCCGTCTCGGCGCGGACCCGGTCGAGGACCGCCGCGCCGTTGCCGGCCTCGCGGATCGCCGAGGTCGCGAACGCCAGCAGGTCCTCCGCGCGGTGCTCGCGGGCGACCTCGGCGGCCTCGGTCACGAACGCGATCAGCTCGCGCTGGCCACGCTCGGTGATCTCCCCCGCCTCGTCGAGGTGCGCCACGAGAGCGAGGCTCCGCTTGTGCGAGCGGTAGGGCACCGGGCGGGCGCCGGGGTGCGCGTCGACGAGGAGCAGGTGGACCGTGTTGGAGCCGATGTCGAGCACGCCGAGTCGCATGGGTCCACGGTATCCGCCCGCGGAGGCGCGTCCCGCCACGCGGACCGCCGGGGAACGCCGGAGGGCCCGGCCGCTCGCGCGACCGGGCCCTCCGGGGGTGCTGGACTCAGTGGTCCCAGTTCTCGGCCCTGTCGGCCGAGCTGGACGAGCCGACGATGTGCACCCGCATGTCGTTCGTCGTGCCGGCGCGCCCGGGGGGCGATCCGGAGACGACGACCACGGTCTCGCCCGCCTGGGCGAGGCCCTCGCGGAGCAGCACCGCGTCCACCTGCGCGAACATCGCGTCGGTGTGGTTGACGCGCGGCGTGACGAAGGACTGGACGCCCCAGTTCAGCGCCATGCGGCGCCGGACGGCGGGCTCGGGGGTGAAGCCGATGATCGGGATGCCGTGGCGCAGGCGCGTCATGCGGCGGACCGAGTCGCCCGACTCGGTGAACACGCAGAGGAACTTCGCCTCGACGAACTCGGCGACCTCGGCGGCGGCCAGCGTGACGGATCCGCCCTGGGTGCGGGGCTTGCTCCCCAGCGGGGGGATGCGCTCCAGGCCGTGCTCCTCGGTGGACTCGACGATGCGGGCCATGGTCTGCACGGTGACGACGGGCCAGGCTCCGACGCTGGTCTCGCCCGAGAGCATGACCGCGTCCGCGCCGTCGAGGATGGCGTTCGCGACGTCCGAGGCCTCGGCCCGCGTGGGGCGGGGGCTCTCGATCATCGACTCGAGCATCTGGGTCGCGACGATGACCGGCTTCGCCCAGCGGCGGGCGAGCTCGACGGCGTGCTTCTGCACGATCGGCACCGCCTCGAGGGGCAGCTCGACGCCTAGGTCGCCGCGGGCGACCATGATGCCGTCGAAGACGTCGATGATCTCCTGCAGGTTGTCGACCGCCTGAGGCTTCTCGATCTTGGCGATGACGGGAGCCTTGCGGCCCTCCTCCGCCATGATCTCGTGCACGCGCTCGATGTCGCTGGCGTTGCGCACGAAGGAGAGGGCGATGATGTCGGCGCCGAGGCGGATCGCCCAGCGGAGGTCGTCCTCGTCCTTCTGGGAGAGGGCGGGGACGTTGACCGCGACACCGGGCAGGTTGATGCCCTTGTTGTTCGAGACGTTGCCGGGGACGACGACCTCGGTGACGACCCGGGGGCCCTCGACGGCGGTGACGCGGACAGCGACCTTGCCGTCGTCGATGAGGAGCATGTCGCCCGGGTTCACGTCGTCCGGGAGGCCCTTGAACGTGGTGCCCGAGAGCTCGCGCGTGCCGAGGACGTCCTCGGTGGTGATGGTGAAGACGTCGCCCTCGGCGAGGGCGTACGGGCCGCCCTCGAACTTGCCGAGGCGGATCTTCGGACCCTGCAGGTCGACGAGGATCGCGACCGCGCGCCCGGCGTCGTCCGCGGCCTTCCGCACGATGCGGTAGATGCCTTCGTGGACGTCGTAGCTTCCGTGACTGAGGTTCATGCGGGCCACGTCCACGCCGGCGTCGATGATCGCACGAATGGTCTCGTACGACGACGTTGCCGGGCCGAGGGTGGCGACGATTTTCGCTCGTCTCATTGAGGGGGTGCTCCGTTGTTCTGCGCCCGGAGGCGCGTCGTTAGCGGGGAGGGTGAGCTGATTGCTGGCGGGCCGAGACTATCGCGTCCCGGGGACTAGAGCGTGAAGCCCCGGTCGTTGGGGCCGACCGGCGCCGGCAGCTGGGTCGTGCCCTCGAGGTAGCGGTCGACCTCGGCCGCGACGGAGCGGCCCTCCGCGATCGCCCAGACGATCAGGGACTGGCCGCGCCCGGCGTCGCCGGCCACGAAGACGCCGGGGACGGTGGTCTCGAAGGCGTCGCCGCGCGCGACGTTGCCGCGCTCGGTGAAGGGGACGTCGAGCTGGCGGCCGAGGTGGTCCGCCTCCGGGCCGGTGAAGCCGAGGGCGAGCAGGACCAGGTCGGCCTGGATCTCGCGCTCGGTGCCCGCCTTGGGGACGCGGCGCCCGTCGAGGTACTCGGTCTCGGCCACGCGCACCGCGCGGACCTCGCCGCCCTCGTTCGCGAGGAACTCCACGGTCGACGCGAGGAACATCCGCTCCCCGCCCTCCTCGTGGGCGCTCGAGACCTCGAACACGGTCGGGTCCATCGGCCAGGGCTGGCTGTCCGGGCGCTGCGACGGCGGCTGCTGCCCGATCGCCAGGTTCGTGACCGACGCGGCCTTCTGGCGGTGGGCGGTGCCGATGCAGTCCGCTCCGGTGTCGCCTCCGCCCAGGACGACGACGTGCTTGCCCTCGGCCGAGATCTGCTCGAAGACGCGGTCGCCCGCGATCGCGCGGTTCGACTGCACGAGGTACTCCATGGCGAAGTGCACGCCGTCGAGGTCGCGACCCGGGATCGGCAGGTCGCGCGGCACGAGAGCACCGGTGGCGACCACGACCGCGTCGTAGCGCGCCCGCAGGTCGTCCCAGGTGATGTCGGAGCCGATGTCGACGCCCGCGCGGAACCGGGTGCCCTCGGCCTTCATCTGGTTCAGGCGGAGCTCGAGGTGCTTCTTCTCCATCTTGAAGTCCGGGATCCCGTAGCGCAGGAGGCCGCCGATGCGGTCGTCGCGCTCGTAGACCGCGACGGTGTGCCCGGCGCGGGTGAGCTGCTGAGCGGCGGCGAGCCCCGCCGGGCCGGAGCCGACGACCGCGACGGTCTTGCCGGTCAGGCGCTCCGGCGGGTGCGGCTGCACCCAGTCGTTGCCGAAGGCCTGATCGATGATCGAGACCTCGATCTGCTTGATCGTGACGGCGGGCTGATTGATGCCGAGCACGCAGGACGACTCGCACGGCGCCGGGCAGAGCCGGCCCGTGAACTCCGGGAAGTTGTTCGTCGCGTGCAGGCGCTCGATCGCCTGGCGGCCCTCGCCGCGCCACATCAGGTCGTTCCACTCGGGGATCAGGTTCCCCAGCGGGCAGCCCTTGTGGCAGAACGGGATGCCGCAGTCCATGCAGCGGCCCGCCTGCCGGCGCAGCACGGCGGAGTCGCCCTGCTCGTAGACCTCTTTCCAGTCCATCAGGCGGACGGACACGGGACGCCGCTTGGGCAGCTCCCGGTCCTGCACCTTCAGGAACCCCTTGGGATCAGCCACCGGTCACCTCCAGAATCCGTCCCCAGACGACGTCGCCGTCGGGATCGAGCCCCTCCTCCACAGCGGATGCGCGCGTCGCGAGCACCGCGGCGAAGTCGCGGGGCAGTACCTTGACGAAACGCGAGACCGTTCCGTCGAAATCGTCGAGCATCCCCTGGGCCAGGGTCGACTCGGTCTCCGCGACGTGCCGCTCGAGCAGGTCGCGCAGGATCTCCACGTCGGCGCTGCCGAGCTCGGAGAGGGTCAGCTCGCCGGAGGCGATCGCGTCGCGGTTCACGAGCTCGCGGCGCAGGCCGTGGATGTAGGCCGTGCCGCCCGACATGCCGGCGCCGAGGTTCCGCCCGGTCTCGCCGAGGATCACCGCCAGGCCGCCGGTCATGTACTCGAGCGCGTGGTCGCCCACTCCCTCGACCACCGCGGTGGCGCCGGAGTTGCGGACCAGGAAGCGCTCGCCGACCATCCCGCGGATGAACATCGTGCCCTGGGTCGCCCCGTAGCCGATCACGTTGCCCGCGATCACGTTCGTCGAGGCGTCGAAGGTGCTGCGGCGGTCCGGCCGCACCACGATCTGGCCGCCCGAGAGGCCCTTGCCGACGTAGTCGTTGGAGTCTCCCTCGAGCCGCAGCGTGATGCCGGCGGGGAGGAACGCTCCGAGCGACTGCCCGGCCGAGCCGCGGAGCGACACGACGATGGAGTCGGCCGGCAGGCCGTTCTCGCCGAATCGGACGGTGACCTCGTGGCCCAGCATGGTGCCGACGGCGCGCTCGGTGTTCTTGATCTCGCGCTCGATCCGCACGGTGCCGCGGTGGTCGAGCACGTTCGCCGCGAGGCGGATCAGCTCGTTGTCGAAGTGGTGCTCGAGCTCGTGCTCCTGCGCGCGGCCGTGGCGGCGCGGCTCCTCCGCCGTGAAGACCGGTCCGACGAGGATCGGCGTCAGGTCGAGCCCGCTCGCCTTCCAGTGCTCGATCGCCTGGTCGACGTCGAGCAGCTCGCGGTGGCCGACGATCTCGTCGACGCTCCGGAAGCCGAGCTGCGCGAGGTACTCGCGCACCTCCTGGGCGATGAACTCGAAGAAGTTGACGACGAACTCCGGCTTTCCGGAGAACCGCTGGCGCAGCTCCGGGTTCTGCGTCGCGACGCCCACCGGGCAGGTGTCGAGGTGGCAGACGCGCATCATGATGCAGCCCTCGACGATCAGCGGGGCCGTCGCGAAGCCGAACTCCTCGGCCCCGAGCAGCGCGCCGATGACGACGTCGCGACCGGTCTTCATCTGGCCGTCGACCTGCACGACCACGCGATCGCGCATGCCGTTGAGCATCAGCGTCTGCTGGGTCTCGGCCAGGCCGAGCTCCCAGGGCGTGCCCGCGTGCTTGAGCGAGTTCACCGGGCTCGCGCCGGTGCCGCCGTCGTGACCCGAGACGAGGATCACGTCGGCGAGGGCCTTCGCGGTGCCGGCGGCGACCGCTCCGATGCCCGACTGGCTGACCAGCTTCGCGTGGATGCGCGCCGACGGGTTCGCCCGCTTGAGGTCGAAGATCAGCTGCTTCAGGTCCTCGATCGAGTAGATGTCGTGGTGCGGCGGCGGCGAGATCAGGCCGACACCGGCGGTCGCGTGCCGGGTGCGCGCGATCCACGGGTACACCTTCGTGGGCGGGAGCTGACCGCCCTCGCCGGGCTTGGCACCCTGGGCGAGCTTGATCTGGATGTCGTCGGCGTGGGTGAGGTACATGCTCGTGACGCCGAAGCGGCCCGAGGCGACCTGCTTGATCGCGGAGCGGCGCTCCGGGTCGAGCAGCCGCTCGGTGTCCTCGCCGCCCTCGCCGGTGTTCGACTTGGCGCCGAGGCGGTTCATCGCGATGGCGAGCGTCTCGTGCGCCTCCGGCGAGATGGAGCCGTAGCTCATCGCGCCCGTCGAGAAGCGCTTGACGATCGCCTCGACCGGCTCGACCTCGTCGATCGGGATCGGCGTGCGCCCCGCGGTGTCGAGCTTGAACATGCCGCGGAGGGTCATCAGCGAGCTCGCCTGGTCGTCGACCATCTTCGTGTACTCGCGGAAGACGTCGTAGCGGCGGTTGCGCGTCGAGTGCTGCAGGCGGAACACCGTGTCCGGGTTGAACAGGTGCGGGGCGCCGTCGCGGCGCCACTGGTACTCGCCGCCGACCGCCAGGCGCTCATGCGCGACGATCGCGCCGTCCTCGGGGTACGCGGCGCGGTGACGCGCGGCGTTCTCCTCGGCGACGACGTCGATGCCGATGCCGCCGAGCTTCGAGACGGTGCCGGTGAAGTACTGGTCGACGAACGCCTGGCTGAGGCCGACGGCCTCGAAGGTCTGCGCCCCGGCGTAGCTCGACACGGTGGAGATGCCCATCTTGGACATGATCTTCAGCACGCCCTTGCCGAGCGCCTTGATCACGTTCTTCACGGCCTTCTCCGGCGAGACGTCCGACAGCATGCCGCTGCGGACGAGGTCCTCGCAGGTCTCCATCGCCAGGTACGGGTTGACCGCGGAGGCGCCGTAGCCGATGAGCGTCGCCACGTGGTGCACCTCGCGGACGTCGCCCGCCTCGACCACGAGCCCCACTCGCATCCGGTTCTCGGTGCGGATGAGGTGGTGGTGCACGGCGGCGAGCATCAGCAGCGAGGGGATCGGCGCGAGGTCCTTGGTGGAGTCGCGGTCCGAGAGCACCAGGAACTGCGCTCCCGCGGCGATGGCCTCGTCGGCCTCGTCGCACATCTCGTCGATGCGGTCCTGCATCGCGCGGGGTCCCGCGTCGACGCGGTAGAGGCCGCGGATCGTCGTGGTGATGTGGCTCAGCGGGCGCGGCGCGATGTGCTGGATCTTCGCGAGCTCGTCGTTGTCGATGACCGGGAAGTCGAGGACGACCTGGCGCGCGTGCTCGGCACCGGCGGTCAGCAGGTTGCGCTCGGGGCCGAGGCCCAGGCGGAGCGAGGTCACGACCTCCTCGCGGATCGAGTCCAGCGGCGGGTTCGTCACCTGCGCGAAGGCCTGCGTGAAGTAGTCGAAGAGCAGGCGGGGGCGCTTGGACAGGACGGCCACGGGGGTGTCCGAGCCCATCGCTCCGAGCGGCTCCGCACCGGCGCGCGCCATCGGCAGCAGGAGGAGGCGGACCTCCTCCTCGGTGTAGCCGAAGGTGCGCTGGCGGCGGTTGACCGAGGCGGGCGTGTGCACGATGTGCTCGCGCTCGGGGAGGTCCTTGAGGTTGATGCGGCCCTTCTCGAGCCACTCCTCGAACGGACCGGAGGCGGCGAGCTGCCCCTTGATCTCCTCGTCCTCGACGATGCGGCCCTGCTCGGTGTCGACCAGGAACATGCGGCCGGGCTGCAGGCGTCCCTTGCGGACCACCTTCGCGGGGTCGATGTCGAGCACGCCGATCTCGCTGGCGAGCACCACGAGCCCGTCGTCGGTGACGACGTAGCGGCCGGGTCGGAGCCCGTTGCGGTCGAGGGTGGCGCCGACGAGCTCGCCGTCGGTGAAGACGATCGCGGCCGGGCCGTCCCACGGCTCCATGAGCATCGAGTGGTACTCGTAGAACGCGCGGCGCTTCGGGTCGAGCGCGCCGTCCTGGTTCTCCCAGGCCTCCGGCACCATCATCATGATCGCGTGCGGGAGCGACCGGCCGGCCAGATTGAGCAGCTCGACGGTCTCGTCGAACGAGGCGGAGTCGCTGCGGCCGGGCGAGACGATCGGGAACAGCGGGGCCAGGTCGCCCAGCTCGCGGCTCTTCAGCTGCGACTGGCGCGCGCGCATCCAGTTGCGGTTGCCCTGCACCGTGTTGATCTCGCCGTTGTGCGCGATCATCCGGAACGGCTGAGCGAGCGGCCACGAGGGGAAGGTGTTGGTGGA
This sequence comes from Rathayibacter sp. AY2B5, assembly GCF_002931645.1. Taxonomy (NCBI): domain Bacteria; kingdom Bacillati; phylum Actinomycetota; class Actinomycetes; order Micrococcales; family Microbacteriaceae; genus Rathayibacter; species Rathayibacter sp. AY2B5. The sequence continues at coordinate 51,016 of NZ_PSUE01000008.1, read as the reverse complement.
GTACCGGGAGTGCACCAGCGCGAGCTTCGACGCGAAGCGCTCGTCGGACAGGTCCGGGTAGAACGGCTCCAGCTGGAGCGTCGTCACCATGCCCTTGTAGACGAGCGTGCGGCTCGAGAGCGACATGAAGTAGACCTCGAGCTCGCGCTCGACGCGCTTGCGCAGGCGGAAGGTCAGGCGGTCGAGGCGCACGGAGGAGAGGGGCGTGCCGCTCTCGTCGGTCAGCTCGCTCCGGATGAACAGCTGCTCGATCGCCGGCATGGCGGCCCGGGCGAGCGTGCCGATCTCGTCGGGCTGCACGGGCACGGACCGCCAGCCGACCACGGCGAGGTTCTCCTCGCGGGCGATGTCGGCGATCGTCGACTTGACCCGCTCGCGCTCGAACACGTCCACCGGGAGGAAGGCGTTGCCCACCGCGTACTGGCCCAGCGGCGGGAGCTCGAAGGGAGCGACCGCGCGGAGGAACTCGTCCGGGATCTGCGTGATGATCCCCGCGCCGTCGCCCGTTCCCGCGTCGGAGCCGACGGCGCCGCGGTGCTCGAGGTTGCGCAGCGCGTTCAGCGCGGCGTCGATGATGTCGTGGCCGGCGGTGCCGCGCATGGTGGCGACCATCGCGAGACCGCACGCGTCCTTCTCGGCGGCCGGGTCGTACATCCCCTGCGCCGGCGGCATGCCCAGGAAGGGCACGGCGCGGGCCGGGGTCGAGGGCTGGGCGGAGGCCATGGGAACCGTCCTCACGGGGGTGATGGCTGATCGGGACGTCGCTGGCCCGCGGTGGTGGAGGAGGAGCGGCTCCCCGATCGGGAGGGCCGCAGGGTTCTGCCGTGGCGCGAGCGTCGCGCGCCGCCGGCGGTGCCTGCACGACGACCCGCCCGCGGCAGCGCTCGTGGCTGCGCCGCGATGGGGCGGTCGTGGAGGTGTCGGGCACCCGGGAGGCGGTCGCGGAGGCTCCGCGACCTCCGTCAGGTGCGGGAGACCGTCGGCTTCTCGGCGTCGGTGCCGGAAGCAGGGGTGGTGGTGTCGTCGGAGTCGGACTCGACGTCCTCGAATTCTACCGCAGCCGGGGCGGGCGTCCACTCGCGACCCGGCCGGTAGGCCGAGGGCTCGGCGCCCGGGTGCTCGCGCTTCTGGATCACCACGAGGACCAGGCCGATGACCACGGCGATGAGCGCGGCCCAGACGTTGGTGCGGATGCCCCAGAAGAACTCGCTCGGGTCGATCCGGATGGACTCGAACCAGACGCGGCCGATCCCGTACCAGATCAGGTAGGCGGCGAAGACGGTGCCCCACTGCAGCTTGAGACGGCGCTCGAGCAGGAGGATGACCGCGATGCCGACGACGTTCCAGAGGATCTCGTAGAGGAAGGTCGGGTGGAAGAGCGTGCCCGCCGGGAGGCCGACGGGGAAGGCCGGGTTGGTGGTCTCGATCTCGAGGCCCCAGGGCAGGGTCGTGGGCAGGCCGAAGAGCTCGTGGTTGAACCAGTTGCCCAGGCGCCCGAGCGCCTGAGCGGCGAGCATGCCGGGGGCGAGGGCGTCGGCGAAGGTCCAGAAGCGCACTCCTGTCCAGCGGCAGCCGATGAACGCGCCGACCGCGCCTCCGATGAGCCCGCCGAAGATGGCGTTGCCGCCGTTCCAGATGCGGACGACCTCCCACGGGTCGGCGCCGTCGTAGAAGTAGTCGCCGGGGTGGGTGAGCACGTGGTAGGCGCGGGCGCCGACGATGCCGAGCGGCACGGCCCAGATGATGATGTCGAGCACGACCCACGGCTCCGCGCCGCGGCGCTTGAGGCGCTGGTTCGTCATGATCGTCGCCACGATGATCCCCGCGAGGATGCAGAGCGCGTAGGTGTGGATCGCGAGCGTGAAGGTGCCGATCGTGAGGTCGTACTGACTCCACGCGTCGGGGGGGCTCGGAATGCTCAGCGGTACGGACACCGGTACTCGACCTTTCGAAGGAGGGGGTCCCCCGGGCACGGCTCGGCCGCGCCCCGGTGGGCATCCCGATTGTAGCGGGAGGGTGTCAGCGCGCGGAGCGCAGGCGGGTGCCCTCGGCGAGGCCGCGGGAGATCTCGGCGACCGCGTCGACCCCGCCGGACGCCAGCGCCCGCACCAGGGCGGATCCGACGATGGCGCCGTCCGCGTAGGCGAGGATCTCGGCGACCTGCTCGCCGGTCGAGATGCCCAGGCCGACGCACGCGCTCTCGGAGCCGGCGGCGCGGAGGCGGTCGACCAGGGTGCGAGCCGCGGAGTCGACATCGGTGCGCGCGCCGGTGATGCCCATCGTCGAGACCGCGTAGACGAATCCACGGCTCGAGTCGACGGCCTGGCGCAGGCGCGTGTCCGTCGAGGACGGCGCCGCGAGGAACACGCGGTCGAGTCCGAGCCGCTCGGAGACGGCGAGCCACTCGGCGCCCTCGTCCGGGATCAGGTCGGGCGTGATGAGGCCGGACCCGCCGGCCTCGGCCAGATCGGTGGCGAAGCGCTCGACCCCGTACTGCAGGACGGGGTTGTAGTAGGTCATCACCAGGACCGGCACGTCGACGCGCGCCCGGATCTCGCGGACGGCCTCGAAGCCGTGGCGGAGGCGGAAGCCGCCCGCGATGGCGGCCTGGGTCGCCTCCTGGATGACGGGTCCGTCCATCACCGGATCGGAGTAGGGCAGACCGAGCTCGATCGCGTCGACGCCGTTCTCGGCCATGGCCACGGCGGCGTCGATGCTGGTCGGCAGGTCGGGGAAGCCGACGGGGAGGTAGCCGATCAGGGCGCCCGCCGCCTCCTCGTTCCGGCGCCGGACGGTCTCGGCGACGCTCGGTCCGCGGCCGCTCACGACTGCACCGCGCCCTGGTCCATGAGGCCGAAGTAGTGCGCAGCGGTCGTCATGTCCTTGTCGCCGCGGCCCGAGAGGTTGACCAGGATGGTGGCCTCGGGGCCGAGCTCGCGCCCGAGCTCCAGCGTGCCGGCCAGCGCGTGCGCGGACTCGATCGCCGGGATTATCCCCTCGGTGCGGCTGAGCAGCATGAGCGCGTCCATCGCGGCCGAGTCGGTGACCGCGCGGTAGTCGGCGCGGCCGATGCTCGAGAGCCACGCATGCTCCGGGCCGATGCCCGGGTAGTCGAGGCCGGCCGAGATCGAGTGCGACTCGACGGTCTGGCCGTCCTCGTCCTGGAGGAGGAAGCTCCGGGCGCCGTGCAGGACTCCAGGGCGGCCCTTGCTGATGGTCGCCGCGTGGCGGGAGGTCTCGATCCCGTCGCCGCCGGCCTCGAAGCCGACGAGGCGGACCTCGGGGTCGTCGAGGAAGGCGTGGAAGATCCCCATCGCGTTGGAGCCGCCGCCGACGCAGGCGGTGACCGCGGTGGGAAGCGAGCCGGTCAGCTCGAGGACCTGCTCGCGCGCCTCCTCGCCGATGATCTTCTGGAAGTCGCGGACGAGGGCCGGGAACGGATGCGGGCCCGCGACGGTGCCGAAGATGTAGTTCGTGGTGCCGACGTTCGTCACCCAGTCGCGCATCGCGTCGTTGATCGCGTCCTTGAGGGTGCGCGAGCCGGTCGTCACGGGGATCACCTCGGCGCCGAGCAGGCGCATGCGGGCGACGTTGAGGGCCTGGCGCTCGGTGTCGACCTCGCCCATGTAGACCACGCAGTCGAGGCCGAACAGGGCGGCGGCCGTGGCGGTCGCGACGCCGTGCTGGCCCGCTCCCGTCTCGGCGATGACGCGGGTCTTGCCGATCCGCTTGGTGAGCAGCGCCTGGCCCAGCACGTTGTTGATCTTGTGCGAGCCGGTGTGGTTGAGGTCCTCGCGCTTGAGGATGATCCGTGCTCCGCCGGCGTGCTCGGCGAACCGCGGCACCTCGGTGATGATCGACGGACGGCCGGTGTAGCTGCGGTGCAGCTCCATCAGCTCGGCCGCGAACGCGGGATCGACCTTCGTGCGCTCGTACTCGGCGCTCAGCTCGTCGAGGGCCTCGACGAGGGACTCGGGGACGTAGCGTCCGCCGAACTCGCCGAAGTAGGGGCCGAGTTCATCCCGGAGTGCCATGGGGGTACCGCCTATCGGTGTGGTCAGTGCGCCAGGAAGCCGGCGAGGGTGGAGACGGGGTCGCCGCCGGTGACGAGAGCCTCGCCCACGAGGACGACGTCGGCTCCGGAGCCGCGGTAGTGCGCGACGTCGTCGGCGGTGAGGACGGCCGATTCGGCCACCTTCACCGCATCGTCGGGGAAGCGCTCGGAGAGGCGGCCGAAGAGGTCGCGGTCGAGCTGGAAGGTGGAGAGGTCGCGGGCGTTCACGCCGATGAGCCGCGCGCCGAGGTCGGCGGCCCGCTCGAGCTCGTCGGCCGAGTGCGTCTCGACGAGCGGGGTCATCCCCAGCTCGAGCACGAGGGCGTGCAGCTCGGCGAGCAGGGGCTGCTCGAGCGCGGCGACGATGAGGAGGACCAGGTCGGCTCCGGCCGCGCGGGCCTCGAGGACCTGGTACGGCTCGGCGACGAAGTCCTTGCGCAGGACGGGGATCGACACGCGCTCGCGGACCGCCTCGAGGTCCGCGAGGGACCCCTTGAAGCGGCGCTCCTCGGTGAGGACGCTGATCGCGCTCGCTCCCCCGAGCTCGTACTGCCCGGCCAGCTCGGCGGGGACGGGGATGTCGGCGAGGGCTCCGCGCGACGGGCTGGCGCGCTTCACCTCGGCTATGATCCTGACGCGCTCGGCGGGGGCCAGAGCGGCCAGGGCGTCGAGGGCGGGCGCCTGGGCGAGCGCGCGGCGCTCGACGGCTTCGAGCGGGGCGCTCTCGCGGCGCCGGGCCGCGTCGGCCAGGGCGCCGGCGGTGAGGTCGGCGAGCACCTAGGCGCGCGCCTTCGGGTTCGCCTTCGCGCCGTTGACGCCGTAGCCCGCCTTGGCCATGCCCATGCCCACGAGCAGACCCACCACGACCAGGCCGGCCGAGAGCCAGACCACCAGGGGCACGTCGAACCAGAACGCGATCGTGCCGATCGTGAATCCGACCAGCATGATGACGACGGCCGTCCACGCTGCGGGCGAGTGGCCGTGGTTGTCGTCGTCGTGCTCGGTGCTCATGGGTCTCCTCCTGGGGGTGCATCGGGACCAGAGCAGTCTAGCGTGAGGCGCCTGAGCGCCCGGCCCCGGACTCGCCTGCGCAGCCCCTGCAGGAGGCGGGGATGCCGGACCGCCGGACACGTCCCCGGCCGGTGTCAGCGGCCCGAGGTGGGGTCGTCGCCGCGCGAGAGCTCGTCCCACGAGACGACCGGGTCGATGTCGCCGTCGTCCGTCTGCACGGTCGACGCGCCGTGGCCGTAGCCGTCGGCGGGCTCGAAGCGGGACGCGCGCTTCCGCGCCGCTCCCGGCCAGCGGCGCGAGGTCGCGAGGACGCCGATCCCGAGCAGCGCGGTGAGCACGCCGCAGACCAGGGCGACGACGGGCCAGGCCGTCGCGGAGGACGAGGCCACGAGCGCGGCGACGGACTGCTCCCCCGCGATGGCGGTCGCCTCGGTGACCAGCGAAGCGCCGGCGCGCACGGGGTCGCCCAGTGCCGTCGCGGCCGTGAGCACCACCGAGGCGCCGAGGACGGCCTGCAGCAGACCGAGCACGATCCGGAAGACGGGGCCGGCGATGGCGAGGGCCGCGGCGAGAGCGAGGCCCGCGAGCGCCAGGGCGGAGAGCGCGGGCGCGGCGACGGTCCCGGCCACGTCGATCCGCTGGCCCTCCCCCTCGATCGCGGCCAGGGTCAGCGTGGACCAGGTCTGAGTGGAGGAGGTCAGCTCGAGCGCGGCGAGGAGCACGACCCCGAGGATCGCCGTGTACTTCAGCCGCCGTCCGCTCATGCTCACTCCGCCGGGCCGAGGCCGGTGAACGGCACGAGGGGGTCGACGTCGAAGCAGGCGTGCTCGCCCGTGTGGCAGGCTGCGCCGATCTGCTCGACCTGGACCAGCAGAGTGTCGGCGTCGCAGTCGAGGGCGGCACCCCGCACGTACTGCGCGTGCCCGGACGTGTCGCCCTTGCGCCAGTACTCCTGGCGCGAGCGCGACCAGAAGGTGACGCGGCCCTCGGTGAGGGTCCGCCGGAGCGCCTCGCGGTCCATCCAGCCCATCATGAGCACCTCGCGGGTGTCGTGCTGCTGGATGATCGCGGGCAGGAGCCCGGTCGGATCGAAGGCGGCGCGGTCCAGGACGGCGTCGAGCTCGGCGGGGGTCATCGGATCTCGATCCCGGAGGCCGCGAGCGAGCGCTTGACGTCGCCGATCGTCAGCTCGCGATTGTGGAAGACGGAGGCGGCGAGCACGGCGTCGGCCCCCGCGTCGACGGCCGGAGCGAAGTGCTCGACGGCGCCGGCGCCTCCAGAGGCGATGACGGGCACGGAGCTCAGCTCGCGCATCGCGGCGATCAGCTCGAGGTCGAAGCCCTGCTTGGTGCCGTCGGCGTCGATGGAGTTGACCAGCAGCTCCCCGGCGCCGCGCTCGACGGCCTCGGCCGCCCAGGCCAGGGCGTCGAGCTCGGTCTCGCGGCGTCCGCCGTGAGTGGTGACGACGAAGCCGGACGCCGTGGCGTCGCTCCGCTTGACGTCGAGCGAGAGCACGAGCACCTGCGCGCCGAAGACGTCGGCGATCTCGCCGAGGAGCTCGGGCCGGGCGATCGCGGCGGAGTTGACGCCCACCTTGTCGGCGCCGTGCGCGAGCAGTCGCGAGACGTCCTCGGCGCTGCGCACGCCTCCGCCGACCGTGAGCGGGATGAAGACCTGCTCGGCGGTCGCCCGCACCACGTCGTAGGTGGTCGAGCGGTCGTCGACCGTGGCGGTGACGTCGAGGAAGGTCAGCTCGTCGGCGCCCTGCTCGAAGTAGAGGCGGGCGAGCTCGACGGGGTCGCCCGCATCGCGCAGGTTCTGGAAGTTGACGCCCTTCACGACGCGGCCGGCGGCGACGTCGAGGCAGGGGATGACGCGGACGGCGAGACTCATCGGCTCCCCCTCTACAGGCGCGCGGCGTGGATGGAGGTGACCAGGATCGCGCGGGCGCCCAGGTCGTACAGGCGGTCCATCACCTGGTTCATGTCCGAGCGCGGCACCATCACGCGGACCGCCACCCACTCGGCGTCGTGCAGCGGCGAGACCGTCGGCGACTCGAAGCCCGGGGCGATCGCCGTGGCGCTCTCCAGGAGCGCGACGGGGCAGTCGTAGTCGAGCAGCACGTACTCGCGGGCGACCAGCACGCCCTGCAGGCGGCGCAGCAGCACCGGGATGCCCTCGGGCTCCCCCGCGGCGGAGACCAGGACGGCGGTCGAGTCCAGGATGACCGGCCCGAAGATCTCGAGGCCGGCCTTGCGGAGCGTGGTGCCGGTCTCGACGACATCGGCGATGACGTCGGCGACGCCGAGCTGGATCGCGGACTCGACCGCGCCGTCGAGGCGGATCAGCGTCACCTCGACGCCGTGCTCCCGGAGGAAGCGGCCCACGAGGCCCGGGTAGCTGGTCGCCACGCGGAGGCCGTCGATCTGCGCGAGCTCGTCGTAGCGGCCTGCGGGCCCGGCGAAGCGGAAGGTGGAGTTCGCGAAGCCGAGGCTCGCGATCTCGCGCGCCTCGGAGCCGGAGTCGATCAGGAGGTCGCGGCCGGTGACCCCGACGTCGAGAGCGCCGGAGCCGACGTAGGTGGCGATGTCGCGCGGGCGCAGGTAGAAGAACTCGACCCCGTTGCGCTCGTCGACGACGTGCAGCTCCTTCGGGTCGCGGCGGCCGGTGTAGCCGGCCTCCGCGAGCATCTGACCGGCGGTCTCCGAGAGGGAGCCCTTGTTGGGGACGGCGACGCGCAGGAGCGCCGGGGCGGGGGTGGTGGTCACGGGACGTCCTTCATGACTCGACGGCTGTTCAGGGGGCGGCACGGCTCCTCGGGGAGCGTGCGGGCGCGACGGCGCGGAGCGGAGGCGCACCCCGGCGAGCGGGGCGGGGCTCACAGATGCCGGTAGACGTCGGCCGTCGTCAGTCCCTTGGCGAGCATGAGCACCTGCAGGTGGTAGAGCAGCTGCGAGATCTCCTCGGCGGTGCGCTCGTCGCCCTCGTACTCGGCGGCCATCCACACCTCGGCTGCCTCCTCGACGATCTTCTTGCCGATGAAGTGCACGCCGGCGTCGAGCTCGCGGACGGTGCCCGAACCCTCGGGACGGGCGGCGGCCTTCTCGCCCAGCTCAGCGAAGAGGTCGTCGAAAGTTTTCACCGGGGAAGTCTATACGGCGGCCGGGCGCGGGACGCCTCAGTGCCGGTGCAGGTGAGCGGTCGCCGTCTCGCGCAGCGACGCGATCGCGGCCTCCGGGTCGTCCGCGCCGAAGACCGCGGAGCCCGCGACGAAGGTGTCGGCTCCCGCCTCCGCTGCGATCTCGATCGTGCCGGGTGCGATCCCGCCGTCGACCTGGAGCCAGACGTCGAGCCCGGTGCGGTCCACCACGTTCCGGAGCGTGCGCAGCTTGGGCATCGTCTCCTGCATGAAGGACTGGCCCCCGAAGCCGGGCTCGACCGTCATCACGAGGACCTGGTCGAACTCGGGCAGGAGGTCGAGGTAGTCGTCCACCATCGTGCCCGGCTTGAGCGCGATCCCCGCCCGCGAGCCGATCCCGCGCAGGCGCCGCGCCAGGGCCACGGCGTCGCGCGCGGCCTCGGCGTGGAAGGTCACGGAGAAGGCGCCGGTCTCGGCGTAGTCGGGGGCCCACCGGTCGGGGTCGTCGATCATCAGGTGCAGGTCGAGCGGGCGGGGCGAGACGTCCTGGAGGCGCTGGACCATGGTCAGCCCGAAGGTGAGGTTCGGCACGAAGTGGTTGTCCATGACGTCGACGTGCACGAGGTCGGCTCCGGCGATGCGCTGCAGCTCGGCCTCGAAGTTCACGAAGTCGGCGGAGAGGATGCTGGGGTTGATCCGTGCGGGCATGCGTCCAGCCTAGATCGGAGCGTCCTCGGCGTCCGCCCGGCTGAGCACGCTCCCGCTCCGGAGGGGTCAGGCGTCTCCGGACGCCGCCTCGAGGGGCCGGCGGCGGCGGAGGAGCTGGACGAACATGGCGTCGGTGCCGTGCCGGTGCGGCCAGAGCTGCACGTGGAGGGGGCCGTCCGGCAGCGGGAGCGGGTCCGCCGTCACCGCGCGCAGCACGGCCGGCGTGTCGACGAGCTCGAGCTCGTGCCGCTCCTGCGCGAGGGCGAGCACGCGCCGGGTCTCGCCGAGGTGCGGCGAGCAGGTCACGTAGGCCAGCAGCCCGTCGGGAGCGAGAGCCCGGACCGCGGAGTCGAGCAGCTCGCCCTGGAGGGCGGCCAGCGGCTCCACGTCGGCCGCGGACTTGCGCCAGCGCGCCTCGGGCCGACGCCGCAGCGCACCGAGACCGGTGCACGGCGCGTCGAGGAGGATGCGGTCGAACGAGCCCGGCTGCTCGTCGCCCAGGTCGCGCCCGTCGCCGGTGCGCACCTCGACCGACGGGTCGACGGCGGCCAGCGCCTGCCGCACCAGGCCCGCGCGGCCCGGGACCACCTCGTTGGCGAGCAGCGCCGCCCCGCCTGCGCGCGCCTCCGCCGCGAGCAGCGCCGCCTTGCCGCCGGGTCCCGCGCACAGGTCGAGCCAGCGCTCGCCCGGGCGGACCGGCCGTGCCCGGGAGAGCGCCAGAGCGGCGAGCTGGGAGCCCTCGTCCTGCACGCGCACGCGGCCCTCGTGCACCGCGGGGACTGCCTCCGGGTCGCCGCCGGTGCTGGTCATGCCGACCGGCGAGAAGCGGTCGGATTCGGCGCCGGCGATCTCGCCGGGAGACGCCAGGCCCGGCAGAGCCACCAGGTTCACCCGCGGAGCCGCGTTGTCGGCGGCGAGCAGCGCGTCGAGCTCGTCGGCCGCCCCCTCCGCCGCCAGCGCCCGTCGCAGGGCGCGCACGATCCACACGGGGTGGGAGCTCAGCGCGGCGATCCGGTCGTCGCCGGAGACCGCGGCCGCGGAGACCCGCTCGCGCCACTCGCCGGCGCCCGAGCGCGAGACCGCGCGCAGCACGGCGTTGGCGAAGGCCACCGCTCCCCGCGAGGAGCCGGCCGCGACGAGCGCGACGCTCTCGTTCACCGCGGCGTGCGGGGCCACGCGGGTCGCGAGCAGCTGGTGCACGCCCAGGCGCAGCGCGTCGAGCACCGGCGCATCGATGCTCTCGACGGACCGGCCGGCCGCGAGGGCGATCACGCGGTCGTAGTAGCCGGACATCCGCAGAGTGCCGTAGCAGAGCTCGGTGGCCAGTCCCGCGTCGGCGGGCGAGAGGCCGGCGGCGCTGATCCGCGCGGGCAGGACCAGGTTGGCGTAGGCGTCCGACCCGCTCACCGCGAGCAGGACGTCGTAGGCGACCCGCCGGGCGGGAGCGGCCTCGCGACGGGCGCTCACGCGAGCACCGTGCTCTCGCGCAGGCCGCGGGCCCAGGCGGCGCCGGCCATCGGGGTCCTGCCGGCGGGCTGGACGGTGACCAGCTCGACCGCTCCGTCCGCGGTGCCGACGAGGGCGCGCCCCGAGTCGAGGCGGACGACGCCGGGAGCGAGGTCCCCCTCGGCCGCGCGGACCGCGAGCACCTTGAGGCGCGCGTCCCCCACCGCGGTCGAGGCTCCGGGCTCGGGAGTCGTTCCGCGCACGAGCGCGAGGACCCGCGCGGTCGGGAGGCTCCAGTCGATCCGGCCGTCGGCGGCGTCGAGCTTGGGAGCGGGGGTCGCCTCTCCGGCCTGCGGAGTCGCGACGGCCGTGCCCTCCTCCAGCGCGTCGACCACGCCGAGGGTGAGGCCGGCGCCGCTCGCGGCCAGCTCCGTCAGCAGCTCGCCCGCGGTGCGCTCCCCCGCGTCGACGGCGAGCTCGGCGTACACGTCACCGGCGTCGAGCTCGGCGACCAGCTGGAAGACGCTCGCGCCGATCCGCGTGTCGCCCGCCATCAGCGCCCGCTGGACGGGAGCCGCCCCGCGCCAGCGCGGCAGCAGGGAGAAGTGCAGGTTGATCCAGCCCAGGCGCGGCACCGCCAGCAGGCGCTGCCGGACGAGGCCGCCGTAGGCCACGATCACGCCGAGGTCGGGGGCGAGCTCCGCGATCCGGTCGGTCACGTCCTCGTCGAGGCGGTTCGCCCGGATCACCGGGATCCCCAGCTCCTCGGCCACGACGGCGACCGGCGAGGGGGTGAGCACGCGCTTGCGTCCCACCGGGGCGTCCTCCCGGGTGACCACGGCCACGACCTCGTGCGCGGAGGCGGCGAGGTCGCGGAGGGTCGGAACGGCGGCGGCGGGCGTGCCGGCGAAGACGAGGCGCACGGGGGTCTCCTGGGGAGTCAGAGGATGTCGGGGTCGTCGAGACGGACCCGGAGCCGGGGGGCCGGCCGGAAGCGGCCGGGCGTGGTCGGCGGGCGACGACGGCGCGTGGCGTTGCGGATCACGGCGGAGCGGAGGCGCGCGGCCACATCCGCACCGCGAGCGTAGTCGAACCGGACGATCGCCCGGACGGAGCCGTCCTCGAGCCCGACAGGACCGAGGACCTCGTGCCGGTCGTCCTCGTCGAGCGCCTCGAGCGCCTCCTCCACCGCGTGCGCGTCGCCGCTCACCGTGGCCAGGCGCACCGCGGGCGGGAAGCGCAGAGCGCGCCGCTCCTGGAGCTCGGCCCGGAGGTACTCGGCCTGCCGCCAGGTCGCCAGGGCGGTCGCGAGCCGGCCGCCGACCCCGACCAGGAGGACCGGCGCGCCCGGGCGGGCCAGCGCCGCGGCGTTCGACCAGGTGCGGAGCGCGTCGTCGGCGACCCGCAGGCTCTCGCGGGCCAGCATCCGCTCGCCGTCCAGCAGCAGGACGGCGTGGTAGCCGCCGTCGGCCCGCGGCTCCGCCCCGCGCGTGGCCACGACGAGCGCGGGCTCGTCGGGGAGGGTGAGCACGGGGCGCTGCCCGTCGGCGACGATCACCTTGGCACCCGGGAAGGCGCGTCCGAGCTCCTCCGCGGTGCGGCCCGCGCCGAGGGAGACGAGGCGCAGAGCCGTCGCCTCGCAGACGGAGCAGGTCCAGTCGGCCGCGATCAGGCCGCACCAGCCGCAGCTCGGCCGCCCGCCCTCGGAGTGCACGCCGAGCGGACCCTGGCAGCGGTTGCAGCGTGCGACGGTCCGGCAGCGGGCGCAGGCGACCACCGGCGCGTAGCCGGGGCGCGCGACCTGGACGAGCACGGGACCGGAGTCGAGGGCCTTCCGCGCCTCCCGCCAGGCGGAGGAGGGGATGCGCGCTGCCGCGTCGTGCTCGTCGGCCGCCCACTGCTGGGCGGTCGGCACGACGTGCGGGCGGCGGCTCGGCCGCGGCTCCACCTCGGTCGCGAAGCCGATCTCGACGAGCCGCTCGACCTCGACCGTGCGCGTGTTGCCGAGCAGGACGAGGCCGGCGCCGCTCTGCTCCTGCCGCACCAGGGCGACGTCGCGCGCGTGCGCGTAGGGCGCGAGCGGCTCGGCGAAGAGTGGATCGCCGTCGTCCCAGAGCCCGATCAGGCCGAGGGCGGAGGAGGGCGCGTAGAGGACGGAGCGGTTGCCGACGACGACCCGCGGCCCGGGATCGAGGCAGCGGACGAAGGCGGAGTAGCGCTCGGCGCCCTTCTGCCGCGCATCGAGGCGCACCACCGCCTCCGCGGGGACGAGGGCGGCGAGGGCCAGCTCCAGCTGCTCCTGGTCGCGGTAGTCGGGGACGGCCAGGATCGCGTCGCGGCCCGCGGCGAGCGTGTCCCGGGCGAGCTCGGCGAGCGTGACGGCCCAGCCGCCGACCCACGCGCCCGAGTCGAGCCTCACGGGAGCCGGCACGGCGCCGACCGCCAGCCGGGCCCCCTCGGCGAGTCCCGCGAAGGAGGCGTCGGGGTAGCCCGTCACGCCGCCCGCCTCGACCGCGGGCGCCGCAGGAGCGGGACCCGCGGCGAGTCGCGCCTTCTCGACGCGGACGTGGCGGCGCGGCACGGCCAGGCGCAGCACGTCGCTCGCGCCTCCGGAGGCCCGGTCGGCCACCCGGCGGGCGAGGGCCCAGACCTCCGGGGTCAGCACGACGAGCGGCGAGACCAGCTCCTCGATGCCGCTGAGCGCTCCGGCGTGCTCGGTCCCCTCCCCCGTCTCGACGACGAACGCGTCGGCGATCCGGCCTCCGGTCCGCAACGGCACCCGCAAGCGCACGCCGGGGACCACCTCGCCGCGCAGCGCCTCCGGCACCGCGTAGTCCAGGAGCCGGTCGAGCTGCGGGAGGGGCGAGTCCAGGAGCACGCGCGCGACGGCTCCGCTCGTCGCCATCGCCGCCGCGCCCGCTACGAGAGGCCCGCGGCGGAGCGCAGGTCGTCGACCCGGTCGAGGCGCTCCCAGGTGAAGTCGGGGAGCTCCCGGCCGAAGTGGCCGTAAGCCGCGGTCTGCGCGTAGATCGGGCGGAGCAGGTCGAGTGCGTGGATGATCGCGGCCGGGCGCAGGTCGAAGACCGAGCGGATCGCCTCGGTGATCGTCTCGTCGGAGACGGTGCCGGTGCCGAAGGTCTCGACGTAGAGGCCGACCGGGGCCGCCTTGCCGATGGCGTAGGCGACCTGCACCTCCAGCCGCGAGGCGAGCCCCGCGGCGACCGCGTTCTTGGCGACCCACCGCATGGCGTAGGCGGCCGAGCGGTCCACCTTCGACGGGTCCTTGCCCGAGAACGCGCCGCCGCCGTGGCGGGACGCTCCGCCGTAGGTGTCGACGATGATCTTGCGGCCGGTGAGCCCGGCGTCGCCCTGAGGGCCGCCGATCTCGAAGCGGCCCGTCGGGTTGATCAGCAGGCGCACGGCGGAGGAGTCGAGGTCGACCGTCTCGAGGACGGGGCGGATGACGTGCGCCGCGATGTCCGCGTGGATCGTCTCGGTGCTGACGTGCTCGGCGTGCTGGGTGGACAGGACGACGGTGTCGATGGTGGACGGCGTCGTGCCGTCGTAGCCGATGGTGACCTGGGTCTTGCCGTCGGGTCGGAGGTAGTCGAGCTCGCCCGACTTGCGGACGGCGGCCAGGCGCTCGGCGAGGCGGTGCGAGAGCCAGCTCGGCAGCGGCATGTACTCGGGGGTCTCGTCGGTCGCGAAGCCGAACATCAGGCCCTGGTCGCCCGCGCCCTGGCGGTCGAAGGCGTCCTCGCCCGCCTCGGAGGAGCGGACCTCGAGCGCCGTGTCGACGCCCGCCGCGATCTCGGGCGACTGCTGGCCGATCGAGACCGAGACGCCGCAGGAGCGGCCGTCGAAGCCCTTCTCCGAGGAGTCGTAGCCGATCTCGACGATCGTGTCGCGCACGATCTTGGGGATCTCGACGTAGCCGCTCGTGGAGACCTCGCCCGCGACGTGCACGAGCCCCGTCGTGACCAGCGTCTCGACGGCGACCCGGCTGTGCGGGTCCTCGCGGAGCAGGGCGTCGAGGATGCGGTCCGAGATCTGGTCGCAGATCTTGTCCGGGTGGCCCTCGGTGACGGACTCGGAGGTGAACAGGCGGAGGGGACCGGAGGTCATGCTTCTCTTCTCGTCCCGGCTCGTGCGGACCGGGGTCGTTCGTACCGGGAGTGGCCTGGCGGGCGCGATGCCGGGCGGCAGGCGATCGGCGCCTGGGCGGGCGGACCGGCGGGGCTAGCGCACGACCGCGTCGAGGACGCGATCGGCCACCTCCGCCTTGCTGCCCGAGGCCTCGCCAACTATATCGCCGGCCCGATCGAGGACCACGACGGCGTTGCTGTCGCTCTGGAAACCCTCGGCCCAGCCCACCCTGTTGAGGACGAGCAGATCGCAGCCCTTGCGGGCGATCTTGGCGCGGCCGAGGGCGAGCATCGCGTCCCGGTCCGGCTCGGTCTCCGCGGCGAAGCCGACGACGATCTGCCCCTCCCGCCGGGAGGCGGAGATCTCGGCGAGGACGTCCGGGTTCTTGACGAGCTCGAGGACGAGACGGTCGCCCTGCTGCTCCTTCTTGATCTTCGCGTCGGCGACCGCGGCGGGCCGGTAGTCGGCGACGGCCGCGGCCATGATCACGACGTCCGCGCCGGTGGCCGCGGCGAGGGCGGCCTCGCGCAGCTCGAGCGCGGTGCCCACCGGGAGGACCGTGACGCCCTCCGGCGCCGGCACGTCGAGGTTCGCGGCGAGGAGGGTGACCTCCGCGCCCCGGGCCGCGGCGGCCAGCGCGAGCGCGACGCCCTGCCTGCCGCTGGAGCGGTTGCCGACGAAGCGCACCGGGTCGAGGGGCTCGCGGGTGCCGCCGGCGGTCACGAGGACGCGCACGCCCGCGAGGTCGCGGCGGGCGGAGGCGGAGCGGGCGTGGACGGCGAGGGCCTCCGCCACGATCGTCTCGGGCTCCTCCATGCGGCCGGGGCCCGAGTCGGCGCCGGTGAGGCGGCCGACCGCGGGGCCGACGACGTGCACGCCGCGGGAGCGGAGCACCGCCGTGTTCGCGACGGTGGCTGCGTTCGCCCACATCTCGGTGTGCATCGCGGGGGCGACCACGAGCGGGGCGGTGCTCGCGAGCACCGTGTTGCCGAGCAGGTCGTCGGCGAGGCCGGCAGCGAGCTTGGCGAGCGTGTGCGCCGTCGCGGGCGCGATCACGATGAGGTCGGCGGCCTGGCCGATGGCCACGTGCCGGACCTCGGCGACGCCCTCGTAGAGCTCGGTGTGCACCGGGTTCCGCGAGATGGCCTCGAGGGTGGGCTTCCCGACGAAGCGCAGCGCGGCCTCGGTCGCGACGACGTGCACGTCGTGCTCCGCGAGGACCAGCGCGCGGACGACTCCGACGGCCTTGTACGCGGCGATGCCGCCGGTGATGCCGACGACGACGTTGAGCCGTCGGCCGGCCTCGAGAGAGGAGCCCACCCGGAGGGGACTACTCGGCGAGGGGCTTGGCGACGAGCTTGTCCTCGTTGATCTCGTGCAGTGCGACCGAGAGGGGCTTGTCGTCGATGGTGGAGTCGACCAGCGGGCCGACGTTGTCGAACAGGCTGCCCTCGTGGAGGTCGGCGTAGTAGTCGTTGATCTGGCGGGCGCGCTTGGAGGCGAAGATCACCAGCGCGTACTTGGAGTCGACCTTCGAGAGGAGCTCGTCGATGGGCGGGTCGATGATGCCGAGGTTGTTGGCCATGGGTGTCTCCTTGCAGGCGCATCAGCGCCGATCTGCGGCTCCGGAGCAACACGGCGCGCGGGCTCCGAGGGGCGTGTGCCCGGTGGGACCCGGGGCGTCGGCCCGGAGGTGGTCGGTGGCCCGGTGTCAGCGGCCCGGGTCAGCGGGCGCGCCGTCGGCACGAGGCGACATCAATTCTACGACCTCGCGGGCCGCTTCGGGCACGGTGCTGTTGACGACGGCGAAATCGAACTCGTCCTGCGCGGCCAGCTCCACCTTCGCGGTGGCCAGGCGGCGCTCCTGCTCCTCCGCGCTCTCGGTGCCGCGGCCGACCAGCCGGCGGACCAGCTCGTCCCAGGTCGGCGGCAGGAGGAAGACCAGCCGCGCGTCCGGCATCCGCTCGCGCACCTGACGGGCACCCTGGATGTCGATCTCGAGCATCACCTGCCGGCCCTGCTCCAGCGCGGCGTCGATGGGGCCGCGGGGCGTGCCGTAGCGGTGAGCGTTGTGGACGACGGCGTACTCGAGGAACTCCCCCGCCGCGACCATCCGGTCGAACTCGGCGTCGTCGACGAAGTAGTAGCTGACGCCGTCCACCTCGCCCGGACGCGGGGCCCGGGTGGTGGCCGAGACCGAGAGCAGGACGTCCGGGTAGTTCTCGCGGATGTAGGTCGACACCGTGCCCTTGCCGACCGCGGTCGGACCGGCGAGGACGAGCAGGCGGTTGCGGCCGGGGCGGCGCTGCCGCGACTCCCGCTCCTCCAGGAACGACGCCAGGCCCTCGACCTGGCGCCGGCCGAGCCCGCCGAGGCGCTTCGACTCGGCGATCCGCAGCTGGTCCATCACCCGGGGCGTCTTGACCACGCCGAGCGCGGGCACGGCGCGGAGCAGCTCGCTGACGCGCATCCGCCCCTCGACTCCGAGCGGCTCGGCCTGGGCCGCCGCGAGCACGGCGGTCGCGGGGCGGCGTCCGGCGGCGACGGCCTTCTTGACGGCGGCGCGGGCACGGCGCGCCGCGATCGCGGCCTCGGAGGCGGCGCGCCGGTCCACCTCGGGCGGCGAGGGACGGCGCACGGCCTCCGGGCGCGAGGAGGCGCCGGGATCGGGGCTGACGGTTTCAGCGGACAAGGGTCTCCTGGATGTCGGTCGCGCGGCGGGTGATCTCGGCCGCGATCCCCGAGGGGCCGGCGCCGAGCACGCTGCGCGACTCGCTGATGATGGTGGCGGCGCTCAGCGCGCCGAACAGCCGCTGCGCGTCCGCGACGGCCGCGCCCTGGTGGCCGAAGCCGGGCGCGAGCACCGGAAGTGCGGGGTGCAGCGGCTCGTCGATGCCGATGCCGAAGTCGCCCAGGGCGACAGTGGCGCCGAGCACCACGCCGACCGAGCCGATCGACGCGCGAGCGTGAGCGTCGTTCCAGGATGCCACGTCCGCCACGACCGCGCGTGCCACGGTGGATCCCGCCCGGCCGCCGTCCTGCACGAGGGCGCGCTGCACGGGGCGGGCCTCGGGGTTGGAGGTGGCTGCGAGGACGAACACGCCCTTGCCCGCCTCCTCGGCGAGGGTCAGCATCCCCTCGAGGGAGCCGAGCCCCTGGTAGGCCGCCGCGGTCATGGCGTCCGCCTCGAGCGGCGAGCCGGGCCGGAGCCACGCCTCGGCGTAGGCGGTGACGCTCGTGCCGATGTCGCCGCGCTTGACGTCGGCGATCACCAGCAGTCCGGCCTCGCGGGCGTCGGCGAGCACGCGCTCGAGCGCGGCGTAGCCCGCCGAGCCGTGCCGCTCGAAGAACGCGATCTGCGGCTTCACCACGCCCGCACGGCCGGCCGCCGCCTCGACGACCGTGCGGCCGAAGCTCTCGAGCCCGGCCGCGTCGTCGGCGAGGCCCCACGCGTCGAGCAGGTACGCGTGCGGGTCGATCCCGACGCAGAGCCGGCCGTGCGCGGCGAACGCCGCCTCGAGGCGCGAGCCGAAGGAGGCGGTGCCCGCCGCGCCGCCGCTCACGCGGTGCGCTCCGCGCGGCGCAGGGCGTAGTCCTGCAGGCTCGTCACCTCGAAGGGCTCGTTCGCCGCGTCGAGCGAGGCGACCGCCGCCGCGAGCTGGGCGATCGTGGTGAACAGCGGCTTGTCCGCGGCGACCGCGGCGGCGCGGATCTCGTAGCCGTCGGCGCGGGTCGCTCCTCCGCTGGGCGTGTTGATCACCACGTCGACCTCGTCGCGGGCGATCAGCTCGACGATGGAGGGCGCGTCGCCCTCGGCGGTCTCGCTGTACTTGCGGACCACGCGGGCCTGGATCCCGTTGCGGTTCAGCACCTCGGCCGTGCCCTCGGTCGCGAGGATGTCGAAGCCGAGCTGACGCAGGCGCAGCGCGGGCAGGACGATCGAGCGCTTGTCGCGGTCGGCGACCGAGATGAAGACGGTCCCGCTCGCCGGCATGCCGCCGTACGCGGCGTCCTGGCTCTTCGCGAAGGCGCGCGGGAAGTCGCGGTCGATCCCCATGACCTCGCCGGTGGAGCGCATCTCGGGCCCGAGCAGCGAGTCGACGATCTGGCCCTCCTTGGTGCGGAAGCGCTTGAACGGCAGGACCGCCTCCTTCACCGCGATGGGAGAGTCCATCGGGACGTCGGAGCCGTCGCGCTCGGGCAGCAGGCCCTCGGCCTTCAGCGCGGCGATGGTCTCGCCCACCATCAGGCGCGACGCGGCCTTCGCGAGCGGGATGCCCAGCGCCTTCGACACGAACGGCACGGTGCGCGAGGCCCGGGGGTTCGCCTCGAGCACGTAGAGCACGCCCTGGCCGATCGCGAACTGGACGTTCAGCAGTCCTCGGACGCCGACGCCCTGCGCGATCGCGAGGGTCGCCTCCCGCACCTGGTCGATCTGGCGGCGGCCGAGCGTCACCGGCGGGAGCGTGCACGCCGAGTCGCCGGAGTGGATGCCGGCCTCCTCGATGTGCTCCATCACTCCTCCGATGTAGAGCTGCTCGCCGTCGAAGAGCGCGTCGACGTCGATCTCGATCGCGTCGTCGAGGAAGCGGTCCACCAGCAGCGGGTGCGCCTCGTCGATGATCCCCTCGCCGGCCATCCGCTCGAAGTAGTCCTCGAGCTGGGGCGTGCCGTAGACGATCTCCATGCCGCGCCCGCCGAGGACGAACGACGGACGGACGAGGACCGGGTAGCCGATCTCCACCGCGACCTCGCGGGCGCCGTCGAGGTCGGTCGCGGTGCCGTTGCGCGGAGCGAGAAGTCCCGCCTCGTCGAGGATCCGCGAGAACGCGCCGCGCTCCTCCGCGAGGTCGATGTTCGCGGGGGTGGTGCCGAGGATGGGCACGCCGGCCGCCTCGAGGCCCGCGGCGAGCCCGAGCGCCGTCTGGCCGCCCAGCTGCACGACGACGCCGACGAGCTCGCCGGACTGCGACTCCGCGTGGATGACCTCGAGCACGTCCTCGAGAGTCAGCGGCTCGAAGTAGAGGCGGTCCGAGGTGTCGTAGTCGGTCGAGACCGTCTCGGGGTTGCAGTTGATCATGATCGTCTCGAAGCCCGCGTCCGAGAGCGCGAACGAGGCGTGCACGCAGGAGTAGTCGAACTCGACCCCCTGGCCGATGCGGTTGGGGCCGGAGCCCAGGATGACGACCTTGCGGCGGTCGGCGGCGACGACCTCCGTCTCCTCGTCGTACGAGGAGTAGTGGTACGGCGTGAGCGCCGGGAACTCGCCCGCGCAGGTGTCGACGGTCTTGTAGACCGGGCGCACGTCCAGCGCGTAGCGGGTGCGGCGGAGCTCCGCCTCGTCGAGCCCGCGGAGCTCGGCGATCTGCGCGTCCGAGAAGCCGTGGTCCTTCGCCAGGCGGAGGAGTCCGGCGTCGAGGCCGTCGTGCTCGCGCACCAGGTCGGCGATCTCGTTGATCAGCACGATCTGGTCGAGGAACCAGGGGTCGATCTTCGTGGACTCGAACGCCTGCTCGACCGTGGCTCCCAGGCGCAGCGCCTGCTGCACGGTGACGATGCGGCCGTCGGTCGGGGTCCTCGCGATCTCGAGGAGCTCCTCGACCGAGCGCTCCTGCGCGCCCCAGTGGAACGACGAGCCGCGCTTCTCGAGCGAGCGGAGCGCCTTCTGCAGCGCCTGCGCGTAGTTGCGGCCGATCGCCATCGCCTCGCCCACCGACTTCATGGTCGTGGTCAGCGTCTTGTCGGCGGCCGGGAACTTCTCGAACGCGAACCGCGGGACCTTCACGACCACGTAGTCCAGCGTCGGCTCGAAGCTCGCCGGCGTCACCTTGGTGATGTCGTTCGGGATCTCGTCCAGGCGGTAGCCGATGGCGAGCTTCGCGGCGATCTTGGCGATCGGGAAGCCGGTCGCCTTGGAGGCGAGGGCGGAGGAGCGGGAGACGCGCGGGTTCATCTCGATCACGATGATCCGGCCGTCCGCCGGGTCGATCGCGAACTGGATGTTGCAGCCGCCGGTGTCCACGCCCACGTCGCGGATGATCCGGATGCCGATGTCGCGCAGCTTCTGGTACTCGCGGTCGGTGAGGGTCAGCGCCGGTGCGACGGTGATCGAGTCGCCCGTGTGCACGCCGACGGGGTCGACGTTCTCGATCGAGCAGACGACGACCGTGTTGTCGGCCGTGTCGCGCATCAGCTCGAGCTCGTACTCCTTCCAGCCGAGGATCGACTCCTCCAGGAGCACCTCGGTGGTGGGGCTCTGGTGCAGGCCGTCGCCGACCATCCGCACCAGCTCCTCGCGGGTGTAGGCGAAGCCGGAGCCCAGGCCGCCCATGGTGAACGACGGGCGGATGACGAGGGGATAGCCCAGGTCCTCGGCGTACTCGATCGCCTCGTCGACGGTGTGCGCGATGTAGGACTTCGCGACGTCGGCGCCCGCGTCCAGCACCAGCTGCTTGAAGATCTGCCGGTCCTCGCCGCGGTTGATCGCCTCGAAGCTCGCGCCGATGAGCTCGACGCCGTACTTCTCGAGGATCCCGAGGTCGTGCAGCTGGATGGCCGCGTTCAGGGCCGTCTGCCCGCCGAGGGTCGGCAGGATCGCGTCCGGCTTCTCCTTGGCGATGATCGCCTCGATCGCCTTGGGCGTGATCGGCTCCACGTAGGTGGCGTCGGCGAAGTCGGGATCGGTCATGATCGTCGCCGGGTTGGAGTTGACGAGGATCACGCGCACCCCCTCGGCGCGCAGCACGCGGCAGGCCTGGGTGCCGGAGTAGTCGAACTCGACGGCCTGTCCGATGACGATCGGGCCGGAGCCGATGACCAGGACGCTCTGGATGTCTTCCCTGCGCGGCATTACTTCTGCTCTCCGATGCTGCTGGTCGTGGGGATGTCGGTGGGCTCCGAGGCCCCGCGCCCGGCCGTGCGCTGCACGACCATCTCGCGGAAGCGGTCGAAGAGGTGGTTGGAGTCGTGCGGGCCGGCCGCCGCCTCCGGGTGGTACTGCACCGAGAAGGCGGGGATGTCGAGGCAGCGCAGGCCCTCCACGACCGAGTCGTTGAGGGAGTAGTGGCTGACCTCGACGCGGCCGAAGCCCTCGGGCGAGTCCAGCTCGCCCTCGATCGGCGCGTCCACGGCGAACCCGTGGTTCTGCGAGGTGATCTCCACGCGGCCGGTGAGCTTGTCGAGCACGGGCTGGTTGATCCCGCGGTGGCCGAACGGGAGCTTGTAGGTGCCGAAGCCGAGAGCGCGCCCCAGCAGCTGGTTGCCGAAGCAGATGCCGAAGAACGGCAGGTCGGCGCGCAGGGTGGTGCGCAGCAGCTCGACGTGGCGGTCCGAGGCCTCGGGGTCGCCGGGGCCGTTGGAGAAGAAGAGCGCGGACGGGTCGAGCGCGAGCACCTGCTCGGCGGTCACCGACTCGGGCAGCACGTGGACGTCGAAGCCGCGCTCCGCGAGGTAGTTGACCGTCGAGGTCTTCACCCCCAGGTCGATGACCGCGACCGAGCCGACGCGCTCGCCGCGGGCAGGCACCGTGTACTGCTCGTCGGTCGAGACCGAGGAGGAGAGGTTGAGCCCCTGCATCTGCCGGCCGCCGAGGACCAGCGCGAGCTGCTCCTCCTCGGGGAGGGCGAGGTCCTCGCCGGAGAACACGCCGGCGCGCATCGAGCCGGCCGAGCGGATGTGGCGGGTGATCGCCCGGGTGTCGACGCCGGAGATCCCGACGATGCCGTCGGTCTCCAGGTCGTCGCCGAGGGAGCGCTGCGCGCGGAAGTTGGAGACGACGCGGGAGGGGTCGCGGACGACGTAGCCGGCGACCCAGATGCGGCGCGACTCCATGTCCTCGTCGTTGGTCCCGGTGTTGCCGATGTGGGGCGCGGTCTGCACGACGATCTGGCCGGCGTAGCTCGGGTCGGTCAGCGTCTCCTGGTAGCCGGTCATGCCGGTGGCGAAGACGATCTCGCCCAGGGTGCGGCCTCGGGCGCCGTAGGCCTGTCCCCGGAATCGTCGTCCGTCCTCGAGGACGAGGACGGCGGTGGGTTCGGTGCTGAGGCGTGTCGTTGGCACGGACTAGGAGCCCTTCTGGGTCGTGTCGGGGCCGCCGTCGGCGGCTCCGGGGTGGGAGGGGGAGGAACGGGGGCCGGCGAGGCGCTGCAGCTCGGCGACCAGGTGCGCCCGGAGGGCGGGCTCGGCCACGCGGAGGTAGCTGTCGACGGTCTCGTCGCCGCGGGGCGACCAGGAGATCACGAGCAGGCCGCCCTCCTCGACGACGCGGTCGATCACGTAGCTGCCCTGGCCCGCTCCGCGCAGGAGGGAGGCCGGGATCACCGTCTCGCGCTCGCCGACGGGGGCGATCACGACGCCGCGCTCGTGGAGGCGCAGCACAGCGTTGCCGCGGAAGCCGAGCCCCGGCAGCACGACGCGCTCGAGCGGCTGCTCGAAGCGGGTCGTGGCCACGTACGGGAGGTCGACGCGCTCGACCTCGGCGCCCAGCGAGGACGCGGGCACGGGCTCCGGCGCGAGGGCGGCCGAGCGGCGGCGCCGCGCGCGCCAGGAGAGCAGCATGCCGACGAAGACGAGGACGACGACCGCGGCGATGACGATCGTGATCGCGGCCCTATCCACGGGAGGCCTTCGCGGAGGCGGCGACGACCGCCGCGTCGACGAGCTCGCCGTCCAGCACGGTCGGGAAGCCCCGGTGGAGGGTGGCGACGACGCGGCCCGGCAGCTCGCGACCGAGGTACGGGGAGTTGCCGCTGCGGCCTCGCAGGTCCTCGACGGAGAAGCGGCGTCGCGCCTCCGGGTCGTAGAGCACGACGTTCGCGGCGGCCCCGACGGCGAGGCCGCGGTCGTAGCCGTCGAGCCGGCCGATGCGGGCGGGGGCGGAGGAGAGCACGCGCGCGACGTCGGACCAGCTCATCCGCCCGTCCTCGACGACGGCGGCGTGCACCACGCTCAGCGCGCTCTCGAGGCCGACCATGCCGAACGCCGCGGCGTCCCACTCGCAGTCCTTCGCCTCGACCGGGTGCGGCGCGTGGTCGGTGGCGACGATGTCGATGGTGCCGTCGGCGAGGGCCTCGCGGAGGGCGAGCACGTCCTCGTCGCGGCGCAGCGGCGGGTTCACCTTGAAGCGGGCGTCGTAGCTCGGCCCGTCCTGGCCGGCGACGGCCTGCTCGGTGAGGAGCAGGTGGTGGGGGGTGACCTCGGCGGTCACGTCGATCCCCCGGGCCTTCGCCCAGCGGATGACGTCGACCGAGCCCGCGGTCGAGACGTGGCAGACGTGCAGGCGGGAGCCCACGTGCTCGGCGAGGAGCACGTCGCGGGCGATGATCGCCTCCTCGGCCACGGCGGGCCAGCCCTGCAGGCCGAGGGCGCTGGAGACGGCGCCCTCGTTCATCTGCGCGCCGACGGTGAGCCGCGGCTCCTGCGCGTGCTGGGCGACGACTCCGTCGAACGCCTTGACGTACTCGAGAGCGCGGCGCATCAGCAGCGCGTCCGAGACGCACTTCCCGTCGTCCGAGAAGACCCGCACGGCCGCGCGGCTGCGGGCCATCGCGCCGAGCTCGGCGAGCGACTCCCCCGCCAGACCCACGGTCACCGCGCCGATCGGGCGGACCGTCGCGTAGCCGGCGTCCTCGCCCAGGCTCTGCACCTGCTCGACCACGCCCGCGGTGTCCTGCACCGGCGAGGTGTTCGCCATCGCGAAGACGGCGGTGAAGCCTCCGGCGGCCGCAGCTCGCGTGCCGGTGAGGATCGTCTCGCTCTGCTCGAACCCCGGCTCGCGCAGGTGGGTGTGCAGGTCGACCAGGCCGGGCAGCGCCAGCAGGCCGTCGGCGTCGATCACGCGGGCCCCGCGCGAGTCGAGGTCGGCGCCGATCTCGACGATCACGCCCCCGTCGATCAGCAGGTCGGCGGTCGACTCGTCGGCGAGCGTCGCCCCCGAGATCAGGATCCGCTCCGGCGCCGTGCTCTGAAGCGGCTGGGCAGTGCTCATCAGTGGACCTCCCGTTCGCCGGACAGCAGCAGGTAGAGCGCGGCCATCCGGACGGACACTCCGTTCGTGACCTGTTCGAGCACCGTGGAGCGGCTCGAATCGGCGGCCGCCGAGGAGATCTCGACGCCCCTGTTCATGGGTCCGGGGTGCATGACGATGGTATCGGGACCCAGCCGGGCGAGCCGCTCGTCGTCGAGGCCCCAGATCCGCGCGTACTCCCGGCCGTTGGGGAAGAACCCGCTCGACATCCGCTCGAGCTGGATGCGCAGGAGCATCACGACGTCGGGGAGCCCGGTGTCGATCGCCTCGTCCAGATCGAAGCGGATGGTCGCGGGCCAGTTGCGCGTGTCGACCGGCACGAGGGTCGGCGGTGCGACCAGGGTCACCTCGGCGCCCAGCGCCGTCAGCAGCCAGACGTTCGAGCGCGCCACCCGCGAGTGCAGGACGTCGCCCACGATCGTGACCGCGACGCCGTCGAGGCTCTTGCCGCGGGACGCGGAGGCGCCGTGCAGGCGCCGGCGGATGGTGAACGCGTCCAGGAGCGCCTGGGTCGGGTGCTCGTGGGTCCCGTCGCCGGCGTTGAGGATCGAGGCGTCGATCCAGCCGCTCGCCGCCAGAACCGCAGGGGCTCCGGAGGCGCTGTGGCGGATGACCACTCCGTCGGCGCCCATCGCGGCGAGCGTCTGCGCGGTGTCCTTCAGGCTCTCGCCCTTGGAGACGCTGGAGCCCTTCGCGCTGAAGTTGATGACGTCGGCCGAGAGCCGCTTCGCCGCCGCCTCGAACGAGATCCGCGTGCGGGTGGAGTCCTCGAAGAAGAGATTGACCACGGTCTTCCCGCGCAGGGTCGGCAGCTTCTTGACCTCGCGGTTCTGCACGTCCGCCATGTCCTCGGCGATGTCGAGGAGTGCGATCGCGCTCGCGCGGTCGAGGTCCCGGGTCGAGAGCAGGTGCTTCACGGAGCCGTCTCCTCGCCGGTGGCCTGCGACTCGATCGCGACCAGGTCCTCACCGTCCGTCTCGACGAGCCGGACGTTGATCCGCTCGCTCAGGCTACTCGGCAGGTTCTTGCCGACGAAGTCCGCCCGGATCGGGAGCTCGCGGTGTCCGCGATCGACCAGCGCGGCCAGCCGCACGGCTCGCGGACGGCCGATGTCGCTGAGGGCGTCCAGGGCGGCGCGGATGGTGCGGCCCGAGAAGAGGACGTCGTCGACGAGGACCACGGTCCGGCCGTCGATGCTCGCGGGGACGGCGGTGCGCGCGGGGGTGCGGACCGGGTGCCGGGAGAGGTCGTCGCGGTACATCGTCACGTCGAGGGAGCCGGCGAAGACGGGGGGACCGTCCGGCTCGATCCGCGCGATCGTCTCGGCGATGCGCCTCGCGAGGGCGACGCCGCGCGTCGGGATGCCGAGGACGACCAGCGACTCGGGGCCGCGGTTCGACTCGAGGATCTCGTGGGCGATGCGCGTGAGCGCTCGCGTGATGTCAGCGCCGTTGAGCACGATTCGTGCCGTCACACCGACCTCCTTCCCCGCCTCACAGGACGGCTGTTAAAGGAAAAGCCGTGTCGAGTATAGGGGCCGTCGCGCGGCCCGCCGGACGGGCAGCCCGGGAACGACCTCGGCCCGCCCGATCACGGGGATCCGGCGGGCCGAGCATGTCTCCGGGGCGGGTCAGGCCGTCGTGCGGGACTCCGCGACGGAGGCGAGGAGCCCGTTGATGAAGCCCGCCGAGTCGTCGGTCGACAGCGACGTGGCGGCCTCGACGGCCTCCGAGATGGCGACGCCGTCGGGCACCGCGTCGTTGTGCAGGATCTCCCACACCCCGATCCGGAGGATCGCGCGGTCGACCAGCGGCATGCGCGAGAGTGTCCAGCCCTGGGCGAGCCGGGCGATCAGCTCGTCGATCTCGTCAGCGTGGTCGATGACCCCGTCGACGATCTCGCGGGCGTAGAGCCACGAGGCCTCACGGGCCGGCTCGTTCGCCGCTCGCTCGGCCTCGGCGCGCAGCGACTGGGCGAAGCTGATCTGCCGGACGTCGGCGTTGTAGAGGATGTCGAGGGCGCGCTTGCGCGCCTTCGTGCGAGCACTCACGGGAGGCCCGGCTCAGCTGACGCGGCCGAGGTAGTCGCCCGTGCGGGTGTCGACCTTGACCTTCGTGCCCTGCTCGAGGAAGAGCGGGACCTGGATCTGGTAGCCGGTCTCGACCGTCGCGGGCTTGGTGCCGCCGGTCGAGCGGTCGCCCTGGAGGCCCGGCTCCGTGTACGTGATCTCGAGGACGACCGAGGCGGGGAGGTCGATGTAGAGCGGGTCGCCGTCGTGCAGGGCGAGGGTCACGTTCTGGTTCTCGAGCATGAAGTTCGCCGCGTCGCCGACGACCGCCTCGGGGACGGTGATCTGGTCGTAGTCGCTGGTGTCCATGAACACGAAGTCCGCGCCGTCGCGGTAGAGGTACTGGAAGTCGCGGCGGTCGACGTTGGCCGTGTCGATCTTGGCGCCCGCGTTGAAGGTCTTGTCGGCGACCTTGCCCGTGAGGACGTTCTTCATCTTGGTGCGGACGAAGGCGCCGCCCTTGCCCGGCTTGACGTGCTGGAAGTCGATGACGTTCCAGAGCTGGCCGTCGATGCTGAGGACGGTGCCGTTCTTGATGTCGGTGGTAGAGGCCATGCGAAGGGGGATCCGTTTCGGTGGAAGTCTGCGCCGGCGAGCCCGGTACGCGGGCGCGGCGATATCGGCCGGTCCGGCTGACCCGTCGAGTGTAGTCGACGCGGCCCCGTCGGCAGAGGAGTCTGGACGCCGCATGCGAATCGCCCCAACGGCGCCGCCCGGGCTCAGCCGAGTCGGACCTACGATCCGATCTCCTGGTACGCCGCGAACAGCAGCGACGTCTCCGGCCCCTGCAGGATGCTCGGGCGGGCGATGTCGTCGAGGACCACGAAGCGGAGCATCCCCGCGCGGGTCTTCTTGTCGCGCTGCATCGCGGCGAGGAGCGTCTCCCATCGTCCGAGCGGGTAGCTCGTCGGCAGGGTCAGCGATTCGAGGACCCGGCGCTGGCGGTCCACCACCGCGTCGCTGAGCGATCCGGTCAGGCGCGAGAGCTCCGCCGCGAACATCATCCCGACGGAGACGGCCGCGCCGTGGCGCCACTGGTAGCGCTCGGCGTGCTCGACCGCGTGCCCGAGGGTGTGCCCGTAGTTCAGGATCTCGCGCAGGCCCTTCTCGGTGAAGTCCTCGCCGACGACCCGCGCCTTGATCCCGATCGACAGCTCGACCAGGCTGCGGAACTCCTCCGACGTCGGGTCGGTGGCCAGGTCGATGTCGGACTCGATGATGTCGAGGATGCGCGGCTCGGCGATCATCCCGTACTTCACGATCTCGCCGAAGCCGGCGAGGATCTCGTTGCGCGGGAGGCTGGTCAGCACGTCGAGGTCGGCGACGACCGCCCGCGGCGCGTGGAAGGCGCCGACGAGGTTCTTGCCCTCGGCCGTGTTGATGCCGGTCTTCCCGCCGACGGCCGCGTCGACCATCCCGAGCACGGTGGTCGGCACCTGCACCAGGTCGACCCCGCGGAGCCAGGTGGCGGCGACGAAGCCGGCCAGGTCGGTGATCGCGCCGCCGCCGAAGCCGACGACCACATCCGTGCGGGTGAAGTCCGACTGCCCCATCACCTGCCAGCAGAAGGCCGCCACCTCCACGCGCTTCGCGGCCTCGGCGTCCGGCACCTCGGCGAGCAGCACCTCGTAGCGCTCGAGCAGGCTCTCGCGGATCTCGGCGGCGAGGACCGCGAGGGTCGGCGGGTGCACGATGAGCACCTTCGCGGCCCGGGGGCCGATCGCGTCGGCGAGGCCGTCGAGGAGTCCGCGCCCGACGTGGATGTCGTAGCCGTTCTCTCCGGCGACGGGGATGGCGGTGGTGCCGTCGTTCATGACTGTCTTCCGCTCGGGCGGCTCGTGGCCGCCGGGTCCGATGGTGCAGGGGTGGCGGAGGGGCGCTGCGCGCGCACCCACTCCGCGATCTCGGCGGCGATCAGGGTGATCGGCCGCCGGGAGGTGTCGACCACGGTGTCCGCGAGGGACTCGTAGACCGGGCGCCGCTCGTCGAAGATGCGGACCCAGTCGCCGACCCCGCCGCGCACCAGCGGGCGGGAGCCGGAGCCGAGCCGGTCGCGGACGGCCTCGGCCGTGGTGGTGAGGAGCACGACGGGCACGTCCGCGAGGTCGGCGCGCGTCGCGGGATCGAGCACCGCTCCCCCGCCGAGGCTCAGCACCACGTCGCGACGGACGGCGCGCTCGACGACACGGCGCTCCTCCCGGCGGAAGGCCGGCTCGCCGTGGGCGTCGAAGTAGCGGGCGATCGGGCCGTGGGTGCGCACGAACTCCGCGTCGGAGTCGACGAACCCGGCGCTCAGCGCCTTCGCGACCCGCTTGCCGATCGTCGTCTTGCCGGCGCCCATCGGGCCGATCAGGACGAGGCGGGCGCGGGCCGCGCCGGTATCGTGACCCGCCATCAGCGGGCCGCCGAGGACGCGGCCATCAGGCGAGCCCGAGACCCGGGTCGCTCGCGGCGGCCGTGCGGAGCTCGTCGGGGATGGCGGCGAGGTAGCCCTGCAGGTTGCGGCGGGTCTCGGTGACGCTGTCGCCGCCGAACTTCTCGAGCACGGCGTTCGCGAGCACCAGGGCGACCATCGCCTCCGCGACGACACCGGACGCCGGCACCGCGCAGACGTCGGAGCGCTGGTGGTGAGCGCCGGCCGCCTCGCCGGTGGCGACGTCGACGGTGCGCAGCGCGTGCGGCACGGTCGCGATCGGCTTCATGCCGGCGCGGACCCGCAGCACGGTCCCCGTGCTCATCCCACCCTCGGTGCCGCCGGCCCGGTCGCTGGACCGGGAGATGCCGGCGGCGGACTGGAAGAGCTCGTCGTGCGCCTCCGAGCCGCGGCGGGTGGTGGTGAGGAAGCCGTCGCCGACCTCGACGCCCTTGATCGCCTGGATCCCCATCAGGGCCGCCGCGAGCTGGGAGTCGAGACGACGGTCCCAGTGCACGTAGGACCCGAGTCCGGGCGGGAGACCGTACGCGAGGACCTCGACCACGCCGCCGAGAGTGTCGCCGTCGTCGTGGGCGCGGTCCACCTCGGCGACCATGAGGGCGCTGGTCGCGGCATCGTGGCAGCGCAGCGGATCCGCGTCCAGGGCGGCGACGTCGGCCGGGCCGGGCAGCGGCGAGCCCTCGGGCACGCGGACCGGCCCGATGGCGAGGGTGTGGCTGACGAGCGAGACGCCGAGCTCGCCGAGGAAGCGGCGGGCGACGGCACCGAGGGCGACGCGGGCCGCGGTCTCGCGGGCGGAGGCGCGCTCGAGCACGTTGCGGGACTCGGGGAAGCCGTACTTCTGCATCCCGACGAGGTCGGCGTGGCCCGGGCGGGGCCGGGTGAGCGCGGCGCCGCGGCCCTTGGGCAGGCTCTCGGGGTCGCGGGGCTCCGCCGACATGACGTCGACCCAGCGCGGCCACTCCGTGTTGCCGATGCGCAGGGCGATGGGGCTGCCCATCGTCGCTCCGTGCCGGACGCCGGAGGAGATCGTCAGCTCGTCCTGCTCGAAGTTCATCCGGGCTCCGCGGCCGTAGCCGAGCTTCCGGCGCGCCAGATCGGCGCGGATGTCGTCGAGGGAGACGGGGACGCCCGCCGGCAGTCCTTCGAGGACGGCGACGAGTTCGGGACCGTGGGATTCCCCGGCCGTGAGCCAACGGAGCATCCTCCGATTCTGGCACACGAGGTCAGTGCGCCGGACCCGCCGAGACGGCTCGGCGCATCGCCGCGAGCACCTCGTCCTCGCGATCGAGAGGCAGGACCGGGTCGCCGCCGACGAAGATCCGCACCTGCACGAGTGCCTGGTGGAGCAGCATCCCGAGCCCGGAGACGACCGGGGAGCCGCCCTGCTCCCAGCGCCGGGCGAGCGCGCTCGGCCACGGGGAGTACGCCACGTCGAACAGGGTCGAGCCCGCGACCGCCGCGTCGGGCACGTCGAGGCCGTCCGCCGCCCCGCCGGGGAGCGTCGAGATCACCAGTGGCGCTCCGGTGGACCAGTCGGCGAAGGAGCGGACCGAGAGCGGGACGCCGAGCGACTCCGCGAGCGGAGCGAGCTCGACGGCCCTCGACGCCGTCCGCAGGACGAGGTCGACCCGCGCCGCGCCGAGCTCGGCGGCGGCGGCCAGGGCGGAGGCGGCGGTCGCTCCCCCGCCGAGCACCTGGACGCGCTCCGCCGAGACGATGCCCGCCTCGGCGAGGGCGCGCACGATGCCCGCGACGTCGGTGTTGAACCCGCGGAGGCGGGGTGCCGGGCCGGAGCGGTCGACCAGCACCGTGTTGACCGCGCCGGTGACCCGGGCGACCGCGTCCTCCTCCGCCAGCAGCGGGCGCACCGCGTGCTTGAGCGGCATGGTCAGCGACAGTCCGTGCCAGGGCTCACCGGACACGACCTCGGAGAGGGTCGCCTCCGTCGTCTCGACGGCGCGGTAGCTCCAGTCGAGTCCGAGCACCCGGTAGGCGGCCGCGTGCAGCGCGGGCGACTTCGAGTGCGCGATCGGCGCGCCGAGGACCGCGAGGCGGTACCCGGCGGCCGTCACTGGTACTCCGGGTGGTCCCGCATCCAGGCCTGCCACTGGTCGACGGCCGCGTTGTGCTCGGCGTCGGTGGTGGAGTAGACCGTCTCGCCCGTCTCGAGGTTCACCGTGACGAAGTACATCCAGGTGCCGTCCGCGGGGTGCATGACCGCGTCGATCGCCACGTCGCCCGGGTTCGAGATCGGCGCGGGCGGCAGGCCGTCGCGCTGGTAGGTGTTGTAGACGTTGCCGGCGTCGTTCCGCTCGGCGTCCGTGGTCGAGACGCGGTCGGTCGCGCCGGTGCCGTACGCCACGGTCGCGTCCGACTGCAGGCGCCACCCCTGGTCGAGGCGGTTCTGGAACACGCGCGCGACCTTCGGGAAGTCCTCGGCGACGCGGGCCTCGCGCTGCACGAGGGACGCGAACACCACGACGCGGTAGCGGTCGTCCACCGGGACACCGGCCTGGTCGAGCGACTGGTACATCCGGTCGACCAGCGTCTTCAGGATGTCGTGCGCCGGCGTCGACGGGTCGATGTCGTACGTCGCGGGGAACAGGAACCCCTCGAGGCTCGTCGCCCCGGCCGGGAGCCCGAACGAGCCCCAGTCGGCGGCGGCCGCCTCGAGGTCCGTCAGCGCGACCCCGGTGCCGTCCGCGATGAGAGGCAGCGCCTCCTTGAGCGCCGTCCCCTCGGGGATGACGAAGGTGTTCGCGAGGCGCGTCGACTCGGAGTCGAGCAGCGCCGACAGTGCGGCCTTGGCGCTCATCTCGGCCTTGAGCGAGTACGC
Organism: Rathayibacter sp. AY2B5; assembly: GCF_002931645.1. Classification (NCBI taxonomy): domain Bacteria; kingdom Bacillati; phylum Actinomycetota; class Actinomycetes; order Micrococcales; family Microbacteriaceae; genus Rathayibacter; species Rathayibacter sp. AY2B5. Next base: position 19,147 of record NZ_PSUE01000008.1, on the reverse strand, counting down.
GCCGGGCTGGAAGACGGGCTCCGGGCTCTGAGCGAGGAGCAGGTCGTAGAAGGGGTCGTACGACTTGATGACCCCGTCCGAGACGAGGTTGTTGGCGATGTCGCTGCCGCCGTCGCCCTGGTGGATCGTGAACAGCACCTCGCTCGAGCCGGTGCCGGTGAAGTCGGTCGGCTCGGGCTCGGCGAACAGGCCGCGCACGGGCTCGAGGAAGATCGTCACGGCGATGGCGACGAGCGCGGCGAAGACGCCGAAGGCCAGAAACCCGCCGATGAGCCCGCGGCGGCTGCGGCGCTTCTTCGCGCCGCCCGTCGCGGGAGCCGCGCGGCGCCGCTTCGGGCGCGCGTCCGGGTCGAACGCGGCCGCGTCGTCGCGGCCGCGGGGCTCGGGCACGTCGGGCCCGGTGAAGAGGCGGCCCAGCGGATCGTGCGCCTCAGTCGGCGCGGGCTGCTGCTCCGGAGTCGGGTCGGGCGGAGTCGGCTGCGCCTGCTCGGCGGCGCGGGCGTCGCGGCGGCTCGGGGGGACGTCGGTCACGGGGAGGTCCTTCGTTCGGTTCGAGCAAGACTCCGGCCGGGGTGCCGGCCGAGCGCTCGGAATCGATGGCGTGCTGCAGGATCACCACGGCGGCGACCTGGTCGATCACGGCTCGGGAGCCGCGGGTGGTGCGTCCGGAGCGGTGCAGGGCGCTCTGAGCGGTGACCGTCGACAGCCGCTCGTCGACGAGCCGCACCGGAGCGGTGGGCACCGCCTCGGCGAGCAGTCGAGCGAATCCGCGCGCGTCCTCCGTCGAGGCCGTCTCGGCCCCCGACAGCGACAACGGCAGTCCGACGATGATCGCCTGGGCATCGTACTCGGCGGCGAGGTGCGCGATCCGGGAGACGTCCGAGGATCCGCCGTCAGTGCCCGCCCGCGCGACCGTCTCGACGGGCACCGCGAGCAGGCCGTCGGCGTCGCAGCGGGCGACCCCGATGCGGGCGCGACCCACATCGATGCCGAGCCGGACGCCGAACCGGCCCATTCAGCTGGTCGCTTCCTGCACCACGGCCTCGAGCGCCGCGCCGATGGCGGAGACGTCGGAGCCGCCGCCCTGGGCGAGGTCGTCCTTGCCGCCTCCGCCGCCCCCGAGGATCCCGGCGGCGCGCCTGGCGAGCGCACCCGCGCGGCGGCCCTGGTCGCGGGCGGCCTGGTTGGTGGCGACGATCACCGCGGGCTTGCCCGAGACGTCGGCGGCCAGCGCGACGACGGCCGGCTCCTGACCGAGCCGCTCACGGACGGAGGTCACGAGGGAGCGGAGCTCGTCGGTCGATCCCGCGGTGCCGATGCTCTCGGCGACGACGGTCGTGCCGCCCACCGTGCGACGGGTCGCGGCGAGGGCGGGCACCCGGTCGGCGAGGGCCTTCGCCTCGAACGCGGCGATCCGCTTCTCAGCGGCCTTGAGGCTCGCGACGAGCTCGCCGATCCGCTCGGGCAGCTGCTCGCGCGGGGTCTTCAGCGAGGACGAGATCGTGCTGACGAGGGCGCGCTCGGCGGCGAGCTCCTGGAAGGCCTCGCGGCCCACGAGCGACTCGACGCGGCGGTTGGTCGATCCGACCGAGGACTCGCTGACCAGGCTGATCACGCCGACCTCGGACGAGCGCCCGACGTGGGTGCCCGCGCAGAGCTCACGCGACCAGGGCCCGCCGATGTCGACCACGCGGACGACGTCGCCGTACTTCTCGCCGAAGAGGGCCATCGCGCCGAGCGCCTTCGCCTCGTCGATCGGGAGCTCGCGCGTGACGACCTCGAGGTTGTCCCGGATCGCCGTGTTGGCGATCTCCTCGATCTCGCTGCGGGTCTCGAGCGAGAGGGCCTGGTTCCACGAGAAGTCCAGGCGCAGGTAGCCCGCCTTGTTGTAGGAGCCGGACTGGTGCGCCTGCGGGCCGAGCACCTGGCGCAGCGCGGCATGGATGAGGTGGGTGCCCGAGTGCGCCTGCGTGGCGCCCCGGCGCCAGTCGCGGTCGACGACGGAGGTGGCGGCGTCGCCCACTCCGACCTCGCCGCTGGCGACCTGGACCTTGTGGCTGATGAGCCCCTTGACGGGCTTCTGCACGTCGAGGACCTCGAGATCGAAGCCGGAGCCGACGATGCGGCCGGCGTCGGCCTCCTGGCCGCCCGACTCCGCGTAGAGGCTGGTCGCCTCGAGGATCACCTCGGCGATGTCGCCCGCGACCGCCTTCGTGACGGAGTGCCCGCCGACGATGAGGCCGAGGATGCGCGTCTCGGTGTCGAGCACGTCGTAGCCGGTGAACAGCGTCTCGCCGTGCGCGCGGAAGTCGGCGTAGACCGAGAGATCGGCCAGCGCCGACTTCTTCGACTTCGCGTCGGCCTTCGCACGCGTGCGCTGCGCGGTCATGAGGGAGTCGAACGCCTCGCGGTCGACCGTCAGACCCGACTCCTCGGCGATCTCGAGGGTGAGGTCGATCGGGAACCCGAAGGTGTCATGCAGGAGGAACGCGGTGTCGCCCGGCAGCGTCGGCGACTCGGCCTTCTTCGTCTTCAGGACCGCGAGGTCGAGGATCTCGGTGCCGGCCGCGAGGGTGCGGAGGAACGCCTCCTCCTCGCCGTAGGCGCTGGTCGAGAGGCGCTCGAACTCCGTGGACACCTCGGGGTATGCCGACGCCATCGCGTCGCGCGAGGCGGCGAAGAGCTCGGGGAACGTCGCGGTGTCCACTCCGAGCAGGCGCATGGCGCGCACCGTGCGGCGCATCAGGCGGCGGAGGATGTAGCCGCGCCCCTCGTTGGACGGCGTCACGCCGTCCGACAGCAGCATCAGCGAGGAGCGCACGTGGTCGGCGATGACGCGCATGCGGACGTCGTCCTCGTGGACGGCTCCGTAGCGGCGGCCCGAGAGCTCGGCGGCGCGATCGAGGACCGGACGGACCTGGTCGATCTCGTACATGTTCTCGACGCCCTGCTTGAGGAAGGCGACGCGCTCGAGGCCCATGCCGGTGTCGATGTTCTTGCGCGGCAGCTCGCCGAGGATGTCGAAGTCGACCTTGCTCGTGCCCTCGCCGCGGAGGTACTGCATGAAGACGAGGTTCCAGATCTCGACGTAGCGGTCGTCGTCCGTCGCCGGGCCGCCGTCGATCCCGTAGGCGGGTCCACGGTCGAAGAAGATCTCGGAGCAGGGGCCCGCGGGGCCGGGCTGGCCGGTCGACCAGTAGTTGGTGTCCTTGTCCAGGCGCTGGATGCGCTCGTCCGGCAGTCCCGCGATCGTCTTCCAGAGCGCGATCGCCTCGTCGTCGTCCTTGTAGACGGTGACCCAGAGGTCCTTCTCGTCGAAGCCCAGTCCCCCGTCGCTCTCGGCGCCGGTGAGCAGCTCCCAGGCGTAGCCGATCGCCCCCTCCTTGAAGTAGTCGCCGAAGGAGAAGTTGCCGTTCATCTGGAAGAAGGTGCCGTGACGAGGCGTCTTGCCGACCTCCTCGATGTCGTTGGTGCGGATGCACTTCTGCACGCTGGTGGCACGCGGGTAGGGCGCGGGGACCACTCCGGTGAGGTAGGGCACGAACGGCACCATGCCGGCGACGGTGAAGAGGAGGCTCGGGTCCTCGCTCACGAGGGAGGCGGAGGGGACCACGGTGTGGCCGCGGCTCCCGAAGAAGTCGAGCCAGCGGTTGCGGATGTCTGCGGTCTGCATGGGTTCCGTTACGGTTCGGTCGGTGACGACGCGGATGTCGGGCGGCGGGGCGTCAGCCCTCGCCGATGGCGGCCTTCAGTTCGGCCTCGCGCTGGTGGTAGCCCTCGGAGACGGCCTCGCCGAGCTCCTTCGCGGTGCGGTTGATGTCGGCGAAGAGCCGGGCGCCCGCCTCGGTGCGCGAGACCTGGTGGGCGACCGCGAATCCGAGGCCGATCCCGATGACGATCAGGAGGATGTTCTTCACGGGGTGTCCTTCCACAGCGGCGGGGCGGGCGCGACGGCGCGACGACCCGTTCGATTCTAGGGCGCGGGCGCGGCGCTACTTCGAGCGCGGGCGCTTCGTGCGCTTCGCGGCGGAGCGGCCGACCGCGGCTCCGGCCTTGTCGGCCGTCCGTCCGGCGACGAGCACGGCGCGGACTCCGGCGGTGAAGCCGGCGAGCTTGATGAGCGGACCGCCGACGGTCGCGGCCGTGAGAGCGACGAGCGCGTTGACGTTGCCGGTGACCTCGGCGACGTCCTTGGTGATCGTGTCCACCCGCGCGAGCTGGTGGTTGGCCTCGCGGAGGGTGGAGGCCGACTCGTCGAGGATCGGCGTCAGGCCGTCGCTGGCCTGCTTGATGGCCTCGCTCGTGCTGTCGAAGACGCGCCCGAGCTTCCAGAGCGGGACGGCGGTGATCGCCACCAGGATCGCGAACACCCCCGCGGCGATGAGCCCTGCGATGTCTCCACCGGTCACGGTGACCTCCGTTCGATGCCGCCCAGCGCGGCACTCCAGCCTACCGACGGCCCGCGAGAGGGTCGGACGCGGGGACGGGCGCTCGGCTCGGGCGCGACGGCCGGATCGGGCGCAGCGCGGGACTCTCGGAGCGCGGCGGGCACTCCGGATCGCGACCCCGGGAACGGGAAAGGCCCCGGTGCGCACACCGGGGCCTTTCTCTGCGGGGCTGGACTCAGCGGGCCGCGTAGTACTCGACGACGAGCTGCACTTCGCAGGTCACGGGGACCTCGGCGCGCTTCGGGCGGCGCAGGAGCGTCGCCTGCAGCTTGTCGATCTCGACCTCGAGGTAGCCCGGGGTCTTGGGGAGGACGTCGACGTGTCCACCGGCGGCGGCGACCTGGAAGGGCTCGGTGCCCTCGGAGCGGGTCTTGACGTGGATGACCTGGCCCGGCTTCACGCGGAAGGAGGGGCGGTCGACCGTCTTGCCGTCCACCATGATGTGGCGGTGGGTGACGAACTGGCGGGCCTGCGCGGTGGTACGGGCGAAGCCCGAGCGCAGGACGAGGGCGTCGAGGCGCATCTCGAGGAGCTCGACCAGGTTCTCACCGGTCAGGCCCTGGGTGCGGCGCGCCTCCTGGAAGGCGATGCGGAGCTGCTTCTCGCGGATGCCGTACTGGGCGCGCAGACGCTGCTTCTCACGCAGGCGGACCGCGTAGTCGGAGTCGGCCTTGCGCTTCGAGCGGCCGTGCTCACCGGGAGCGTAGGGACGCTTCTCGAGGTAGCGGGCGGCCTTCGGGGTCAGGGGGATGCCGAGGGCGCGCGAGAGGCGCGTCTTCGAGCGGGTACGGGACGTGGTCGACACAGTGGTCCTTCCAAGGTCTGAGAGGTTCGGTCGCAGCTCTCGACCGCCGGCTCCGGGAGGAGGGCGGACGCCGCGGTCGTGTCCTCCGCGGGTGCGGGGGAAGGGTGACCGCAGTGGCGGGCTGCGCGATTCAGAGGGATGCGCTGCTCCGCTCGGCTACAGAGCGGTGGGCAACCTCGCAAGACTATCAGGCCACGGCCTCCCGTGCGGGTCGCGCGAGCTCGCGGTCGGCGCGGTCAGCCCCGGTCGCCGCGGATGATGCGCAGGAGCTTCGCCAGTCGTGCGGAGACGTCGCGCTCGTTGCCGTGCTCGGTGGGCCGGTAGTACCGCGCGCCCTGGAGCGGGTCCGGGAGGTACTGCTGCTCGAGGACGCCGAGGTCGGCGTCGTGCGGATACCGGTAGCCCTTCCCGTGGCCGAGCTTCTTGGCGCCGGGGTAGTGCGCGTCGCGCAGGTGCGCCGGCACCCGACCCGCGCGGCCCGCGCGCACGTCCGCGATGGCCGCGTCGATGGCGGAGTAGGACGCGTTCGACTTCGGGGCGGTCGCCAGGTGCACGACCGCCTGGGCGAGCGGGATGCGCCCCTCCGGCATGCCGATGAACTGCACGGCGTCGGCCGCGGCGATCGCGACGACGAGCGCCTGCGGGTCGGCCATGCCGATGTCCTCGGACGCGGAGACGATGATGCGGCGGGCGATGAACCGCGGATCCTCCCCCGCCTCGATCATCCGGGCCAGGTAGTGCAGCGCCGCGTCGACGTCCGAGCCCCGGATGGACTTGATGAAGGCGCTGATGACGTCGTAGTGCTCGTCGCCGTTGCGGTCGTAGCGCAGCAGGGCGCGGTCGACGGCGCGCGCGACGACCTCGGTCGTGATCACGGGGAGCGCGGGCTCCTCGGCGGCGGCCTCGACGGGAGCGCCCTCGTCGTCCTCGTCCTCCTCGTCCGGGTCCTCCGCGGCGGCGGCGCGGGCGACCCGGTCGGCCTCGCGGGCCTCCGAGCGGGCGGAGGTGGCGGCGGCCTCGAGCGCGGTCAGCGCCCGCCGGGCGTCTCCGGAGGCGAGCCGCACGATGCTCGCCCGGGCCTCCTCCTCCAGCGTCACCGAGTCGCGCAGACCCCGCTCGTCGTGCAGGGCGCGGTCGACCAGGACGCCCAGGTCGTCGTCGCTGAGCGGCTCGAGGGTCAGCAGGAGCGAGCGCGAGAGCAGCGGCGCGATCACCGAGAACGAGGGGTTCTCGGTCGTGGCCGCGATGAGGATGACCCACCCGTTCTCGACCCCGGGCAGCAGTGCGTCCTGCTGCGCCTTGGTGAAGCGGTGGATCTCGTCGAGGAAGAGCACGGTGGACGTGCCGTAGAGGTCGCGGGTGGAGAGTGCCTCCTCCATCACCTGCCGCACGTCCTTCACGCCCGCCGTGACGGCGGAGAGCTCGACGAAGCGGCGGCCGCTGGAGTGGGCCACCGCCTGCGCGAGCGTGGTCTTGCCCGTGCCTGGAGGGCCCCAGAGGATCACGGACACCGCTCCCCGCTCCCCCGTCGTGTCGGCGGCGAGGGCGACCAGGGGCGAGCCGGGCGTCAGGAGGTGGCGCTGGCCGGCGACCTCCTCGAGGCTGCGCGGCCGCATCCGCACGGCGAGCGGAGTCGCCCCGGAGCGGAGTCCGGCCTGCTGCATGGTCATGCCCCCAGCGTAACGACGGCCTCCGACAGAGCCCCGGCCCGACTGCCCGGCGCGACGGAGCGGCGTTTGTCGCGCCTCCGGCGGTTCTCGTAGGCTCGACGCGGCCTGCGTGCGCGGGCCGCCGCGCCGAAGCCGCGCGGACGAGGACGTCGGAGGAACACGTGGCCCAGGGCAAGTCGAACGACCGCGAGGCGCGCACCCGGCTCCGGGCCTACCAGGCCCGTCAGAGCCTCCACCGCTCGAGGCAGAAGCGGCGCGTGCGCGACAACGTGATCGCGGCGATCGCCGCCGTCGTCGTGATCGGGCTCGCGGTCGTCGCCCAGATCCTCTACTTCTCCGGCGGCCCCGGCACCCCGGTCGCCGAGCCGACCTCCTCCTCCTCCGCGACCCCGACGCCCGAGGCGACGGGGTCGAACACCGGCGACGTCCCCTCCTCCGACATCGCCGAGGGCCGCGACTGGACGGGCACGCTCACGATCGGCGAGGACCCGCTGGGCATCACGCTCGCCGGCGCCGCTGCCCCGCAGGCGGTGTCCTCCTTCATCTCGCTGACGCAGTCCGGCTTCTACGACGGCGTCTCCTGCCACCGCCTCACCACGGAGGGCCTCTACGTCCTCCAGTGCGGCGACCCGAACGGCGACGGCACCGGCGGCCCCGGCTACAGCTACGGCCCCGTCGAGAACGCGCCCGAGGACGGCGTCTACCCGGCCGGGACCATCGCGATGGCCCGCCAGGGCGGCAACGGCTACAGCCAGGGCAGCCAGTTCTTCGTCGTCTACCAGGACACGACCCTGCCCGCCGACGCGGCCGGCGGGTACACCGTGCTCGGGCAGGTCACCTCGGGACTCGACGCGCTCGTCAGCGACGTCGTGTCGAAGGGCACGGCCGACGGATCGGGTGACGGCGCCCCCGCCGAGCCCGTGACCATCACCTCCGTCTCCGTCCAGTAGCCGCACCCGCGGCGTCGTCACGGTCCGCCCGCGCGGGGAGTGCAATAGGCTTGTCGTCACTGCCCGTTCGCGGCCGAGCGCGGTCTTCGGCCCTCCGGCCGTCGAGCCCCACCGGCCGACGACGCGACGGGCACCGAGAAGCACGACATCGAACAGCAAGGTGAGGCTCCGAGCGATGAGTGACCAGCAGCCGTGGGGACGGGTCGGCGACGACGGGACGGTCTACGTCCGCGTCGGCGACGGGGAGCGAGAGGTCGGCCAGTACCCCGATGCGACTCCCGAGGAGGCGCTCGCCTACTACGAGCGCAAGTACACGGAGCTCGCCGGGCAGGTCTCCCTGCTCGAGCAGCGCGCCAAGCGGGGCGCACCCGCCGGAGACGTCGCCCGCACGGTGCAGTCGCTGTCCGCGGCCATCGCGCAGGCGAACGCGGTCGGCGACCTCGAGTCGCTGCAGACCCGGGTCGACGCGCTGAGCGGCTCCGTCGAGGATCTGACCGAGCAGCAGGCGGCCGAGTCGAAGGCCGCGCTGTCCGAGGCACTCGCCTACCGCGAGGCCATCGTCGCTGAGGCCGAGGCCCTGGCGGCGGTCGACCCGGCGAAGACGCAGTGGAAGCAGGCCAGCGCCGCGATCGACGACCTCTTCGCCCGCTGGCAGAACCACCAGCAGCAGGGTCCGCGCCTGCCCAAGAACGACGCGAACGAGCTGTGGCGCCGGTTCCGCGGTGCGCGCACCACGATCGAGCAGAACCGCAAGGCGTTCTTCGCCGACCTCGACTCCGCGCACCGCGAGGCCAAGCAGGCCAAGCAGGCGCTCATCGACCAGGCCGAGGCGCTGGTGCCCCAGGGCGCCGACGCCATCCCGGACTACCGCGCGCTCCTGGAGCGCTGGCGGGTCGCGGGCCGCGCAGGCAAGCGGTTCGACGACGCGCTCTGGGCGCGCTTCAAGGCCGCCGGCGACGCGATCTACGGCGCCAAGGCCGAGATCGTCGCGCAGGAGAGCGTCGAGTACACCGAGAACCTCGACCTCAAGCTCGCCCTCCTCGAGGAGGCGGAGCCGCTCCTGCAGGAGCAGGACCGCGAGAAGGCTAAGCGGGTGCTGCTCTCGATCCAGGAGCGCTGGGACGCCGTCGGCCGCGTGCCGCGCGAGCAGGTGCGCACCGTCGAGGACCGCCTCCGCAAGGTCGAGGCGCACGTCCGCAAGCTCGACGAGGAGCACTGGAACCGCAGCAACCCGGAGCGCAAGGCCCGCTCCGAGGGTCTCGCCTCGCAGCTGACCGCCGCGATCCAGCAGCTCCAGGACGAGCTCGACGAGGCGAAGGCGCGCGGCGACCGCGACGCGATCGCCCAGGCTCAGGAGGCGCTCGACGCCCGCAAGGTCTGGCTCGACGCGATCGGCTAGACCCGCGCCGGCGGATCCCTCCACAGATCCGCTCGCGACGCTCCGGAGGGGAGGCGCATCGGCCAGCATGGCCGGATGCGCCTCCCCTCCGTGCTCCTCCCCGGGCACCTCCCTCTCGCGGAGCTGTGCGCCGCCCGCCTCGACGGCGAGCTGGTCGCGCTCGACGAGGGCTTCCTCGTCGCGGACCTGCCCCTGGGGGCGTCCGAGCGGGCCGCCTCCCTGCGCTCGTTGCTCCCCCGCGGCGCCGTCGCCGATCGTCTCTCCGCCGCATGGGTGCACGGGGCGACGCACGGCCCGCCGCCGGTGCACAGCGCCTCGATCGACCGGCGGAAGCGCCGACAGGCGCCGTCGAACCCCCGCCTGCGCTGCCACGAGGTCCTGCTCGACGAGGACGACGTCGTCCTCCTCGGCGGCGCGCCGGTCACGTCGCCTGCTCGCACGCTGATCGACCTCGCCCGGACGGAGGACGCGGGCGCGATCCTCCGGGCGCTCTCTCGGAGCACCCGGACCGGCCTCGACGCCGTCCTCGCGAGGCTGGAGGAGGGCAGCGCCGTCGCCGGACGGAGGATCGTCGGACGACGGCTGCGGGCGGCGCTCGGCGAGGCGCCGCCCGGGGATCAGCCCGCGTTCACCCGGTAGACGTCGTAGACGGCGTCGATCCGGCGCACGGCGTTCAGCACGCGGTCCAGGTGGGTGGTGTCGCCCATCTCGAAGACGAACCGGCTGATCGCCAGCCGGTCGCTCGAGGTGGAGACCGTCGCCGAGAGGATGTTGACGTGGTGCTCCGAGAGCACGCGCGTCACGTCGCTCAGCAGGCCCGAGCGGTCCAGCGCCTCGACCTGGATCTGCACGAGGAAGATGCTCTTGGAGGACGGCGCCCACTCGACGTCGACGATCCGCTCCGGCTCCTTCAGCAGCTCCTGCACGTTGTGGCAGTTCGCCTGGTGCACGGAGACGCCGGCTCCCCGCGTCACGAATCCGACGATCTGATCGCCCGGAACCGGAGTGCAGCACTTCGCGAGCTTCACGAGGATGTCCGGCGCGCCCTTCACGAGGACGCCCGACTCGCTGCTCCGGCTCCGCGGCCGGGGCGAGCGAGGGAGGGTGACCTCGTTCTCGTCCGACTCCGGATCGCCCTGGATGGAGGAGACGACCTTCTCGAGCACCGACTGGGTCGAGACGTGGCCCTCGCCGACGGCCGCGTAGAGCGCCTCGACGTCGTTGTAGCGCAGCTGGCTGGCCACCTCGGTGAAGGTGTCCTGGCTCATCAGCTTCTGCAGCGGCAGGTTCTGCTTCCGCATCGCCCGGGCGATGGAGTCCTTGCCCTGCTCGATCGCCTCGTCGCGCCGCTCCTTGGTGAACCACTGCCGGATCTTGTTGCGGGCCCGCGGGCTCTGCACGAAGTGGAGCCAGTCCTGGCTCGGTCCCGAGTCGGGGTTCTTCGAGGTGAAGACCTCGACCACGTCGCCCGTCGTCAGAGCCGACTCCAGCGGCACGAGGCGCCCGTTGACCTTGGCGCCCATCGTCCGGTGCCCGACCTCGGTGTGCACCGCGTAGGCGAAGTCGACCGGGGTCGCACCGGTCGGCAGGCCGATCACGCGTCCCTTCGGGGTGAAGACGTAGACCTCCTTGGCGCCGATCTCGAAGCGGAGGGAGTCGAGGAACTCGTTCGGGTCTGTGGTCTCCGACTGCCAGTCCGAGAGGTGCGCGAGCCAGGCGAGGTCGGTGTCGTTCGATCCGGAGGTGGGCACCTTGCCGGTGGCCATCTGCTCCTTGTACTTCCAGTGCGCCGCGATGCCGAACTCCGCGTGCTGGTGCATCTCGTTGGTGCGGATCTGGATCTCGACCGCACGCCCCTTCGGCCCGACGACCGTCGTGTGCAGCGACTGGTAGAGGTTGAACTTCGGAGTGGCGATGTAGTCCTTGAACCGGCCCGGCATCGGCGTCCAGCGGGCGTGGATCGAGCCGAGCACGGCGTAGCAGTCGCGCACCGAGTTCACGAGGACGCGGATGCCGACCAGGTCGTAGATCTCGTCGAACTCGCGACCGCGGACGACCATCTTCTGGTAGATCGAGTAGTACTGCTTCGGCCGGCCGACGACACGACCGCGGATCCGCCCGGCCCGCAGGTCCTCGCTGATCAGGTCGATGACGTTCTGCACGAACTCCTCGCGCTGCGGCGTCCGCCGCTTCACCAGGCTCTCGATCTCGTTGTAGATCTTGGGGTAGAGCACCGCGAAGGACAGGTCCTCGAGCTCCCACTTGATCGCCTGGATGCCGAGGCGGTGCGCCAGCGGCGCGTAGATCTCGAGAGTCTCGGTGGCCTTGCGGGCGGCGGATTCGGCGGGGACGAAGCCCCAGGTCCGCGCGTTGTGGAGGCGGTCGGCGAGCTTGATGATCAGGACGCGGATGTCCTTCGACATCGCCACGATCATCTTGCGGACGGTCTCGGCCTGCGCGCTGTCGCCGTACTTGACCTTGTCGAGCTTGGTGACGCCGTCGACGAGCATCGCGACCTCGTCGCCGAAGTCCGCGCGGAGCTCGTCGAGCTGGTAGTCGGTGTCCTCGACGGTGTCGTGCAGCAGCGCGGCGGCGATCGTCTTCGAGCCGATGCCGAGGTCGGCGAGGATCTGCGCGACGGCCAGCGGATGAGTGATGTAGGGCTCGCCGCTGCGGCGCTTCTGGTTCGCGTGCGCCCGCTCCGCGACCGAGTACGCGCGCTCGATCAGCGCGATGTCGCTCTTCGGATGGTGCATCCGGACGGTGCGGACGAGGGTGTCGACAGCACCGGAGGGCTGCGCGCGCGAGAAGATCCGCGGGACCAGTCTGCGCAGGGCAGCGGTCGAGGACGTCGTCGTCGTTTCCGTCACGCGAGGATCTCCATCGCCCCATTATCGCCCGTGCGGACGGCGCCGATGACCGTTCCGCCCGGGGCGGACGGCGCCGGCGTCAGCCGATGCGTCCCGGGCGCCCCTCGCCGTCGACCACGTCGCCGCCCGCCGCGGCCCAGGCGGTCATGCCGGCGTCGACGTTGGCGACCTCGTAGCCGGCGCCGTCGAGGGCCTGCGTCACCATCGCGGAGCGGACTCCGGAGTGGCAGACCACCAGGATCGCCGTGTCGGCCGGGAGCTCGTCCTGCCGGGCGCCGATCTCCCCCATCGGGATGTGGTGGGCGGCCGGAGCATGCCCCACCGCCCACTCGTGCGGCTCCCGGACGTCGAGCAGCCAAACCTCGTTGCGCTCGACGAGTCCGACGGCGTCGGCCGCCGTGACCTGTGCGTAGTCGGCCACGGCTCAGCCCTGCACGGCCGGCGCGGCCGGCGCGGTCGCCTTCGCCCGGGCCGACTCCACGCGCTTGTCGTGCTTGGAGATCTCGGGCTCCCGGCTGCGCAGCTGGGCGTACAGCGGCGCCGCGACGAAGATCGTCGAGTACGTGCCGACGATGATGCCGATCAGCAGGGCGAGCGAGATGTCGCGGAGCGTGCCCGCGCCGAGGACGAACGCACCGATCACGAGGATCGCGGCCACCGGGAGGGCGGCGACGATCGAGGTGTTGATGGAGCGCACGAGAGTCTGGTTCTCGGCCAGGTTCACCGTCTCGGAGAAGGTGCGGGTCGTGCTGCCGAGCGCCTCCACGGTGTTCTCGCGGATCTTGTCGAAGACCACGACCGTGTCGTAGAGCGAGTAGCCGAGGATCGTCAGCAGTCCGATCACCGCCGCCGGCGACACCTCGGTGCCGGTGATGCCGTAGACGCCCGCCACGATCACGAGGTCGTGCAGGAGCGCGACGATCGCCGCGAGCGACATCTTCCAGGTGCGGAAGTACGCCCACATGGCCAGGGCCGCGAGGACCACGAAGATCACCAGGCCGCGCAGGGCCTGCTGGGTCACGTCGTTGCCCCACGCCGCTCCGATGAAGGAGGAGGCGACCTGGTCGGTGGGCACGTCGTACGCCTCCGACAGGGCGTTCCGCACCGCGGTCGACTCGTCGGTCGAGAGCTGGCCGGTCTGTACGCGGATGGAGTCGTCGCCGACGATGGACACGCGCGGCACGGTCTCCGGAGCGACCGAGGTCACCGCGTCCGTCGCCGTCGCCTGCTCGAGGCTTGACGGCGAGGACACCGTGAACTGCGAGCCGCCGGTGAACTCGATGCCGAAGTTGAAGCCGCCGCGGGCGACCGTCCCGAGCAGCGTGATCAGGATCAGGGCGAGCGAGACGAGGTACCACGTGCGGCGCCGGCCGACGAAGTCGATCGATCGCGCACCGGTGTAGAGGTCGTTTCCGAACTGCGAGAAGCTGGCCATCACGCGTCCTTCCCGTTCGAGTCGTTGGAGTCGCGCAGGCCGGCCGCCTCGGCGGCCTTCCGCTCGGCGATGGTCTGGCGCTTGGCCGCCTCGCGGGACGCGGAGGCGCGCTTGCCGGCGACCACCTGGTCCTGCGGACGGAAGGCGGCACGGCCGCGGTAGACGGCCCCGAGCGCCCGGGGATCCAGGCCCGAGGCCTTGTGCCCCTCGGCGAAGAACGGTCTCGTGGCCATCAGCTGCAGGATCGGGTGGGTGAACAGCGCCACCACGATCAGGTCGATGATCGTCGTGATCCCGAGGGTGAGCGCGAAGCCGCGGACACTGCCGACGGCGAGGAGGAAGAGGACCACCGCGGCGAGCAGGTTCACCATGTCGGACGCGAAGATGGTGCGCAGCGCGCGCCGCCAGCCGGACTCGACGGCGGACTCGAGGCCGCGTCCGTCGCGGAGCTCGTCGCGGATGCGCTCGAAGTACACGATGAACGAGTCGGCCGTGATGCCGATCGCGACGATGAGACCCGCGACTCCTGCGAGCGAGAGGCGCAGTCCCTCCCGCCAGGACAGCAGCGTGACGACGAGGTAGGTGACGATCGCCGCGACGAGCAGCGAGGCGATCGTGACGGCTCCGAGAACGCGGTACTGCGCGATGGAGTAGACGATGACGAGGATCAGGCCGATGAGGCCGGCGAGCAGGCCGCTGGCGAGCTGGGCGGAGCCGAGCGTCGCCGAGATGCTGTCCGAGCTCTGGACCTGGAAGCCGATCGGCAGCGCGCCGTACTTGAGCTGGTCGGCGAGCGTCTTCGACGACTCCTGGGTGAAGGAGCCCGAGATCTGCGCGTTGCCGTCGGTGATGGCGGCGTTCGTCGACGGGGCCGAGATGACCCGGCCGTCGAGGACGATCGCGAACTGGTTCTGCGCACCCTGCAGCGCCACGAGGCGCGAGGTCACGTCGCCGAAGGCCTGCGTGCCCTGGTCGTCGAACGAGAGGTTGACGGCCCAGGTGCCGGTGCTGGCGCCGGAGGAGGTCGTCATCAGGCCGTTCGAGGCGTCCGAGATGTCCTCGCCGGTGATCTCCACCGGGCCGAGGACGTACTTCACCGTCCCGCTGTCGTCGCAGGTGATGAGCGGCTGGTCGGCCGGGGCGAGGTTCGGGTCCTGGCCGTTGAGGAACGCGCAGTCGAACGAGGTGTACTGGGCCTCGAGCGCCGGCGTGAGGTAGGCGAGGTCGCTCGCGTTCGTCGGCGAGGCGGTCGGCTCCGTCGAGAGCGACGGGTCGACGGGCGTCGGCGTGGGCGAGGACGTCGCGTCGCCGCCGACCGAGCTGTTGGTGGCCTGGCTCGCGACGAGGACTGGGCGGAAGTCGAGCTTCGCCGAGGCCTCGATGCGCTGGAGCGTCTCGTCGTCGGGCGTGCCCGGGATCGAGACGACGATGTTGCTCGAGCCCTGGGTCGTGATCTCGGCCTCGGAGACGCCGGACGCGTCGATGCGCTGGCGGATGATCGAGACGGCCTGCGTCAGCTGCTCCGACGAGACGGTGTCGCCGTCGTTCAGCTGCGGCTGCAGGACGATCTGCGTGCCGCCCTCGAGGTCGAGGGCGAGCTTCGGCGTCCAGGAGCCGCCGCCCCAGAGGACGGCCGCCGTATTGAGTCCGACGAGAGCGAGGATCAGGACACCGAGCCAGCTCAGGGAGCGGCGGGCCTTCCGGACGGGGGTTGATGCGGCCACCCAGGGCTCAGCTTTCTCTTCGGTCGACGGTGATCGGCCCGGGGACGCCCGGGCGTGGAGAAGGGCGGGCGGGCGCCGATGCGCCCGGCCCGCCCAGGAGACTACTGCGCGTCGGGGCGGCGGTCGCGCTCGACCGGGTCCACCAGCGGGTCGCGGTGCGCGGAGTCGCGCTCGCCGAACTCGGGCGAGCCGGTCGCGGTCAGCGGGTCGGCCTCGTCCTCGGTCTCGACGACGACGGCGTTCTCGCTAGGGTCGATGAGCCGGGCGATCGCCTGACGGTGGATGGTCAGCAGCGTGCCGGGGGTCGACTCGATGACGATCTTGTTCGCCTCGTCGTCGATCGACACGACGGTGCCGAAGAGGCCGGAGCCGGTCATGAGCTCCACCCCCGGCTGGAGGTTGTTCTTCATGCTCTCCGCGTCGCGCTGGCGCTTCTTGTTGTTGCGGAACATGAAGATGATCATCACGGCGAGCAGCAGGACGAGCAGGATGATCGTCGGATCCATGGGTGGGCCTTCCGGAGTGGATGGGCGATCCGCCGCGCGGCCTCAGGTCGAGGCGGAGCGGATCGAGCGGCCCGTCGGGCCTAGAGAATCATAGATCATCGGGGAACAGGGGCGGCTGAGCCGCCGTCCCCCGGGGGTCGATGCCGAAGTGGCGGTAGGCGGCGGGGGTCGCCACGCGGCCGCGCGGCGTCCGGGTCAGCAATCCGATCCGCACGAGGAACGGCTCGACGACGGCCTCGACCGTCTCCGCCTCCTCCCCCACCGACACGGCGAGGGTGTTCAGGCCGACCGGCCCCCCGTCGAAGCGGGTCAGCACGATCTCCATCACCGCGCGGTCGAGCCGGTCGAGTCCGAGCGCGTCGACGTCGTAGAGCTCCAGCGCCGCGCGGACGGCGGTCACGTCGGCCCGTCCGCCGTGGACCAGGGCGAAGTCCCGCACCCGCCGGAGCAGGCGGTTGGCGATGCGCGGGGTGCCTCGGCAGCGGCCGGCGATCTCGGCGATCGCGTCCGCGTCGATGTCGAGCTCGAGCAGCCGTGCCGCCCGGGCGAGCACCTGCCGCAGCTCGTCCTCCGCGTAGAACTCGAGGTGCGCGGTGAAGCCGAAGCGGTCGCGGAGCGGATTGGGCAGCAGGCCGGAGCGGGTCGTGGCGCCGACGAGCGTGAACGGGGCGAGATCCAGCGGGACGGACGTCGCTCCCGCCCCCTTGCCGACCATGATGTCGATCCTGAAGTCCTCCATCGCGAGGTAGAGCATCTCCTCCGCGGAGCGCGCCATGCGGTGGATCTCGTCGATGAAGAGGATCTCGCCGGGCAGCAGCGAGGAGAGGACGGCGGCGAGGTCGCCCGCGTGCTGGATCGCGGGGCCGCTGGAGAGCCGCAGGGGCGAGGAGCTCTCCTCCGCCACGATCATCGCGAGGGTCGTCTTGCCGAGACCGGGCGGGCCCGCCAGCAGGATGTGGTCCGGGGTCCGGCCCTGCATGGCCGCGGCCTTGAGCAGCAGCTCGAGCTGGCCGCGCACCTTGCGCTGGCCGACGAACTCGCTGAGGTTCCTGGGCCGCAGGGCGCCCTCGAAGGCGACCTCGGCCTCCGATGCGACCTCGGCGCCCAGCACCTCGTCGCTCACGAGCGGGCCGCCGGACCGAGGCGGGCGAGGGCGAGCCGGAGCAGCGCCTGCACGTTCGCGGCGTCGGAGGCCTGCGCGTCGAGCAGGATCTCGTCGACCACATCGGCCGCGGTGCGCTCGGGCCAGCCCAGGCCGACGAGCGCCGCGAGCACGTTCTGCGCGGCGGTGGCGGCGGGACCGGAGCCGCGGGCGGCGCGCGGACGGACGGTCACCTTGCCGGCGAGCGACAGGATGATCAGCTTGGCCGTCTTCGGGCCGATGCCGCTGACCTTCCGGAACACCCCGTCGTCCTCGTCGGCGACCGCCTGCGCGATCCGGTCCGGCTCGACCGCGCCGAGCACGCCGAGGGCGGACTTCGGGCCGACGCCGGTCACGCCGATCAGCAGCTCGAAGATCTCGAGCTGCTCCTCGTCGGGGAAGCCGTAGAGGGTGAGCGAGTCCTCGCGGACGACGAGCACGGTACTGACCGTGGTCTCGTCGCCGACGCGCATCTCGAGCGCGTGCTGCGGGGTCACGTTCACCGCGTAGCCGACGCCGTGGACGTCGAGGACGGCGAGACTCCCGCGGGCGGAGAGGACGGTGCCGCGGAGGGAGGAGATCACCGCGTCAGTCTAGATGCTCGAACAGGCGTTCGACTCGCGGCCTCGGCGGCGCGCCACGCCCGCTGCGCTGCTGTGCCGCCCGCCGCTCCGTCGGCACCGGCTCCCGCCGACCCGGAGGACGGCGCGAGAGGGGCCCGCCAGGCGTGGCAGACGGCCAGGGCGAGGGCGTCGGCCGCGTCGGCCGGCCGCGGCGGGGCGTCGAGCCGGAGGACGCGCTGGATCATCGCGGTGACCTGGCGCTTGTCCGCGGCTCCGTAGCCGGTGACGGCGGCCTTCACCTCGCTCGGCGTGTGCATCCCGACCGGGAGCCCGCGCCGGGCCGCCGCGACGAGGGCTACGCCGCTGATCTGCGCGATGCCCATCACGGTGCTGACGTTGTTCTGCGCGAAGACCCGCTCGATCGCGACGGCGTCGGGGCGGTGCTCGTCGAGCAGCGCCTCGAGCCCGTCGCCCAGGGCCAGCAGGCGGCGCTCCAGCGCGTCGTCGGGCGGTGTCCGGAGGACCGTCACGTGCACGAGGGTCGCGCGGCGGTCGCGCGAGACGTCGACGATGCCGACGCCGCAGCGGGTGAGCCCGGGGTCGATCCCGAGGACGCGCATCAGGCCGCCCTCCAGGATCGGGCCGGGCTCACCGCGTCACTCCTCGTTCTCGAGCTCGGCGCGCACCTCGGCCGTGATGTCGAGGTTGGTGTAGACGTTCTGCACGTCGTCCGAGTCCTCGAGCGCGTCGATCAGGCGGAAGACCTTGCGGGCCGTCTCGGCGTCGGCCTCGACCTGGAGGGAGGCGACGAACTCGATGTCGGCGGAGTCGTAGTCGATGCCCGCCTCCTGCAGGGCCGAGCGGGCCGGGACGAGCTCGCTCGGCTCGACGCGGACCTCGAAGCTCTCGCCGTGGTCGAGCACGTCGTCGACACCGAAGTCGAGGACCGCGCCGAGCACGTCGTCCTCGGTGACGCTCTCTCCGTGGGGCACGGAGATGACGCCCTTGCGCGCGAAGTTGTACGCGACGCTGCCCGGGTCGGCCATGGTGCCGCCGTTGCGGGTCATCGCGGTGCGGACGTCCGCCGCGGCGCGGTTCTTGTTGTCGGTGAGGCACTCGACGAGCAGGGCGATGCCGTTGGGGCCGTAGGCCTCGTACATGATCGTCGTGTAGTCGATGACCTCGCCGGTGAGGCCGGCACCGCGCTTGATCGCGCGGTCGATGTTGTCGTTCGGCACCGAGGTCTTCTTCGCCTTCTGCACGGCGTCGACGAGCGTCGGGTTGCCGGAGAGGTCGGCGCCGCCGATCTTGGCGGCCACCTCGATGTTCTTGATCAGCTTGGCGAAGGACTTCGCGCGGCGCGAGTCCTTGATCGCCTTCTGGTGCTTGGTCGTGGCCCACTTGGAATGCCCGGACACGGTGCTCCCTCGGAAATCTCGTTGCGTGCGGCCCCCGAGGGCGCCGCTGATGGCAGGGGCCAGTCTATTCGAGAGCCGGTCCGCGCCCGTCTCGGCCCGAGCACCGAGCCTTCCGCGCCCGTCTCGCCGGCGACGAGCCGCCCTCCCGGCGCGCCCCCGCACCGCCGAACGCACGATCCGCGTCCCAGCGGATCCCGCTAGGCGGACGCGACACGCCC
>NZ_PSUE01000062.1:0-745 GCF_002931645.1 Rathayibacter sp. AY2B5 | reverse complement strand
ACTTCTCGAGTCCCGCGGTGCCGATGATCGGTGCCGTGTGGCGGTACCGTCGTTGCCCCTTTCGTAGAGGACCTCTGTGATCACCGTCAGCAGGTCAGGGTGAACCTGACGAGCTGGAGACCAACGCTCGTCGCAGTGATGGCAGCGAACGCGATGAGCGACGCCGCCGGACGAGACGGCACTCTGCGTCTCTTGGACAGCATGAGGATGCTGGATGCGCCGAGCGCCCAGGCAGGTGTGCTGAGTGCGGCGATGAGGAGCAGGACGGGTCCGCCTGTCGGAGGCGGTCCAGGGTCATCCATCTCCGCGAAGCCCATCAGCCCGGCGATGAGGATCGCTAGTCCCGAGAACGTCACGATTCCGAGGATCGCTGTGAGGAGGAGGGCGTAGGGGAGCGCGGTCGACGTGAGCGCACGCGCGGTCTTCGCCGCCGCATAGACGGATCCTCCGATAACGAGCAGGGCGCCCAGGTACCAGGCTGCTGCGCTCAGCGGGATCTCGCGCGGCCGGCAGTCCGTCATGGCTGGTGAGGCGAGGGTCAGCAAGCTCGCGCCGGCCTGAACGAGAAGCGCGGCGACAACGGTGAGAACAATCGCCGTCGCACCGTCGATCCGCCTCGCGCGCAACCGTGCATCGTTCTGCTGGTCGGTCATGGGCTCGAGGGTAGCTACCCCAGTCGGATAAAGAGGTCTAGTGGAGGCGGCCGCCCTCCATGGGACCGTCAACCATGCGTCCGGTAGGGGAT
>NZ_PSUE01000007.1:0-130214 GCF_002931645.1 Rathayibacter sp. AY2B5 | reverse complement strand
GTGTAGCGCCCTCGGCCCCACCCGGTCAACCTTCTCGACCTCCCGGCCCCCTCCTCCCTAGCGTGGCCCGTCGTGCTCGCTTCCGAGCGCGCGACGAGAGGACGACATGGCCACGACGAGCGACGCCCCCGCGACCGGAGAGGCCGGCGGCACCTCCCTGCGCCGCCGCATCACCGGCCCGCTGCTCTACTTCTTCATCCTCGGCGACGTCCTCGGCGCGGGCATCTACGCCCTCATGGGCACGCTCTCGGCGGAGGTCGGCGGTACCGTCTGGATGCCCCTCCTGCTCGCGCTCGGCCTCGCGCTGCTGACCGCCGGCTCCTACGCCGAGCTGGTGACGAAGTACCCGAAGGCGGGAGGCGCGGCGGTGTTCGCGCAGCGGGCGTTCAAGCGCCCGATCGTCTCGTTCCTGGTCGGCTTCGCCATGCTCGCGGCCGGAGTGACCAGCGCGGCCGGTCTGTCGCTCGCGTTCGCCGGCGACTACCTCGGCACCTTCCTCGACGTGCCGACCGTGCCGACGGCCATCGTCTTCCTGATCCTCGTCGCGTGCCTCAACGCGCGGGGCGTCGCGGAGTCGCTGCTCAGCAACACGGTGATGACCGTGATCGAGGTCGGCGGCCTGCTGATCGTGATCGGATGCGTCGCGCTGCTGGTGGCGGGCGGAGGCGGCGACCTCGCCCGCACGGTCGAGCTCAGCTCCGAGCAGGCGCCGGCGCTGGCGGTGCTCGGCGCGGCGATCATCGCGTACTACTCCTTCGTCGGCTTCGAGACCTCGGCCAACATCGCCGAGGAGATCCGCGACCCCAGCCGCGTCTACCCGCGCGCGCTGTTCGGCTCGCTGCTGACGGCCGGTGCGGTGTACGTCCTGGTCGGCCTCGCGAGCTCGATCGCGCTGCCCGCCGACGAGCTGTCCGGATCCTCCGCCCCGCTGCTCGACGTCGTGACGGCGAGCGGAGTCGGGGTGCCGGCGTGGCTGTTCAGCCTGATCGCGCTCGTCGCGGTCGCCAACGGAGCGCTGCTGACCATGATCATGGCGAGCCGCGTCACCTACGGCATGGCGAAGGACGGCCTCCTCCCGGACGTGCTCGGCCACGTGCTGCCGAAGCGCCGGACGCCGTGGGTGGCCATCGCGGTGACCACGCTGGCGGCGTGCCTCCTGACTCTGGTCGGCGATCTGGCGACCCTCGCCGAGACCGTGGTGCTGCTCCTCCTGCTGGTGTTCATCAGCACGAACGTCTCGGTGCTCGTGCTGCGGCGCGACAAGGTCGAGCACGACCACTTCCGCGTGTGGACGGCGATCCCCGTGCTCGGCGTCGCCTCGTGCGTGCTGCTCCTCAGCCAGCAGGACCCGATCGTCTGGCTCTACGCGGGGATCCTCCTCGTGGTCGGAGTCCTCGTGCACCTGGCGACCCGCCGCTCCTCCCGCCGCACCGCCTGATCCGGCGGGGGATGGGCCGGCTGCACCATCCGACCGTCCTCCCTCGGCCGAGCCCCGTTCGCCCCGCGACCGGTCAAGCCCCTGGGCGGACGGCCGTCCGAGGCGTGGGATGGAGGGAACGGAAGGAGCACGAATGACCGACACACCCTCCCGCGAGGAGCTGCCGCTCCCCGACTGGAACGACATCCCGCTCGCCACGCTCGCGGAGCGCATCCGCCCGCTCGACGAGGCCGGCCTCGGCGCGCTGCTCGCCTACGAGGAGGCGCACGGGCACCGACTGCCGGTGACGACGATCCTGCACTCGCGCCTCGAGCAGCTGCGCGGGGGAGCGGAGCCGACAGGCAGCGTGCCGGAGTCGCTGCCCGAGGTGTCCCGCTCGTCGTCCGGATCGCCGGTCTCGCCGGCGACGTCCGGTCCGCCGATCAATCCGCCCTCGCACGGAGTGCCGACGAACCCGGCTCAGCCGCGCTGACGGCGGCGGGCGGAGTCGCGGTCGCGGCGGCTCCGCCCCCGCCGCGCGCTGCCCAGGGCCTGCCCAGCGCGCACGGGCAGACTGTCCGGAGCCGATGACGGCGACCGGACGAGGGAGCAGTACCCGGAACGCGACAAGACTGACTCGTAGGAGCTGTCATGTCCTGGATCGTCCTCATCCTCTCCGGTGTCCTCGAGGCCGTGTGGGCCACCGCCCTCGGCAAGTCGGAGGGGTTCACCCGGCTCGGCCCGTCGGTCGTCTTCGGAGTCGGCGTCGTCGCGAGCATGGCCGGCCTCGCCTACGCGATGCGCGAGCTGCCCACCGGCACCGCGTACGCGGTCTGGGTCGGGATCGGCGCTTCGCTGACCGTGCTCTACGGCATGTTCTTCGGCGGCGAGGGCTTCTCGCTCGTGCGCACGCTGCTGGTCCTCGGGATCGTCGGCTGCGTCGTCGGCCTGAAGCTCGTGCACTGACCTGGCGGCCGTCCTCTCCTCCGCGACAGGCCGCTCCCGTACGCGACACGCCGACGGAGGCGCGCCGGACTGGCATCTCGCCGAGGGTCCGAGGCCGGTGGTTGCAGGACGCCGCGCGTTCCACCTAGGCTCGGCACATCAGGGGAGAACGATCGTTCTACTGTTCTCCCCGCCCCCCAAGGAGGACTCATGCCCACTCGTACCGCACGCACCGCCTGGAACGGCTCGCTCGAGACCGGCGAGGGCCAGGTCGAGCTCTCGAGCTCGAAGATCGGCACCTACGACGTCTCGTTCCCCAAGCGCGCCGCCGACGACGCCAACGGCTCGACCAGCCCCGAGGAGCTCCTCGCGGCCGCCCACTCCGCCTGCTACGCGATGCAGTTCTCGGCCGTCCTCGGCCAGGCCGGCGGCACCGTCGAGGCGCTCGACGTCCGCGCCGACGTCTCGCTCGGCCCGGACTCGGCCGGCGGATTCAAGCTCACCGGCATCAAGCTCGTCGTGAGCGGCGAGGTCTCCGGCATCGACGAGGCCGCCTTCCTCAAGGCCGCCGACGAGGCCAAGGAGACCTGCCCCGTCAGCAAGGCGCTCACCGGAGTAGACATCACGCTCGACGCCACCTTCGAGGGCTGAGCCCCTCCGCACGTCACGAGCACCCCGTCGCGCATCGCGGCGGGGTGCTCGTGCGTCCGGCGCGGCCGCGGAGCGGCCTGTGGAGACCCCCGCCCCCACCGGCCGCCCGGCGCCCCCTGTCGTCAGACCGCCGCCGGCGCGTAGCGGAAGCCGGCGCCGAGGTGCTCCTCCGGCAGCCGGTCGCCGCGGCCGTGCAGCTTCTGGCGGAGGCTGCCCTTGACGTACTCCTCCGGGTACGCGCCGCGGCTGCGCAGCTCCGGCACGATGAACTCCACCACGTCCTCGAAGGTGCCGGGCGTGATCGCGTAGGCGAGGTTGAACCCGTCCACGTCGGTCTCCTCGACCCACTCCTGGAGGTGGTCGGCGACCTCTGCGGGCGAGCCGACGACGAACGGGCCGAGCCCGCCGATCACGCTGAGCTTGGCGATGTCGCGGACCTTCCACTCCGAGCCGTCCTCGTTCGCCTCCTGGAAGTTGGCGACGGCCGACTGGATCGCGTTGCTCTTCACGTTGCCGATCGGCTCGTCGAGGTCGTACTGCGACAGGTCGATGCCCATCCAGCCCGACATGAAGACCAGCGCCCCCTCCTCGCTCCCGTAGGAGAGGTAGTCGCGGTGCTTCTCGTGCGCGGCCTCGCTGGTCTCGGCGGTGATGATCGTCAGCAGCGTGTAGATCTTCGCGGAGTAGCGGTCGCGGCCGGCCGCCTCGAGGGCGTCGCGGATGCGCGAGACGGTCGCCTTCAGGCCGGCCTTCGTCGAGGACGCGACGAAGATCGCCTCCGCGTTGCCCGCCGCGAAGCGGATGCCGCGCGGCGACGCTCCCGCCTGGTAGATGACGGGGGTCCGCTGCACCGACGGCTCCGAGAGGTGGATGCCGGGGACGGTGAAGTTCTTGCCGCGGTGCCCGATCTCGTGCACCTTCGCCGGGTCGGTGAACACGCCGGACTCGCGGTCGCGGACGACCGCGTCGTCCTCCCACGACCCCTCCCACAGCTTGTAGAGCACCTCGAGGTACTCGTCGGCGACGTCGTAGCGGTCGTCGTGCTCGAGCTGGTCCTCGTGGCCCATGTTGCGGGCGGCGCTGGGGAGGTAGCCGGTGACGACGTTCCAGCCCACGCGGCCCTTCGTCAGGTGGTCGAGCGTCGACATGCGCCGCGCGAACGGGTACGGGTGCTCATAGGCGGTGCCGGCGGTGATGCCGAAGCCGAGGTGCTCGGTCGCGGCGGCCATCGCCGAGACGAGGAGGATCGGGTCGTTGACGGGGACCTGCGCGCCGTGGCGGATCGCCGCCTCGTTCGAGCCGCCGTAGACGTCGTAGGTGCCGAGCACGTCGGCGATGAAGATGCCGTCGAACGTGCCGCGCTCGAGCAGCTTCGCCAGGTCGGTCCAGTACGAGAGGTCCTTGTAGCGCCAGGACTGGTCCTGGGGGTGGCGCCACATGCCCGAGGACTGATGGGCGACGCAGTTCATGTCGAAGGCGTTGAAGCGGATCTGGCGGGTCATGGAGTCGATAGTGCCCAGAAGAGCAGCGAACGGGTACCGAGCGCGACGCACGGCGTCACAAAGCGACGCCCGTCGAGGCGCCCGGCAGGTCTGGGTGGTCGGCGACGTCCTCGACGAGCTGGCCGACCTCGAGGACCGCATCGGCAGCGCGATGATCGAGAGTCGGATCGGGTGATGCGCCGGGGCGCACCGCCCCCGCCCACCGACCGGGCGGCTCCTCCTCCTACGCCAGCTCGCGCCCCAGGAAGCGCACGTGCTCGCCGATCTGGAACGCCTCGCCGCCCTCATGGCCGTTGAAGGGGTAGACCCGGATCTCGCGGGGTCCGGCATAGCGGTTGTAGGAGGCGTAGACGGTGGACGGCGGGCAGATGTCGTCGCGGAGCGCCACCGAGAACAGCGCGGGGGACTGCGCGTAGGGGGCGAAGGAGGTGCCGTCGAAGTACGAGAGGGTGTCGAACACGCGCGCCTCGGCGCCGCGGTGGGTGTGCAGGTACTGCACGATCTCGCCGTACGGCATCGTGTCGACCAGCCGGACGGCGTGCGGGATTTGGGAGAGGAACGGCACGTCGACGATCGCGGCGCGCGCCGACTCCGACTCGCCGAGCAGGCCCAGGATCCCGGTGACGGCGAGAGCGATCCCGCCTCCCTGGCTGCCGCCCGAGACGGCCACGCGGGAGGCGTCGACCGCGGGGTGCGCGCGCAGCACGTCGAGCGCGCGGACGGCGTCGGTGAAGACGCGGCGGTAGAAGTGCTCCGCGGGCGACTCGATGCCCTGCGTCATGAAGCCGGAGACGTGCGGCCCGCTGCCCACCGGGTCGGGCGTCGCTCCGGAGCGGTGCCCGGACCCCTGGCCGCGGGTGTCCATGACCAGGTGCGCGTAGCCGGCGGCCGACATCGCGGTCCACTCCGCGAGCTGCCCGCGGCCGCCTCCGTAGCCGATGAAGGTCACGAGCCCGGGGAGGGGGCCCTCGACGCCGCGGGGGAGTATCAGCCACGCGCGGATCGGGTGGCCGCCGAAGCCGGAGTAGGTGACGTCGAAGGTGTCGAGCAGTCCGAAGCCGGCGTCGACCCGCTCGAGGCGCGGCTCGGTCGCGACGGCCCTCGCCTCGGCGATCGTGTCGCGCCAGAACTCGGCGAACCCGGCGGGCTCGGCGATCTCGGGGGCGTACTGCTCGAGGAGGTCGAGCGGGAGGTCGTACTGCGGCATCACGGACTCCTTCTCGGGCAGCGGCGCCCGAGGATCGAGGCTACTGGAGGCACGGGCCCACCTGGGTGCGGCGTGGGAGAACGCCGCAGAGCGGAATGCCCGGGCATCCTCCGCGTTCTCCTCAGCATGACGACGTACGGAATCATCGGAGCAGGCAACATCGGCAGCCAGGTCGCACGGGCGGTCATCGCCCTCGGGGACGAGGTGGTCATCGCGAACTCGCGCGGCCCCGAGACCCTCGCCGACCTCATCGCGGAGCTCGGCCCGAAGGCCCGCGCCGCCACGGCACAGGAGGCGGCCGAGGCTGCCGAGATCGCCGTGGTGACGGTGCCGCTGAAGAACCTCGAGGAGGTGCCGGTCGCCCCGCTCGCCGGCAAGATCGTCCTCGACACGAACAACTACTACTTCGAGCGCGACGGCCGCATCGAGGCGCTCGACAAGGGCGAGACCACGACCAGCGAGATGCTCCAGCAGCACCTCCCGGAGTCGAAGGTCGTCAAGGCGTTCAACCACATCATGGCCGCCGACATCACCACCGACGGCACCCCGGCCGGCACGCCCGACCGCCGCGCTCTCGCGACGTCGAGCGACTACCCCGAGGCGATCCACTTCGTGACCGACCTCTACGACCGGATCGGCTTCGACACCGTCGCGATCACGCCGCTGAGCGAGTCGTGGCGCGTCGAGCGCGACCGCCCCGCCTACGTGGTGCGGCAGAACCGCGAGGAGCTCGAGGCCAACCTCGCGAAGGCCCCCCGCACGGTCTGATCCAGCCACTCGAAGGGGAGCGGTGCTGCGGCGCCGCTCCCCTTCTGCCTGTCCGGACGGCCTCGGAGGCGCGCCCGGGACGGCCCCCTCGGCGCTCACCGCCGCCGAGCCTGCGATAGTCGAGAGGACCAGCCACGCACCAGAGAGCCCCGATCGGGCTCCGAGAGGAGAGGCCTGCCATGCCCTCGACACCCCGTTCCGTCCCCTCCCGCTCCGGGCTCTCGCGCCGCAGCGTCGTGATCGGCGGTCTCGCGGTGCTCCCGCTGCTCAGCGCCTGCACGCCCGACTCCTCCGCTCCGGACGACGCCCAGCAGGAGGCGCCCCGCACCCGCACCGCGGCTCCGAGCGGGCCGGTGGCGCTCGCCCCGGACGCGCTCGCCGCGAGCGCGGCCCTGTTCGCCTCGGCTCCGCTGGTCGTCCTGGTCGAGGACGTCGCCGAGTCCCGCCTGCGCGCCGCCCAGGTGAGCATCGCCTGGGGCGTGCCGCTGCTGGTCGGCTCGGCGGGATCCGGAGCGACGGCCGCCCCGACCGCGGACGCCGCGGCCGCGGGATCCACGGCTTCCGAGACGCCGTCCGACTCCGCGACGCCGTCGGACTCGGCGACGCCGTCCGACTCCGCGACCCCGTCCGTCGCTCCGTCCTCCACCGCTCCGACCTCCGACGCCCTCGCCGCCGAGTTCGCCCGCCTCGGCGTGACCCGCGTGCTCGCGATCGGCGACGTCACCGCGCCCGAGGGCGTCGACGTCGTCGCCTCCGCCTCCGACGAGGCCGCCCTCAGCACCGCGTCCGGCCTGACCGTGACCGACCTGGCGCTCGCCGACCTCGCCGCCGCCGCGCCGTCCACCGCCTCCGACGCTCCCTTCGGCGCCCTCCCGGCCCGGGCCGACGCCCTGACCGGCCTGCACGCCCTCGCCCGCGCGCAGGACGCCGACGTCGCCGCTCTGGCGACCGCCCGCGCGGCCGGCGTACCCGTCACCGTGGTCGACGGCGACGACCTGCTCGCCTCGGGCGGAGCCGTGACCGCGATCGCCGAGGCCGACGCCTCCTGCACGCTGCTGCTCGGCCCCGTGCTCGCCGCCCAGCCCGAGCCCGAGTGGGCCGTGCGCGCGGCCGCGAGCGGCTGGCAGCTGCCGGGCGGCGGCCAGCGGATGTTCGGCGGGCACCTCTTCGTCGCGATCTACGGCACTCCGGGCGCTCCCGTCCTCGGCGTGCTGGGGGAGCAGGGCCTCGAGCCCACGATCGCTCGGGCGGAGGCGGTGGCCGAGCCGTACCGGGCGCTCACCGACAAGCAGGTCGTGCCGAGCCTCGAGATCATCACCACGGTCGCGGCGGGCGACCCCGGCAAGGACGGCGACTACTCCAACGAGCTCGACGCCGCCGACATCCGCCCCTACATCGACGCGGCGCAGGCGGCGGGGATGTACGTGGTGCTCGACCTGCAGTCGGGGCTGACCGACTTCCTCACCCAGGCGAAGCAGTACGCGGACCTCCTGTCGCTGCCCAACGTCGGCCTCGCGCTCGACCCGGAGTGGCGCCTGCTGCCCGGCCAGAAGCCGCTGCAGCAGATCGGGCGCGTCTCGGCCGCCGAGGTCGACAGCGTGTCGGAGTGGCTGGCCGACCTGGTGCAGAGCGAGGGGCTGCCGCCGAAGATGTTCGTGCTGCACCAGTTCCGGCTGTCGATGCTGCAGGACCGCGACAGCATCCGCCGCGACCGGCCCGAGCTGGAGTTCCTCATCCACGTCGACGGCCAGGGCTCGCAGCCCGACAAGCAGGCGACCTGGGACGCGCTGCACGAGGGCGCCCCCGAGGGCATCGGCTGGGGCTGGAAGAACTTCTACGACGAGGACGCGCCCATGCTCACCCCCGCCGAGACCATGGCCGAGGTCCGCCCCCTCCCCGACCTCGTCACCTACCAGTAGGCGGAGACCGAGGACGGGCGTCAGCGGCGCAGGAGCTCGCCGGAGACGACGCCCGCCTCGACCTCCTCGAGGGCACGGCCGCGGGTCTCGGGCACGCGCTTCCAGATGAAGACGAGCGCGAGCAGCCCGACGGCGCCGAACAGGAAGAACGTTCCGGTGATGCCGAAGCCGGAGACGAGGGTGGGGAAGAACAGGCCGAGCACCGCGTTCGTGATCCAGTGGCAGAAGATCGCGATGCCGACGCCGACGCCGCGGATCCGCAGCGGGAAGATCTCGGACAGCATCACCCAGGTGACGATGTTGAGGAACGTCTGCATGCTCCCCACGAACGCGACGACCAGCACCAGGATCACGTACGGCCGCGCCGGGTTCCCCACGGGGAGCGCGACGGAGGCGATGCCGATCATGAAGTGCATCGCGGTGGTCAGGGAGTAGCCGAGCAGGAGGGTCGTGCGGCGGTTCATCGTCTGCATGAGCCGCAGCCCGATCAGGCCGCCGATCACGGCGATCGCCCCGGGTGCGATGTTGGCGACGAGCGCGCCGTCGTGGTCGAAGCCCGCCTCCTTCAGCACCGACTGGCCGTAGTACATGATCGAGTTGATGCCGGTGAGCTGCTGGGCGACTCCGATCCCGATGCCGACCAGCAGGATGCGCACCGCCCAGCGCTCGCGCAGCGCCTGCAGCAGGGGGATCCTCGGGCCGTCCTTCGCGCCGATCGAGCGGGCGATGGTCTCCGCCTCCGCATGGGCCCGGTCGGGCGTCCGGATGGTCGTGAGCACGTCGAGCGCCTCGTCGCGGCGGCCGTGCGCGATCAGCCAGCGCGGCGACTCCGGGACCCGGGTCATGCCGAGCAGGAGCGCGGCGGCGGGGAGCGCGGCGACGGCGAGCATGATCCGCCAGACGCCGGGCAGCTCGCCCCAGACGGTGCCGATGACGGCGTTGGCCACGAAGGCGGCGAGCTGGCCGATCACGATCATCAGCTCGTTGCGGCCGGCGAGCGAGCCGCGGATCTCGGAGGGGGAGATCTCGGAGAGGTAGATCGGCACGACCACCGAGGCGCCGCCGACGGCCAGCCCGAGGACCGCCCGCCCGAGGACCATCACGCCGAAGCCCGGCGCCACCACGCAGACCAGGGCGCCGACGAGGAAGAGCACGGCGAGCAGGCGGATCGTGGTCCGCCTCCCGAGGGCGTCGGCGAGGCGTCCGCCCGAGATCGCGCCGATCGCGGCGGCGAAGAGGAGCGAGCTGGTGACGACCCCCTCGGTCAGCGCGGTGAGGCCCAGCTCGGCCGACATCGGCTCCAGGGCGCCGTTGATGACGCCGGTGTCGTAGCCGAAGAGGAGGCCGCCGAGGGTCGCGATGAGCGCGATGAGGCCGAGACGCCGAGTCGACGCCTCCAGGGAGGTGGTGGTCATCCGCTCACTCTGACGCATGGCCGCGCGGTGAGCGAACCCTGGACCGTCGGGGGAACCCGGTGTAGCGGGTCCCCTCGACGGCCCGGGGCCCCTCGGCGGCAGGGAGGGGGGAGGGAGCGTGCGGAGGGGGCGCTCAGGAGGAGACGCGCGCGCCCTCGCGCAGGCCCTCCTCCTTGGCCTGCTGCACCAGGGCGGCGATGCGACGGCGCGAGCGCGAGCGCCCGGCGAGCAGCGCCGCGAGGATGAGGGCGACGCCGAGGATCACGAGCAGCTGCGGGACCGGCACGGCGGCGACCGTGATCGACTCCGTCACGGGAGCGGTGGCGACCGGCTCCTGATCGGCGGCGGCGACGGTCGGTGCGATGGTCAGGTCGGCGCCGACCCCGAAGAGGGGCCAGATGCCGTCGAGCTGCACCGAGACGCTGCGCCGGTCGCCGGGCAGCAGCTCCTGCTGGGGCGCGTCGGCCGCGACGACGGGGGCGGTGGCGCCCTGGGCGCTCGCCGTGCCGTCGAGCAGCAGGCGCACGTTGCCGGTGTTCACCACGTCGGCGACGAGCGAGAGGGAGCCGGGCTGGAACGGGTTCCAGGAGAGGCGGTAGTCGCTGGCCAGGTCCTCGACGGAGAAGGAGGGGGTCACCTCGCCGGTCACGCGGGTCATCACGCGGAAGCCGATGCGGCTCTCCACTCCGACGTTCGCACCTCCCGCCTCGGTGCCCTGCGAGAGCACGGAGGCGGCGATGCCGGCGGCGTGGTCGCCGGGGGTGGCGTTGTCGGGGACCGTCACGGTGAACGGCACCACGCCGCTGCTGCCC
Source organism: Rathayibacter sp. AY2B5 (assembly GCF_002931645.1). Taxonomy (NCBI): domain Bacteria; kingdom Bacillati; phylum Actinomycetota; class Actinomycetes; order Micrococcales; family Microbacteriaceae; genus Rathayibacter; species Rathayibacter sp. AY2B5. The sequence continues at coordinate 119,578 of NZ_PSUE01000007.1, read as the reverse complement.
GGATCGACGGTCACGGTCTCGGGGGCGGAGATCCACAGCCCGGCGTCGACCGACTCCTGGTCCGAGTTGAGCATGTTGAAGCGGCCGGTGTCGGTGAAGTAGCCGTCGGCGCTGGTGATGCTGAAGGTCACGGGCTGGTCGCTGAGGTTCCGCACGACCGCCTCGTCCGAGGCGCTCGCGCCGGGGGCGAGCTCGAGCTCGACCCACGCGCGCTTGTCGGGGACGCCGTCGGTGGAGGGGCTGACCGCCCAGGTGATCGCTCCGTCGGCCGCGACGGCCGCCGGAGCGACCCCCACGCCGAGGAGGGCGACGATCAGCGCGAGCAGCGCGGGGAGGAGCGGGCGGCGGGGAGCGGCGGAGCGGCGCGGAGCAGTCATCAGAACCTCATGGTCGCACGGGGGAAGCACGACGCGGCCGGGCGGGCGGGCCCGGCCGCGTCGGCCGTGGTGGGATCGCGGCCGAGGGAGTGCGTCCCCCGGCCGCGACGGGTCACTCGAAGAGCGACAGGGTGATGGTGGACGAGTACGCGCCGGCGTCCACGTTCACGGGGGTGCGGAGGAAGAGGTCGGCGTCGGCGCTCCAGGAGCCCTCGGGGTTGACCTGCTGGGAGTTGCTGGCGACGATCGCGAGCAGCTCCTCGTTCTTCAGGCCCTGGCCGTTGGCGCCGCCGTCGATGGCGGTGTCGACGACCTGGCCCGCGGCGACCTCGCCGAGGTCGCCGCCGTCGACGAGAGCCGGGGCCCAGCCCAGGTTCTCGGCGCCGATGATGGAGCCGTCGGCCGAGGTGAAGGCGTCGGCGGTGCCGAGGACGTACCAGGCGGAGTCGGGGGAGACGTCCTCGGCGTCACGGGTGTCGGTGACCGTGACGGTCGGCAGGGTGCCGGTGAACTGGCGGCGGACGTTGTCCGAGCCGTCCTCGGCCAGGGTCGTCGAGTCGCCGGCGACGGTCATCGAGAGGGCGCCGGTCCCGGGGAGGTCGGCGATGTCGACGTTGACGTCGACGTCGTCGCTGCCGTAGTTGGTGTCGGCGGCGAAGGCCGTTCCGGCGACTCCGAGCAGGAGGACGCCTCCGGCCAGTCCGGCGGCTCCGCGGATCAGAAGGGATCGGGTGTTCATGTCGGGTGTTCTCCGTTCTCCGGCCGGCGTCGTCGCCGGCTCGATCTCAGTGGGTGTGGGTCGTGCCCGCGGGTCAGCTGCAGCCGGCCGCGGAGTAGGGGGCGGTCGAGGAGGCCGTGGCCGGCTTCCCGTTGACGAACGCGGTCGCCGTGGCGGTCGCGGATCCGTCGGTCACGCTCGTCGCCCGGGTGGTGAAGGCGGCCGAGACGGTGGCGCCGGGAGCGACGTCGGCGAAGCTCTTGGAGCCCCACGTCGTGCCGACCACGATCTTCGCAGCGAAGGCGTTCGGGTTCGTGGCGGTCGCGGTGACGACGATCCTCCCGGCGACGCAGCGCGTCGTGGAGGTCGTGGTCACGGCGATCGCGGGTGCCGAGTCGGTCACGGGACCGACGGAGGCGGAGGCCGTCGCCGGCGTCCACTGCGGCTTCGCGGCGGTCACGGCCACCGAGATCGTCGCTCCGCGGTCGGCGGCGGTGAGCGTGTAGCTCGACGCCGTCGCCCCGCTGATCGCGGTCCCGCCGCGCTTCCACTGGAAGCCGGTCGCCGTCCACGGGGAGGAGGCGGAGGCGGTCAGCGTGCTGCCCACCGTCGCCTTCCCCGTGATCGAGGCTGCGAGCGGCGCGGTGTCGACGATCGTCTGCGCGGCGACGCTGGTGAGGGTCGGGACGACCTTCTGCATGAGCCCGGTCGTCTTGTCGAAGGTCACCCGGTCGATCGTCGTCTCGCGGTGCTGGCCGTCTCCGCCGGGGATGGCGAAGCGGTGGTAGGCGATGTACCAGTCGTCCGTGCCGGGCACGTTGACGATCGAGTTGTGGCCCGTGGCGAGGATGCCCTGCGAGGTGTCCTTCTCGAGGACCACGCCGCGGTAGGTCCACGGTCCGTCGACGCTCGTCGAGGTGGCGTAGCCGACCTTGTAGTTCTCCGAGCCGGTGTCGTCGATCGAGTAGGTGAGGTGGTACAGACCGTCGCGGTAGTTCAGGAACGCACCCTCGCGGAAGTCGGTCAGGCCGCTGATCTTCTTGATCGTGCCGGTCTTGATCGAGAGCATGTCGTCGGACAGCTCCCCGTAGAGCGGGTCGCCGTTGCCCCAGAAGAGGTAGCTCTTGCCGGTCTTCGGGTCGGTGAACGCGGCGGGGTCGATCGCCTGGCCGGACCGCACGGACTCGCCGTTGGTGATCATCGCGGTCGGCTGCGCCGTGAACGGGCCCATCGGGCTGTCCGAGACGGCGACTCCGATCGTCTTGCGGTTCAGCGAGGAGTTCTCGCCGGAGAAGTAGAAGTAGTACTTCCCGTTCTTCTCGATGATCGTCGGCGCCCAGGCGTTGCCGGTCGCCCACGGCACGTTGCCGTTCGCGCCGTCGAGCGTCAGGAAGGGCTGCTCCGAGCGGGTCCAGTCGATGAGGTTCTTCGAGGACCAGGCGTAGAAGGTCTTGCCGCCCCAGCCGGCGAAGCCGTCCGAGGTCGCGTACAGGTAGTAGGTGTCGCCGAAGACCGCGATGTTCGGGTCGGCGTTCAGGCCTGCGAGGACGGGGGACTTCATGACGACGGCCTTCAGGGTCCAGGTGGTCGCGGTGCCGCCGGCGGCGGGCGTGAGCACGACCGTCTGCGGGGTGGAGAGGTCGCGGACGGTGCCGGAGGCGGGGCTCGCCGTGACGCCGGCCGCGGTGGAGAAGGTCGGGGTGAGCTTCGTCAGGTCGGTCCCCGGCTTCACCGGGAAGGTGACCGTCCTGCTCGCCGAGTCGACGATCGGGGCCGTCTTCAGGACGTCGCCGCTGAGCGACAGGTCGACCAGGGCCGACGTGTTGCCGGAGGCGGCGAGCACCTCGGAGGCGCTGAGGGCCCGGTTGTATACCGAGAACTCGCGGATCTGGCCGCGGAAGCGGTTGTCGGCGTCGTAGTTCGAGCGCCCGATGTAGTTCGCCGAGGTGGAGCCGCCGCCGATGTCCTTCGGGTCGGTCGTGACGGTGCCGCTGGCGACCTTCACTCCGTCGAGGTAGATCGTGCCGGTGGTGCCGGAGAGCGTGTACGTCAGGTGCGCCCAGGTGCCGCGGGGGAGGGCCGAGCCGCCGGCGACGGTCTGCTCGGTGGTGTAGTTCCCGGTCGCGATGCTGGTGCGGTAGTTGTTGCCCGAGGTGAAGAGGTAGCCGTCGCCGGCGCCGTTCGTGGTGTTGCCCAGGCCGTAGAGGAAGTAGGCGCCGCCCTGCGCGGGGTCGATCCAGACGTCGGACTGGATGGTGAGGTCCGTCACTCCGGCGAGCAGGTCGTTCGGCAGCTTGACGTAGTCGTCGGTGCCGTCGAGCTGCAGGGCGCCGTCCTTCCAGGTGCCACCCGAGGGCAGCGTGCCGTTCTGGTTGTTGCCCGAGCTGTCGCGCACCGTGGTGCCCGAGCCGCCGTCGAAGGTGTAGCGGAGGATCTCGCCGGCCGCGTTGACCGGCTTCGCGGCGGGGCCGGTGCTGCTGGTGCCGTAGGCGGCCGTCAGGCGCGCCTCCTCAGCGCTCGAGAGGCGGAGCACCGAGCCGTGGCGGAAGGGCTTCGAGAACGAGTACGTGTTCGCGCCGGTGGTGCCGACAGGAAGCGCCGTGAACCGCATGTCCGCGAGGGTGTCGGTGACGTAGGCGGAGTAGCCGAACGAGTCGCCCATGACGACCCAGCGGCCGTCGGGCAGCTGGTAGACGGTGAGGCCCTCGAGGTGGTCGGAGAGGCCGCGGGACTTCTCCTCGCCGAAGCCGATCACGCGGGTCCAGGGGCCGGCGAGACTCGGGGCCTTGTCGACGACCGTGCGCCAGTCGGCGGTGGAGAAGCGGTAGTACGTGTCCCCCTCCTTCGCGATGGTCGTGTCGATGATGCTGCCGCGGCTCCCGCCGCCGGCGGCGGGGTTCTCGTCCAGCCAGACCTTCGGGGTGGAGAAGCCGACGAAGTCGCGCGTGGTCGAGACGTAGACGCGCTGGGCGGAGGCCCCGCCGGTCAGCGTCTTGTCGCGGGCGGCCCAGTAGACGTAGTACTGGCCGGTCGCGTCGTCCCAGATCGCCTCAGGAGCCCAGACGTTGCCCGCGTCGGGGAAGCCGGCGAAGACGATGCTCTGATCGCTCCAGTTCACGAGGTCCGTCGAGCGCCAGACGACGAGGTTCTTGCTCGCGTTGGTCTGGTCCCAGGTGCCGCCGGGAGCGGTGCCCTCGGCGTGCAGGTCGGTGCCGATGATCCAGTACTCGTCGCCGGTGGGGGAGCGCACGAGGTGCGGATCGCGGACGCCGAGGGTGCCGCCGAGGTTGGCGAGCACGGCCTTGTCGTTGTTGAGCTTCGACCAGTGCAGACCGTCGGTGCTGGAGCCGAAGTAGATCTTCTCGTAGTCGGTCGAGGCGAAGTGGGTCCAGAGGTAGCCCGCGTCGTACTCGGTGTCGAGGTCCGCGGGAGCCGCGGTCACCGTGACGGGCAGCTGCCGGGTCGCAGTCGTGCCGGCGATCGTCGCGGTGAGTGTGACGGGCGTGGCGGCGGACCGGCGCTTCACGACGCCGGTCGTGCTGAGCACGGCCGTGTTCGAGGAGGACCAGGCGACGTCGTAGGAGCCGGCCTTCGCGGGCAGCGTCACGTTGCCGCGGACGTCGCCGGAGTTGACGATCGAGAGGGCGTCGAGCGCCTTCTGGGCGTCGGCGTTCACGTCCTTGGCGGGCACGGTGGCGGTGAAGGTGCGGGTGGCCGTGGCCGAGCCGCGGGTGGTCGTGGCGGTCAGCTCGACCGAGGCGACCCCGGTCGCGGGCGGCGTGACGACTCCGCTGGTCGAGACGACCGCGGAGTTGCTCGAGGCCCAGGCGATGGCGGAGCCGTTGGGGCCGGTCGTCGGGAGGGTGAGGTTCGCGGAGACCGAGGAGAGGCTCCCGAGGTCCAGGGCGGCGGAGTCGCGGGAGACGCGCGTGCTGTCCGGGGCCTGGAGGGTCGCGACGTCGGCCGCGCTGAGCGCCGTGCTGTAGACGCGGAAGTCGCGGACCGAGCCGGCGAGGGTCTTGTCCGCCGTGTAGACGGAGCGGCCGATCGCGTTCGCGGTGGTGGTGCCGTTGCCGATCGCGGCGGGAGTGATGGTCACTCCTGTCTGCTGCGCGACCTGGGTGCCGTCGAGGTAGAGGCGTGCGGTGTCGCTCGCGTCGTCGAGCGTGTAGGTGAGGGTCTTCCAGACGCTGCGCGCGAGGTTCGCGTTGGAGTTGACGGTCTGCTCGGTGGTCCAGTTGCCGGTGGCGATCGAGGCCTTGTAGCCGTTGCCCGTCGTGTAGAGGTAGCCGTTCCCGGCGCCGTTCGTCGTGTTGCCGAGGCCCCAGATGAAGTAGGGCGTGCCCTGGTTCGCGTTCACCAGGACCTCGGTGCTGACCGTGATCGAGTTCAGGCCCGCGAGCAGGTCGTCGGGCAGCTTGACGTAGTCGTCGGTCCCGTCGAGGGCGACGCCCGCGGCTCCGCGAGGAGCGGCTCCGTTGACGAGCGTGCCGGTGCGGCCCTTGCCCGAGCTGTCGGCGACGGTCGTGCCGCTCGTCTCGTCGAGCGCGTAGCGCAGGACGAGGCTGTCGGAGGGAGCTGCGCTCGCCGACTGGGCCGTCAGAAGGGGGACGGTGAGGGCCACGGCCGTCACGAGGACGAGTGGTCGCAGGAAAGGCTTCATCGCGCTTTGCTCCAGGGTCGGCACCATTGCTGAGGGGAGGGAGTGTGCCGGTTTCGTACGCGGCAATGTTCACGGTAACACTATGTTGACGACAACGTGAAGAGCCTAACCGGATCATTTCCCGACACTCCAGAGGAGAGGCGAACCGGTTCGATGAATCCCGAGTGCATCCTCGAGCGACGCGTACGCCGATGTCCGGTCGGATCAGCCGCGGTCGACGTCGCGCGAACGGCTCAGCGCGCGGTCCATCGCCCTCAGCGTCCGGAAGCCGGCCCGCTCGGCCACGGCCGCGCGAGCCGAGGGCGAGAGCGACGGGCTCGCGGCGAGCAGCGACGCGGCGAGGTGCACGCGCCGCTCGCGGAGGGTCGCGGCCACGGTCGTGCCCCGGCGGTGGAAGGCGCGGTCCAGCGTCGCCCGCGAGACGCGGAGCCGCATCGCGAGAACGCCGGCGGTGAAGTCCGCGTCACCCGCCTCCGCATCGATGACGGCGATCGCGCGGAGGAGGACGCCCTCGAGTCCGTCCTCCGGACGGGCGGGCGGCAGGCTCTGCTTGATCAGGGCCGACGCGGTCGCCTCGAGCGCCCGGCGCAGCTCGCTGAAGCCGGGATCGCCCGCCGCGAGGTCCGCGTTGAGGGTCGCGTTGACGAGGGAGACGAAGGCGCCGCTGTAGCTGTCGGCGGCGAGCAGGGTGCAGGACGGCCCGTCGGACTGTGCGCTCGTGAGGCCGAGCCTGCCCCAGGACGTCCTCAGCGCCAGCCAGGCGGAGTCCTCCTCCGCCCGGAACCGAGCGGAGTCGTCGCGTTGGAGGAGGGCGAGCCCGCCGGGCCGCAGACGAGCGGCCTCGAGAGGGCCGTCGACGACGATCTCGCCGGCGACCGGGACGATGAGGTCGACCTCGGCCCGGTCGGGGGCGGGGAGGGGCGGGTCGGTCCGGAGCGTGCCGGGTGTGTGCCAGAGGCGGCTCAGCCGGAAGCCGTCGACGGCGAGCACGTCCCCGGCGAGGTGCAGGGGCGGAGCTCCGTCGCTCGCCCAGCCGAGGCTCCTCAGCCACGCCTCCACGCGGGGACCGCTCAGCTGCAGCGTCTCGACGAGACCGCGCGGGGCGGCCGGCTGCTCGGAAGCGGTCACCGGGCTCCTTCGCAGCGGGGACGGGGTGCGCGGGCGGTGACCACGTTAGGCCGGGGGAGGGGCGCCGAGACGGGGTGGCGCGTTCCTCCTCGGACGAGGCGCCCGTCCTCGGCGGGAGGGCGGAGGCGGCCCTCCTCGCCCGCGGTCCGGCAGGACGCGGGCGGAGAGGGCCGCCGGGCGCGGATCAGCGGCAGTCGGTTCTCGCCTTGATCCAGTGGGGGTTCAGCGCGCCGTCTCCCTGGGCGGTGATCCCGGCCGCATCGGGGCCGGTGCTGGCACCGGAGCCGATCTTGGTCCACGTGTTCTGCGCCGTGCTGTAGTACCAGATGTCGCCGTTCGCCTTCACGGAGACGTTCCCATCCGCTCCCTGACCGTAGGTGCGGACGAACCCGGAGTTCTCCGGAACGGTCGCGAGCCGGGTGCCGTACTGCAGGACCCCGTCCTTGATCCAGTGGATCTCGAACGTCCCGCCCGGCCGCTGGGTCAGTCCGGCGGCGCTCGGCTCGGTGCTGGCTCCGGTGCCGACGAGGTCCCACACGTTGCCCTGCGGGGTGTACCGCCAGATGTCGCCGTTCGACTTCACGGCGATCGTGCCGCGGGTGCCGAGGCCGTAGACGCGGACGAATCCGGAGTTGGTCGGCACGGTGGCCGCTGCGGTGCCGTACTGCAGGACTCCGTTCTTGATCCAGTGGACGTTCAGGGTCCCGGCCGGGTTCGCGGAGATGCCGGCCGCGCTCGGCTCGGTGCTGGCGCCGGTGCCCAGAAGGGTCCACTCGTCGGTCTGGCGGTTGTACCGCCAGACGTCGCCGTTCGACTTGATGGAGACGTTCCCGTCCGCGCCCTGACCGTAGGTGCGGACGAATCCGGAGTTGCTCGGAACGGTCGCGAGCGCCTTGCCGTACTGGAGGACTCCGTCCTTGATCCAGTGCGCGTTGTAGGTTCCGTCCGGCTGCTGCGTGAGCCCGGATGTGCTGGGCTCCGTGGAGGCGCCCGTGCCGAGCTTCTGCCAGCCGTCCGACCGCCGGTACTGCCAGATGTCGCCGTTCGCCTTGACGGAGACGTTGCCGTTCACACCCTGCGAGGAGGTGTGGATGAATCCGGAGTTCTCGGGAACAGTGGCGAGGCCCGTGCTGTACTGCAGGTCGCCGGTCTGGCGGACCGGGAACGGGGCGTTCGTCTTCGCCGAGCCGCCGAAGGCGAGGGCCGAGCCGGTCGAGGGGCCCGCGATGACGCCGCCGACCGGGATGGTGGCGACTCCGTTCGCGTCGGTCACGAAGGTGTCGGTCCCGCTCCCTCCGAAGCGGAAGCCGGGCGGGGTGTTCACCCGCACGGGGACGTTCGCGACGGTGCCGCCGGTGAGGGTCAGCGTGATCGGCGCCGTGTTGGGCATGCACGCGATCATGGTCGGGATGGAGCTGAACACGAGGGTCTGCGTGGCAGAGGCGGCGGCGGCCGGGGTGGCCGTCGCTGCGGCGATCACGGGCAGGGACCAGGTGGCGCCGGCGACGACGGTGCGTCGCCTCAGCGGACCCTGCTCAGCGGGAGAGTTGTCGGAAGTCACAGTGAAGCTCCTCGGTCTGTCTTCTCGCCGGCGGCCTGCTCGGAGGACGGTCGTCGTCCGCTCGGGCGCTTCGGCGGGTACGACGGGCGCCGTACCGCTGGGGAGTCTTCCCGCGGGCGGGCGGTCGGCCCAAGCGCTCGGGGGCAGGTGAGGAGGAAGTGGCGCCGCCGTGAGGAGGGAGTGGTGGGCTCCGGCGCCGTCCCGAGTCGCGATCGCCCTCCTGACCCGGTGATCCCCTCGGTCGCACGCTGCCGCCGGGGCGCCGCCGGCGCGGTGAGCGGGAGCGTCGCCGTCCGCTGTGACCGGTCCTGTGACAAACGGAGCACGCGCGGGCTGCGAATCACTCCTGTGGTGAGGCGTCAGCGTGCCCGCGAGGAGGGGGCGCCCGATGAGGTCGAGATCGGCCGAGATGTACCGGCGGATGGCCGAGCACTGGAACGGCGTGGAGGCCCGTTCTGGACTGCGGGTCGAGGCGACGGGCTCGCTCGGCTTCGAGATCGCCAGACTGTGGATCCCCGGTGGCTGCGTTCTCGAGCAGAAGCCGCAGTCGCGCTGCCCGCCGGGCGCGCATCTGCTGCTGGTCGTCGAGGGCGGAGGACGCATCCGACAGGACGGACGGATGCTCGAGTGCGGCAGTGGTGATCTGGTGGTCATCGACGCGGAGCCGCGGACCGGGGCGCGCTTCCCCCGCTCGACCGTGATCTACGCCTGGGTGCTCGGCGAGCGGGCGCTGGAGCAGCGCTGGATCACGGAGCGCTTCGGCGAGGTCCTGCCCGTCGCCGGCTGCTTCCTGGCCCCGGCGCGGGCGCTGATGAACGGTCTCCTCGACGGCGACCCCGCTCTGGCGGAGCAGCCCGCCGTCGCCCGGGCGGGCGAGGCCTTCCTGAAGGAGCTGGTCGAGGGCTCCGCACCGCGCAGGCGTCCCCGCGCCGAGGACGTCTACGGGGAGGCCATGGCCCTGATCGAGGAGCGCCACCGCGATCCCGCCTTCACCGCCGCCCGGCTCGCCCGCGAGCTCCTGGTGTCGGAGCTGACGCTGGCTCGCGCGTTCTCCTTCCTCGGGCGGACGGCCGACGACGAGCTCGAGCGGCGCCGGGCGGGCACCCTCCTGCTCCTGATCGGCGGGCGGTCCCTGGCGACGGCCGACTTCGCGCGCTCGGCCGAGGAGGCGGGCTTCGCCTCCGAGGGGAGCGCTCGCCGCGCGCTGTGGCGGCTCTCCCAGCGCCGCTGACCGCGACGGTCCCCGTGGCCGTCCTCCCGGTCCGGCGACGGCGTGCGGCCGGATTCCGAGCGCGAGGCGCGGAGGCCTGGGAGATCCGTGCGAACGTCCGGCGGTGATCGACAGATGAGGGATTCTGTTCGTTCGACGCGGAGGAGGCGGGAGATGGGGGCCGCAGAGGAGCGGATGCAGGCGTTCGCTCGCGCAGGGGACGAGCGCGGGACGGGCGCTCCCGGTCTGCGGATGGACGCAGCGGACGGACCGGGACTCGCGCTGACGCGGGTGTGGGGGCCGAACGGGATCAGGGTCGCCCTCTCGCCGTCGGTCGACAGGGCGGACAGGCCGGTGGGCGTTCACATCTCCCTGATCGTCGAGGGCGGGGGCGAGGTCGTCCTCGACGAGGGCGTGCTCGAGGCGACGCCGAACAGCGTCCTGCTCCTCGACGCCAGGGTCCCGGTGCGCATCGACTACCGGCGGCCCACCCTCTCGTACACCTGGAGCTTCGACGCCGCCGTGCTCGAGCACCGGTGGGTCCGCGAGCGGATCAACGAGGTCGTGCCGGTGCGCGAGTCGGTCTGGACGCCTGCCCGTGCCCTCGCCAACAGTCTGATCGAGGGCGATCCGGCCGTGCTCGGGGCCGCCGGCGTGAGGCGGGCGAGCGAACTGCTGCTGGAGGGGATCGTCGAGCACAGCGCTCCGCGGGTCCGGACCCGGAGCGCCGACCAGGTCTACGCGGAGGCGATCCCGGTGATCGAGGCGCGCCACCGCGACCCGGCGTTCTCCGCCGCGGTGCTCGCCCGGGAGCTGCTCGTCTGCCCCCGCATGCTCGCGCAGGCTTTCGCGTTCCTCGGCCGCACGCCGGCGGAGGAGATCGAGACGCGCCGGGCGGGCACCCTCCGGCGCCGGATCGGCCTGCGGCGGCGGGGCCCTGCCGACTTCGCCCGCCTCGCCGAGGAATGCGGCTACGCCACCCGCGAGCAGGCCGCGCTGACGCTCAGCCGCTCCGCCTCCTGAGGCCGGCGGAGCGCCCCGGACACGACGGCGCCCCCTCGTCCGCGGAGGGACGAGGGGGCGCCGGGGGAGATCGGGCGGGAGCCCGGTCAGGTCTTGCTGCGGGCCATGACGGCGCGCTGGAGGAGGACGAAGACCAGGAGGATGCCTCCGGTGATGATCGTGGTCGCCTCCGGCGGGATGCCGCCGTCGCGGGTGATCAGGACGTTCATCAGTCCGAGCACCAGGGCGCCGACCACCGAGCCGAGCACGAACCCGACGCCGCCGGTGAGCAGCGTGCCGCCGATGACGGTCGCCGCGATGGCGTCGAGCTCCCAGCCGGTGCCGGTGATGTTCTGCGCGCTGCCGAGGCGGGCGGTGTAGACCACACCGGCGAGACCGGCGAGCGTGCCGCTGATGATGTAGATGAACAGCTTGGTCCGCACAACCGGGAGGCCCATCAGGGCCGCCGACTGCTCGGAGCCGCCCATCGCGTAGACCGTGCGGCCCAGGCGGGTGCGGTGCAGCACGAAGAACGCGCCGGCCACGACGAGGATTGCGATGATCACGCCGGGGCTGATGACGAAGTCGTTGACCTTCGGGCCGTCGATCAGCTTGATCGGCGTGGCCAGGCTCAGCACGGCCGAGTCCTCGGGGAGGCGCTCCGGGACGGTGCTCAGCATGGAGGCGAGACCGCGGGCCAGGAACATCATCGCGAGCGTCGCGATGAACGGCTGCACGTTGAAGTACTGGATCAGGACGCCGGAGATCACGCCGAACAGGGCGCCGATCACGACCATCAGGACCATCACGAGCCAGGGGTTCCAGCCGGCGTTGATCAGGAGCACGCCGCTCACGCTGCTGAACGCGATCACCGCGCCGACCGAGAGGTCGATGCCGCCGGTGAGGATCACGAAGGTGAGGCCCACGGCGAGGATGATCAGGTGCGCGTTGTTGACCAGCAGGTTCGAGATCGTGCTCGCCTGAAGGATCCGGCCGTAGGCGGCCTCGCCGTAGACGATCATCCCGAAGAAGATGATCAGCGCGGCCAGGGTGGGCAGCTTGTCCAGGTGCTGGCTCAGCCAGCCGCGCGCCCCGGAGGTGCGCTTGGTGCTCGCCGGAGGGGCGGAGCGGGTCATCACGGCACTCATGCGGGGATCGCCTCTTTCTGCGGGACGCTGCGGCGCGCCTCGCGACGGGACTTGAAGGCGGAGCGGACGCGCTCGGACTGCAGGAGGCAGAGCGCGACGATGACGATCGCCTTGAAGGCGGGCGTCGCGGAGGACGAGACTCCGAGGAACACGACGGTCTTGTCGAGGGTGGCGATCAGGATCGCGCCCACGGCGGCACCGGTGATGTTGAACTTGCCGCCGGCGAGCGAGGTGCCGCCGATGACGACCGCGAGGATCGCGTCGAGCTCGAGCTGGTAGCCGGTGCGCGAGACGTCGACCGTCATCACGCTCGCCGTGGCGAACACGCCCGCGACTCCGGCGAGGATGCCGCTGCCGATGTAGGCGGTCATCAGCAGGCCCCGGCGGTTGATGCCCGCGAGGCGGGCCGCCTTCGGGTCCATGCCGATGGCCTCGATCATCAGGCCGAGCGCGCTGCGGCGCACCAGGACTCCGACGACCACGACGATGGCGATGGCGAGGAGGAACACGACCGGGAGCCCGAAGACGTACCCGTTCGCGAGCCAGCGGAAGGGCTCGTTGGTGGCGGCGGTGTTCTGGCCGCCGGTGATGACCTTCGCCAGGCCGCGGCCCGCGAGCATCACGACGAGCGTGCTGATGAAGGGCTGGAGGCCCACCACCGAGACGAGGATGCCGTTCACGGCTCCGAGCACGGCGGCCACCAGGAGGGCGACCGCGAAGGCTCCCGCTGCGGCGCCGAGCGAGTCGGGCGCTCCCGCGGAGTTGAGGAACTCCATCGAGACGGCGCCGGCGACGACCATGATCGAGCCGACCGAGAGGTCGATGCCCCCGGTCGCGACGACCAGGCACATGCCGACGGCGATCATCAGGATCGGAGCGGCGGCGCGGGCGATGTCGATGACGTTGCCGACGAGGTAGCCGGTGGTGGGGCTGACCGAGACGGCCAGGTAGCCCGGGTCCTTGACGACGTTGACGAGGAGGAGCAGGGCGATCGCCACGACTCCCCAGAAGTACTGGCGGCGGATGATCCCGCCGAGGACTGATCCCCGGGCGGGTCGGGTGTCGCTGCTCATGATGCGGCCTCCTGCGTGGCGCTCTCGAGGACGACGACGTCCTCGTCGACGACTCCCTCTGCGGCGATGGTAGTGACGATCGACTCCGCAGTGACAGCGGGACCGTTGAGGATCTCCGCGATCACGCGGTGGTCCTTCAGGACGATGATGCGGTCGCTGAGACGGACGACCTCGTCGAGCTCGGACGAGATGAAGACCACGGCGACGCCCTCGCCGGCGAGGGCGACGACCTTCTCCTGGATCTCGGCCTTCGCTCCGACGTCGATGCCGCGAGTCGGCTCGTCGAGGATGAGGATCTCGGGGGCGGTGGCGAGCCAGCGGCCGAGGAGGACCTTCTGCTGGTTGCCGCCGGAGAGCTTGCTGATCGGGCGGTCGGGGTCGGCCGGGCGCACGTTGAGCTCGACGAGGTACTTGCCGACGATCTCGTCCTTCTCCTTCTTGGAGAGGGGGCGGGCCCAGCCGCGCTTGGCCTGCACGCCGAGGATGAGGTTCTCGCGGACCGAGAGGTCGCGGATGATGCCCTCGTCGCGGCGGTTCTCGCTCGAGAACGCGATCTTGTGGGCGAGACCGGCGGTCGGCGTCGGGACGTCGATCTTCTTGCCGTGCATCGTGATCTCGCCGGTGTCGGGCTTGTCGACGCCGTAGATCAGGCGCGCGAGCTCGGTGCGGCCGGAGCCGAGGAGCCCGGCGAAGCCGACGACCTCGCCGCGGTGCAGCGTCAGGTCGGTGCTCTCGATGGAGCCCTTCTTGCCGATGCCCTTCGCGGTGTAGAGCGGGGCGTCGCGGTAGAGGTGGTCCTGGCTCTCGCGCTCGGAGTCGAGGGAGCGCAGCGCCGCGATGTCCTTGCCGATCATCTTCGAGATCAGCGAGGTGCGGTCGAGCTCGTGGGTCAGGTACTCGCCGACGAAGGTGCCGTTGCGCAGCACCGTCAGGCGGTCGCTGATCGCGTAGACCTGGTCGAGGAAGTGCGAGACGAAGAGGATCGCGACGCCCTCCGCACGGAGGCGGCGGATGACGACGAAGAGGTTCTCGACCTCGTTCGCGTCCAGGCTCGAGGTCGGCTCGTCGAGGATGAGCACCTTGGAGTCGCTCACCGTCGAGCGGCTGATCGCGACCAGCTGCTGCATCGCGATCGAGAGCGAGGCGAGCGACTGGCGAGTGTTGAGGTGGCCGAGGCCGAGCTTCTCGAGCGCGACCTTCGCGGCCTGGTGCGTGGCCTTCCAGTTGATGCCGAAGGGTCCGCGGACCTCGTAGCCGAGCATCACGTTCTCTCCGATGGAGAGGTTCGTGACCAGGTTGACCTCCTGGTACACGGTGGAGATGCCCGCGGCCTGCGAGTCGGCGGTGCCGGTCAGGCGACGGGTCTCCCCGTCGATCACGATGTCTCCGCTGTCGATGCGGTAGACGCCGGTGAGGGCCTTGATGAGCGTGGACTTGCCGGCGCCGTTCTCACCCATGAGGGTGTGGACCTCGCCCGGGAACAGGCGGAAGTCGACGCCGTCGAGGGCTTTCACGCCGGGGAAGCTGATCGAGATGTTCTTCATCTCGACGATCGGAGGCGAACCTGTCATGTCGCGTCGTTCCGTTCTCGAGCGGGGCGCAGCCGAACAGGTGCGCCGAAGGGTCGGAGCGACCGGGGCCGGCGGAGAGCCGGCCCCGGTCGCTCCGGGGGAGTGGTGCCGCGTCGAGGACGACGCCGGGCGACCGGTGGTGCTGAGCGACTAGAACTTGCGGTCGGGCAGCGCGGTGGTGGCGGCCTCGGGCGAGTCGAAGGTCTCGCTCGGGACGACGATCGAGGACTCGACCGTCTCGCCGGCCAGGGTCTTCTCGACCGCGTCGAGGGCGGTCTCGCCGAACAGCGGGTTGTACTCGGCGACGAAGCTCAGCTCGCCGTCGGCCAGCGCCTGCAGGGCGTTCTTGGTGCCGTCGATCGTGGCGATCTTGACGTCGGTGCCGGGGGTGAGGCCGGCCTCCTGGACGGCCTGGACGGCGCCGAGGCCCATCTCGTCGTTCTGTGCGAAGACCAGCTGGACGTCGTTGTTGTTCGACTTCAGGACGGTCTCGAAGACGCTCTTGGCCTCTTCGGTGGACCAGTTCGCGGTCTGCGCGCCGATCTTGGTGAACTTCGAGTCGGCGCCGATGACCTCGTCCCAGCCCTCGTTGCGCTCGTTGACGACCGAGACGCCCGCGGGGCCCTCGAGCGTGAAGTACTTCGCGCCGCTCGGGAAGGTGGTCTTGGCCCAGTCGGCGACCGAGGTGCTGACCGCGATGTTGTCCGGCGCGATGCGGGTCACGTAGAGGTCGGTGTTGTCCGGCTCGATGCCGCGGTCGATCAGGATGACCGGGATCTCGGCCTCCTGGGCGCGCTCGAGCGAGTCCTCCCAGCCGGAGCCCTCCGTGGCGGAGAGCAGGATGATGTCGACGCCCTCGTCCACGAAGGAGGTGAAGGAGTCGATCTGCGACTTCTGGTCTCCGTTGGTGGCGGGTGCGTACTTCAGGTCGAAGCCGGCGTCCTTGGTGAACGTGTCCTCGATGTTGGTCTCGTTCGCCTGGCGCCACGCGCCCTCGGGGCCGACGGCCACGAAGCCGACGGTGGTGAGGTCACCGCTCGAGCCGGAGCCCGAATCGGTGCCGGAACCGCCCGAGCAGCCCGCGAGTCCGAACGCGAGTGCGCCGACTGCTGCGAAACCCAGGAACTGGCCGATACGCCTCGTCTTGGACATAGATCTCCTCCTTGAGATCGCGGGCACGAAGAGAGTGCCCGAGATGGTGGACCCCGAAGGGCCTCGAATGCGGGCCTAGCGGCCCGAGGTGCGGTGAGTGCAGGATGTGCAGTGGGCGCCGGCCGAAGCAGCGCCACGTCGAAATGTTACCGTGAACAATTCTTGTGACGCAACAGCACGGCGGTGCGCTTCGGTAACGATCCGGTCGCGGGGCCCGCAGGGCCCGATGGCAACCCTCTGCCCGGTGGTCGGGCCCGGGAGTAGCTTTCCTGGCCATGATGCTCCCTCGATCGCGCTCCGTCCCCGCGACGGCCGCGACGGCGGCCCTCGTGCTCGCGCTCTGCGGATGCTCCGCGGACGGCACGGCGGCCCGCCGCGCGGCCGACGCCTTCCTCTCCGCGGTCGCCGGCGGCGACGGCCGGGCGGCGTGCGCGCTGCTCACCGACTCCGCCCGCGAGGCCGTGCAGGACCGGGAGGGCGACTGCCCCGCCGACGTGCTGGAGCTCGGGATCGCGGGAGACGGAGCCGGGGACGCCGAGGTCTACGGCCGGGCGGCGATCGTGCGCTCCGGCAGCACCGCGGTGTTCCTCACTCCGGGCGACGACGGCTGGCTGGTGAGGGCGGCCGGCTGCACGCCGGTGGCGGACGCGCCCTTCGAGTGCGTCCTGGACGGGAGCTGACGTGCGCACCGCCTCCGCCCTCTACTACGCCGTGATCGTGCTCGGCCTGATCGGGTTCTTCGCCGTCGGGATCCTGGGGAGATGAGCCGGATGCGCCGCTTCCTGCGCGAGAACGGGCTCTCGCTGTTCTTCCTCGCGATCTTCCTGCTCGCTCTCGCCGGGCAGTCGTTCGCCGGGCTCGCCGCCTACAACGACACCCAGACAGCGGAGGGGCTGCGGGAGGTCGGCTACTGGCGCTTCGTCACCTCCTCCGACTTCGCGATCGACGTCGCCGAGAACTGGCAGTCGGAGTACCTCCAGTTCTTCCTCTACATCGGCGCGACCGTCTGGCTCGTGCAGCACGGCTCGCCCGAGTCGAAGCGGGTGGGCGAGGAGGGCCTCGAGACCGACGAGCAGCAGAAGGCGGGGGCGTCCGCGGAGGACGACTCGCCGCCCTCGGCGTCCGCCGGCGGCCTGCGGCAGGCGCTGTTCTCGCACTCGCTGCTGCTGGTGATGGGGGCGGTGTTCCTGCTGTCCTGGGCGGCGCAGTCGGTGACGGGCGTCGTGGCCTACAACGAGGAGCAGCTGACGAGCCTGGAGGCGCCCGTCGACTGGCTCGGCTACGTCTCCTCCGCCGACTTCTGGAACCGGACGCTCCAGAACTGGCAGTCGGAGTTCCTCGCGGTGGGCAGCATGGCGGCGCTCGCCGTGTTCCTGCGCGAGCGCGGGTCGAGCGAGTCGAAGAAGGTGGGCGATCCGCACGGACGGACGGGGATCTGAGTGGTCAAGGTGCGTCGGATCGGACGCGGATCTCGTCGCCCTCGAGGGCGAACCGCAGGGACGTGCCGATCGGGAACCGCTCGCGCAGGGCCTCCGGCGCCGCCGACGTCACGGTGAACTGCGCGACCGCGGGGAACGCTCCGGCCGTGCAGCCCTGGAAGAACAGGCCGTCCTGCGGCTCGGCGGTCCGCACGATGGAGAGGCACGAGCCGGCGCTCGAGGAGCGGCGCTGCCGGACGACGGTGAGCCCCGTGTCGGCGGGCAGGCTCTGCCGCACGACGGTGAGCCCGCCGAAGTCCTCGGTGGTGACCGATCCGTCGAACCCCAGTCCCTCCCAGCCGGGGAGGTCGGTGCCGTTCGACAGCGGCAGCACGGCGACCTCGCGGCCGGGCTGTCCGTCCTCGGCGGTGGCGAGGAGGGTGGCCCCCGCGGCGACGGCGGCCGTCGCGGCCAGCGCGGCGAGGAGGAGGAGGCCGCGCCGACGGGAGCGGCGGGGCGGGACGTGGCCGAGGGGGTCGGACTCCTCGTCGGCGGAGGCGTCCGCGGAAGGTGCCGCGTCCTCCGGCGCCGCGTCCCCGGAGACCGCGGGAACCACCGCGCCCGGCAGTGCGGTGCCGAGGGCGGGACGGACGCGGGCCTCGAGCGCGGAGAGCCGGGCGAGCGCGCCGGGGTCCCGCTCGATGTCGGAGCCTCGGCCGTAGGCGCGCCGCTGCAGCTCCGCGAGCTCGTTCGGTCGCTGATCGTCCACCCCCGGATCCTCGCAGGCCCGGCGCCCGAGCGGGACCCGCCGGCGCGCCGAGGTCCTGGCGGTCGAGCAGCCCGGACGGCTCATCGAGACCCGGTGGACGGTGCGGCCGCTCGGCCGGCGGGGGAGGTCAGTCGTCGTCGTCGTCGAGGTCGTCGTCGCGGTCGGCGGCGATCATCTCGACGATCGTGTCGACGGTGAGCCAGGGGCCGTTGCTGACCTCGCCGATCTTCTCGCGGTCCTTGAAGACGACGATGCGGTCGCTGAGGCGCACCACCTCCTCCAGCTCGGACGAGATGTAGACGACGGTCACCCCCTCCTTCGCGAGCTGCGCGATGTGCGCCTGGATCTCGACCTTCGACGCCACGTCGATCCCGCGCGCCGGCTCGTCGAGCACGAGCAGCCGCGGACGGGTCGCGAGCCACCGCGCGAGGACCACCTTCTGCTGGTTGCCTCCGGAGAGGTACTTCACCGGGATGTCCGGGTCGGCCGGCGAGATGTTCAGCGCCTCGACGTAGGTGCGCACCAGGGTGTCGGTCTCGGCGGCCGACAGCGGGTGCGCCCAGCCGCGCAGAGCCTGCAGGCCCAGCACGAGGTTCTCGCGGAGGGAGAGGTCGCCGATGATCCCGTCCTCGCGGCGGTTCTCGCTCGAGTGGGCGATGCGGTGGCGCAGGCCCGACACCGGGTCGGAGATGTGGGCGGGCTCGCCGTCGATCAGCACCTCGCCGGTGTCCGGCTTCTCGACTCCGCTCACGAGCGACGCCAGCTCGGTGCGCCCCGAGCCGCGCAGGCCCGCGAAGCCCACGATCTCGCCGCGGTGCAGCTCCAGATCGGTCGGGCCCACGGCGCCGCGGCGGCCGATCCCGTGCGCGCGGTAGATCGCCGGGCCGACCGGCTGGCGGCGGTGCTCGCGGCGGTCGGAGCCGATCTGCCGCAGCGCATCGATGTCCTTGCCGATCATCTTCGCGATCAGCTCGGCGCGGTCCATGGTGTGCGCCGGGTACTCGCCGACGGTGCCGCCGTCGCGGAGCACCGTCAGCCGGTCGCTGAGGGTGAGGACCTGCTCGAGGAAGTGCGAGACGAACAGGATCGCGACGCCCTGGTCGCGCAGCCTCCGCAGCACCGTGAAGAGGCGGGCCACGTCGCTGAGGTCGAGGCTGGAGGTGGGCTCGTCGAGCACGAGCACGCGCGGACGGTCGACCATCGCGCGGCTGATCGCGACAAGCTGGCGGATCGCCGGCGAGAGCGAGCGCAGCGGCAGGTGCGGGTCGAGGTCCTCCAGGCCCAGCTCGGCGAGCATCTCGGCCGCGCGGTGGTGGGTGCGCGACCAGGAGATGCCGAAGCGGCCGCGGACCTCGTGTCCGAGCATCACGTTCTCGCCGATGCTGAGGTTGTCGGTGAGGCGCTCGTCCTGGAACACGGCCGTGATGCCCGCTGCCTTCGCCTCCGCCGGGCCGCTGAAGCGCCGGGCGACGCCGTCGACGAGGATCTCGCCCGCGTCGGGCTGGTGGATGCCGGTGAGCGTCTTGATCAGCGTGGACTTGCCCGCGCCGTTCTCGCCCATCAGCCCGTGGATCTCGCCCGGCACCAGCCGCAGGTTCCCGTCCGTCAGAGCGGGTCCGGAGGCGAAGGAGACGCGGATGCCGGTCATCTCGACGACGGGTGCCGCGGAGCTCCGGGTCGTCCTCGATGAGATCGCCACGTGCCGTCCTCGGTTCGTGTGCGGCGCGCCGTCAGGGTCCGGCGAGCCAGGGGCTGCCGCCGATGATACGCGAGCGCATGCGGCGGGACGGGAACAGGAGGGTCACGATCGGGGAGCGGCCGTGGAGGAGCGGATCACCAGCTCCGTGGGGATCCGGGTGCGCTGCGGGATCTCCTGGCCGCGGATCCTCGCGTGGATCACCTCGGCGACCGTCGTCCCGAGCTTGTCGAAGTCCTGGCGGACCGTCGTCAGCGGCGGGAGGAAGTGGCGGGCGGTGGGCAGGTCGTCGAAGCCGACGATGCTCATGTCCTCGGGCACGCGGATCCCGCGCTCGACGAGGCCGTGGATCACTCCGAGCGCCATCTCGTCGTTCGCGACGACCATCGCGGTGAAGTCGGGCACCGACTGCAGGCTCGCGGCGAAGTCGTACCCGGAGTCCGGGGTCCAGTCGCCGATGACGATGGGGCGCTCGTGCATCCCCCACGACTTCGCGCGGCTGTGGAAGGCGCGCTCGCGGGCGCGCGCGTCGAGCCAGTCGAGGGGGCCGGAGAGGTGCAGCACGTCGCGGTGGCCGAGGTTGCCCAGGTGGTCGACGGCCTGGAACATGCCGGCCTGCTGGTCGACCGAGACGGTGAGGAAGCTCGGATCCTTGTCGCTCTTCACCACGAGCGTCGGCACGCCGATCTCGACGGTGCGGAGGGTCGCCACGGAGGAGGAGCGCGGCGCGATCACGCAGAGCGCGTCGATCCCGAGGCCCATCAGGTGGGCGATCGCGTCGGTGGGGGTCATCTCGAGGTCCGGCCGCAGCGCGACGGAGGTGATCGAGTACCCCTTCTCGCGGGCGGCGCGCTCGATCGCGCGGAGGGTGCTCGACGGCCCGTACTCGGCGCCGCTCTCGATCATCACGCCGATGCGGTCGGTGCGCTGCGTGACGAGGGAGCGGGCGGCGATGTTCGGCCGGTAGTTGAGCTCGTCGACCGCCTCGAGGACCTTCTGGCGGGTCGACTCCTTGATGTTGGGGTGCCCGCTGAGCACGCGCGACACGGTCATGTGCGAGACGCCCGCGACCGCCGCGACATGGCGGAGGTTCGGCCGATCGGCCATGAGAGGACCTCCTCCGCTCCCCGGGCGGGTGAGCCGCGCCACCCCGACGCGGACGAGGCTCAGAGGGCTCGGCTGCCGGGGGTGGCACCAGCATAGTCAGGCGGGGCCGACCTCCCGGTGGGCGCCTCCTGAGCGGGCGGGCATCGTCCGTTCCGCTGCCGGATCCGCCGTGGCGCGGGGCGGGCGGGACCGTCCCGGTCGCGTCGCTCTCACTGCGGTCCTCGATGATCGAGGGGGCTCCGGGGCGTCGTGAGCCCTCGCCAGAACACGTCGTGCAGGGAATGCTCGGCGACGAGCTCCGGAAGGATCGGGGCCGCGTCCGCTCCTCGTAGGAGGATGTCGTCCAACGAAGCGATGACGTCCACGACCGAGCGCGGAGTGAACTGCCCGGCGAGACGTTTCGCCTTCGCGCGGACGTTGTTGGGCGTGGGGCCCGCATCGATCACGGAGTGGTTCCAGAGCCGGCTGTGGTGAGCGCACCGGTTGCGCAGGTAGACGAGTGCGCGGACCCGGTAGGCGAAACCGGCTCGGGCGACTCCCAGACCGGACGCGACGTCCCCCGCAAGCGATCCTCGTGCCCCTCGCTCGATGCATCTCGACAGAGTTCCGAAGGACCAGGCCTCGACGGCCGACCACACCGGTAGCTCGCCGAAGGCGGCCGCGCCCCTGCCGCCGGGGAGCTCCGTGAAGCGGAGGACATGCCGTTCCCTGCTGCGCTCGATGTCGCGGAGGCACGAATCGACTGTCGACTCCGCGTTCGGAGACTCGGAGTAGAAGCTCTTCTCGAGAGAGCACTCGTACGGGCCGTGCTCACGAGCGATGACATGAGCCGTACGGCTGCGGAGAAGGATCTCGGCACGGGCCAGTCGAGCACGCAGGCTCTGCCGCAGAGCTTCATCTGCGTCGCAGACCGCTCGGACGTCCTCGAACGAGACTCCGTCCGCGAACGAGTCGTCCCCGTCGTGCGGAGCCCGCTGGAAGTAGCGGGCGTACCCGGAGAAGCGGTAGTGGTTCTGCGCGGCCAGGTAGCTCGTGCAGGCCTCCCCGTCGGCGATGTCGAGCCCGCGGTCACGGAGGAGCTGGACCTGCTGCTTCCACGACAGGCTCGGTTTCCGTGCCATCGCAGTACCTCGGTGCCGACGAAAAAGGCCCCTCCCATGTGAGCATCGCGGAGAGGCTTGGGAGGGGGTCGATCGGATCGAATCTACCAGGCGTCCCTCAGCCGTGGTCCCTGCGGCGCCACTCGACCAGCAGGTGGCACGAGTGCTGATCGGACCATCGCCGCAGGACGGAGAGGGCCGACCGCTGCGGCGCCGAACGCTGCGGGTCTTCGAAGGCGCGGGGCGGGCGAGTACTCTCGGGAGCCTCATGGCACGCGACAACGAACCGACCGTCACCCTCACCGATCCGCTCGAGGAGCGCCTGCGCGCGCAGGTCGCCCGCGAGGGGGAGCGCAACGTCGCCCTGCGATCCGCGGCCCTGCTCACCGGCGGGTACGAGGGCGAGTCCTTCCTCCTCACCGTGGGCGGCGAGCACGCCGACGGGCTCCTCAAGGGAGCGCCCTCCCTCTACTGGCCCGAGCTCTGGGGCGCCCGCGCGCTCCTCTACGTCTGGGACGACGACGCCGCCGACGCGGTGACCGCCGGACTCGCGAACCCCTCCTGGCGCGTCCGCGAGATGTGCGCCCGCGTCTGCGCCGAGCGCGTGCTGGGCGGGCAGAAGAAGCTGTCCCGCCTGACCACCGATGAGCACCCCCGGGTCCGCGCGGCAGGAGCCCGCGCTCTCGTGGCGGCCGCTCTGGCGGGGATCTCCTCCGGTCGCGACGCGAAGGGCGAGTTCGCGGCGAGCGTCGAGGCCGTCCTGACGGGCATGCTCCGCGACCCGGACCGCGACGTCCGCCGCGCCGCGCAGCAGTCGGCCGACGCGCTGCGGGACGCCCGCTCGGCCTGAGCGGACCGCCCGCCGGCGGTCGAGGCGTCGCGAAGGGCCGCTTCCCGGCTCCGATGACGACCGTTCGTGACGCCTCGGAGCCCCGGGGGCTCAGCCGACCAGGTGCGTCGCGCGCTCGAAGGCGCGCTTCAGCTCGTCGCGCTTGCGGGGCTGGCTCATCGCCCTCTGGCCGGGGCTCCACGAGTTGATGACCGTCGGGCCGTCGACCAGGTACGGCTCGATGTTCTTCTTCCAGCCGCTGGTCGGCGCGGTCCCGGCGTTGACGACGACCCGCAGGTCGGGGAGCAGCGGCAGGAGCCGGCGCAGCTCCATCGCGCCCTGCCGCACCTCGTCCGCGTCGGGGGCGCCGTCGAGCTGCCACGGCACGATGTTCCAGACCAGGGTGCGGGCGTGCAGTCCGACCTCGTCGCGGAGGGTCCAGGTCGAGGCGGCGGTCGCGTCGTCGTTGTCGACCGAGACGAAGCCGGAGCCGTCGGGGGCGGTCGACATCGGTCCCGGGGCCTCCAGCACGATGAGCGCACGCGCCTCGACGCCGGCCTCGGCCGGGTCGAAGTCGGGCACCACGGCACCCGGATGCCTGCGCATGCGCCGGGCGAGGAGCTCCTCGCGGAACGCCCGGAGGGGCTGCACCGAGGGCTCGTCCTCGAGCAGGGCCCGGCGCTCGTCGAGGGCGGAGCGGTCGCGGAAGCCGTACGGCTCGGTCAGGAACACCCTCCGAGGCTAGTCGCGATCGGCGCCGCCGCGGGAGGCGGGCCTGCGGGCGCCCTCCTGGGTGACCCCGGCAGGGCCTGGCTCGCGCCGCCCCCGGCTCCTACGGTCTGACTGCAGTCGAGAATCTGGACCGGAGGGGGTCACCGTGTCGGACGAGCCGTCAGTGAGCATCGGGGTTCCGTACGTCGAAGGGGGGTCGTCGCCGCAGGTGCTGGACGTGTACAGCAGGTCGGTGTCCCCGGCCGAGGACGCTGCTCGGCCGGCCGTCGTGCTGATCCACGGCGGCGGGTGGTTCCGGGGGGACAAGAGCAAGGAGCGGGCGCTCGCGACGATGCTGGTCGACGCCGGCTACCTCGTGTTCGCGGCGGACTACCGCGAGGCTCCGGACTCGGTCTTCCCGGCCAGCAGGGACGACGTGCTCGCCGCGGAGCGGTGGGCGGTCGCGTCCGAGTGGGCGTTCGACCGGAGCAGGCTGGCGTTCTTCGGCGGATCGGCGGGCGGGAACCTGGTCGTGGAGGCCGCGATCGCGACCGGCCGGCCCGCCGTCAGCTGGTCGGGGATGTTCGACCTCCTCGGCATCGTCGAGGCGACCGACGACCTCCCGGCCACGCCGACGACGCAGGACCTCGACGCCATGAAGAGCGCCGACATCAACCAGACCGGCCGGAACGACGCCTTCCTGCGCTGGACGATCCTCAACGAGGTCGGGGGCGACCGCGGGCTGCTCACCGCCGCCTCCACGACGCGCCACGCCTCCCCGGACGGCGGGCCGGTGTTCCTGGCCAACTCGCTCGGCGAGTTCGTCCCCGTGAGCGACGCGCAGGCCATGCAGGCGGCGCTCTCCGCGGTCGGAGTCGCCAGCACGCTGCAGCTGATCCCGGGCACCCGTCACGCCGAGGGGTACACGGAGGCGGCCATCGGCCCCTCGCTCGCCTTCCTCCGCGACGCCCTCCCGGCGGCCCGAGCATGACGACGACGGAGTTCGCCGGAGTCGGAAACGTCTTCTACTTCGTCGACGACCTCGACGCCGCGATCGACTGGTACTCGGCGCGGCTCGGGCGCGAGCCCGTCGTCCGCGGCGAGGCGCTCGTGGCCTACGACCTGGACGGCACCCGCCTGACGCTGCACGAGCGGGACGAGCTGAACCGGCCCGGACCCGACGGCACGAGCCCGTACTGGACGGTCCCCGACGTCGACGCCGTCGTCGCCGACTGGACGGCGAACGGCGCCGTCGCCCACCGCGGTCCGAAGACGGTGTTCACGGGGGAGCGGCTGTGCCAGCTGCTGGACCCGTTCGGCAACCTCTTCTCGGTGCGGCAGGCCGTGCCCCGTGACTGAGGACGTCGCTCCGGCTCCCGCTCCCGCCGCCCCGGCGCAGACGTCCGCGCCGGCGCAGCCGTCGGCCTGGGCGCCCATGGCGATCACCGCCTTCCGCGTGCTGTGGTTCGCCCAGCTGGGCAGCAACATCGGCACCTGGATGCAGACCGTCGGAGCCCAGTGGTACCTGGTCGAGGCGGCCGCGGGCGCGGCGGTCGTCGCGCTCGTGCAGACGGCGAGCCTGGCGCCCTCGATCCTCGTCGCCCTCCCCGCGGGCGTGCTGGCCGACTCGCTCGACCGGCGGCGGCTGCTCATCTGGGGGTCGTCGGCCAGCGCGCTGCTGGCGGCCGCTCTGACGGTCGTGGCGGCGGTCGGCGCGCTGACGCCGTGGACGATCCTGGCCTTCACCTTCCTCCTCGGCATCACCTCCACCCTGACCTCGCCCGCCTGGCAGGCGATCCAGCCGGAGCTCGTGCCCCGGAACCTGATCGCGGCGTCGTCGGCCCTCGGCGGGGTGACGGTGAACGGCGCCCGCGCGGTCGGCCCGGCCCTGGCGGGAGTCGTCCTCTCGGCGTTCGGCGCTCCGGTGGTCTTCGGCATCAACGCCCTGAGCTTCATCGGCGCCGTGCTCGCCCTGCTCTGGTGGAAGCGGCCGGCGCAGACCGGCCTCGACGACCGCGAGCAGTTCGGCGCCGCGCTGAAGGGAGGGATCAGGTACGTCGCCTCCGCGCACCTCGTCCGCCGGATCCTCCTCCGCTCCGCGCTCTTCGCCCTGCCGGCCAGTGCGCTCTGGGCGCTGCTGCCGCTCACCGCGAAGCGCCTCCAGCTCGACTCCAGCGGCTACGGCTTCCTCCTCGGGGCTCTCGGTGCCGGTGCCGTGCTCGGCGTCTTCGCCCTGCCGCTCGCCCGCCGGAAGCTCTCGGACGACGTCGTCATCGGGGCGAGCGCCGTGCTGTTCGCGGCGGGGACTCTCGCGGCGGCCTTCCTGCCCCTCGTTCCGGCCCTGCTGCTGCTGGTCCTCGCGGGGCTGGCGTGGATCGGCACCCTCACCGTGCTGAACGCGGCGCTGCAGCTCACGCTGCCGCAGTGGGTGCGGTCCCGCGGAGCCTCGATCTACATCCTGGTCTTCATGGGGACCATGGCGGTCGGCTCGATCGGCTGGGGCCTGGCCGCGCAGGTGCTCGGCACCGCGCCCGCGTACGCCGCGGCGGCCGCTCTGCTCCTCCTCGTGGCGGCCAGCGTGCGGGTGCTGCCGCTGCTGCCGGGGACGGGCACCGTCGACCGCAGCATCTCGATGTCGTGGCCGACGCCCACGCTGGTGTTCGAGCCGGAGCCGACGGACGGGCCGGTGATGGTGCAGATCTCGTGGACGGTCCGCCCCGACTCCCTCGCGGACTTCCGATCGGCCATGCGGCTGCTGGAGAGCTCCCGCCGCCGGACCGGCGCCTCGCGGTGGGCGCTCTACCGGAGCGGGGAGGAGGCCGACGTGCAGCTGGAGACGTTCATGGTGCCCTCGTGGGGCGAGTTCCGGCGGCAGGAGACCCAGCGGCTCACCGGCCGCGACCGCGAGATCCGCGCGGCGGCGCTGACCCACGCCGACGGCGATCCCGTCGAGCGGCACTTCTTCCCGAGCGCGACGCCCTCCTCCTGAGAGAGGGAGCGGCGGCGAGCCGTCCCCGTGATCGTCGAGACGCCGGCCTGCGAGCGGTGTCCCGGCGGCGCGCGGACGCCTCGGCGCGTCTCGGGCGCGAGGGCCGAGGTGCGCCGCGGTCAGCCGCCGACGGTGGAGCCGAAGCCGGACTTGCCGGAGGAGCCGAAGCCGCCCGAGAGGGTCGCCTTCGAGCCGACGGTCGAGCCGGCCGGCGCACGCTGCACGACGTCGGGCTGGGTCGCTCCGCGGGCCGCGAAGCCGCCGGACGCGACGGGCGCCCAACTGGTCGCCCGCGTCGAGTTCCAGCGCGAGGACGCGAAGATCAGCGGGCCGAGCCAGAAGCCGCCGGCGTAGTGCCCGCGGTACTCGTCGGTCGCCTCGCACAGCTGCTCGGGGTCGTCGCCGACCTCCTCGCCCTGCGCCTGGAGCTGGGCGATCTGCTCCCGCACGTCGGCGAGGCAGTCCTCACGGCTCGCGTAGACGGGGCGCTCGGCGTTCTCGGGGATGACGTAGTCCTGGCCGTCGGCTCCCGTGGCGACGACGCCGTCGGTCGAGGGGCCGCCGTTCGCGAGGGCGACGGCGAGGCCGACCGCGCCGACCGCGACCGCGCCGCCGATGAGCAGGCCGCGGCGGTTCTTCGCGATGCCGCTGATGCCGACGCTCCGGGAGCGGTGGGGAGCGGTGCGGGTGGGGCCGTCGCCGCGGCCGGTGCCGCCGCTCGAGCCTCCGCTCGGCGTGCCGGAGCCCGCCGCGGGCTCGCGGCTGCCCCAGTCGTTCCCGGAGTTCGGCGTCCCGGAATCGCCGGGGGTGCGGTCGTCGTCCGTCATCGGGTCTCCTCGTCCTGCGGGCGGGCCGCGCGGGTGTCCTGCGGCCGGTCGTGCTCGGGGGCGCCGTACTCGGGCGCGGGGGTGCCGGGCGCGGGAGCGCCGTAGGCGGGGGTGGAGGCGTGCCCGGGGCGGGAGGCGGCCGACGCGGCGTCCGCGGCCCCGTCGCTCCGTCCGCCCTCGATGTAGTGGGGCACGAACTCCGCCAGGTCGCCGGTGATCAGGCCGCTCGTCTCGCGCACGTCGATGCCGGCCGGGGTCTCGCCGACGATCCAGCTGCCGATGACGACGGTCTTCCCGTCGACCCGGGCCAGTTCGGCGCGCTCCTGGTGGATGAAGCCCTCGGCGCCGTAGCTCCCGCCGTTCTCGGCGACGACCGAGCCGTCGGCGTCGAGGACCGTCACGTTCGCGCCCTCCCGGCCCAGGCGCGGCTTGCGCACCTGCGCGGGGCCGGTTAGCGGATGCACGGAGGCGGGCAGCAGGTTCGGGTGGCCGCGGAACATCTCCCACAGCACCACCAGCAGCTGCTTGTTGCTGAGCAGGAGCTTCCACGCCGGCTCGACCCAGCGGGTGCGCTCGCGCCGGTCGAGGAGGAGGCCGCCGAACTGCTCGCCGAGCATCCACTCCCACGGGTACAGCTTGAAGACGTGGCGGATCGGCTCGCCGTCGCCGTCGAGGAAGCCGGCGCCGTCGAGCTCGTAGCGGATGTCCTCGACGAAGATCAGCTTGGGGTCGAAGCCGGCCTGCGCCGCGGTCTCGGCCATGTAGGCGACGGTGTCGGCGTCCTCGACGATCAGCTCGCCGTCTCCGGAGTCGTGCAGCGACGCGAGGTGCAGCCGGGCGCCCTCGTCGAGGCTCCAGCGCTCGAGGCGGAGGTGGCGCCACTGCTCGACGAGCTGCTCGTGCAGGCTGTTGAACTGGTCGGCGTCGGGCCCCTTCGTCTCGACGAGCCACTGCCACTGGGCCGCGGCGGTCTCGACCAGCGAGGTCGGGGTGTCGGCGTTGAACTCGAGCAGCTTCACTGCGCCCGCGCCGTCGTAGGCGAGGTCGAAGCGGCCGTAGACCGTGGGGTCGTCCTCGTCCCACGAGGTGCGCACCAGCTCGTGGAAGCGGGGCGGGATGCCGAACTCGGCGAAGCGGCCCTTCCGCACCACGAGCTCGCACGCCTCCATGCAGAGGTCGAAGAGCTCCGAGGTCGTGCGCTCGAGCAGGTCGATCTCGGCGGGCTCGAAGGAGTAGGCCGCGGACTCGTTCCAGTAGGGGCGGCCGCCCTCGGAGGGGAGGTCGTAGAAGCTGAAGCCGATCTCGTCGCAGCGGGCTCGCCAGTCCGGTCGCGGAGTGAGGGTGTGTCTGCGCATGATGTCCGGCAAGTGTAGGTCGGGCGTCCGCGTGAGGGCAGGGGGTGGCGCCGTCCTCCGCGCTAGCCTCGACGGGAGCGAAAGGCCGTGCCATGACCGCACCCCTCCCGCTCGCGGGCGTCCGCGTCCTCGAGCTCGGCAACTTCATCGCGGCGCCCACGGCTGGCCGGCTGCTCGCCGACTTCGGCGCCGAGGTGATCAAGGTGGAGCGGCCCGGCACGGGGGACGAGCTGCGCCGCTGGCGGCTGCACGAGGGGTCCGAGACCTCGCTCCTCTTCCACACGATCAACCGCAACAAGCGCTCGATCGCGCTCGACCTGCGCACGGACGAGGGGCGCGACGCCGTCCGCCGCCTGGTCGCCGAGTGCGACGTGGTGCTCGAGAACTTCCGGCCCGGCACGCTCGAGCGCTGGGGGATCGGGCCGGACGTGCTCGACGAGGCCCGGCCCGGCATCGTGATCGGCCGCATCTCCGCGTTCGGGCAGACCGGCCCGCTGTCGGCCCGGCCCGGATTCGCGGCGGTCGCGGAGGCGATGGGCGGGTTCCGCGAGCTGGTCGGCGACCCGGATCGGCCGCCCGTGCGCGTCGGCGTCTCGATCGGCGACTCGATCGCCGGGCTGTACGCGGGCTACGGAGTGATGATGGCGCTGTTCCAGCGCGAGACCCGCCGCTCCGCCGGACTGGATCCGGCACCGCTGGCGGAGCGGGTCGTCGACGTCGCGCTGCACGAGGCGATGTTCTCGATGACGGAGTCGCTGATCCCCGACTACCAGGCGCACGGCATCGTCCGGGAGCGCGTCGGCGGGCGGATGGAGGGCATCGCCCCGACCAACGCCTACACCTGCGCCGACGGGGCGAGCATCGTGATCGCGGGGAACGCGGACGCGATCTTCCAGCGGCTGATGGCGGTGATCGGCCGCGCCGACCTGGGCGGGGACCCGGCGCTCGCCTCGAACGAGCAGCGCTGGGCCCGGCGCGACGAGCTGGACGCGGCGATCGGCGCGTGGACGGCGGGCCGCACCGCCGCCGAGGCGCTCGCGGTCCTCGACGACGAGGGCGTCCCCTCCGGCCCGATCTACACGGCCGCCGACATCAGCGCGAGCGAGCAGTACGCGGCGCGCGACATGATCCAGGCCTTCGACGTCGAGGACGCCGGCGGCACCCTGCGCGGCGTGGGCTTCCCGGGGATCGTGCCGGTGCTCGGCGGCCGCTCCCTCCCCATCCGCTCGCTCGCGCCCGACCTGGGCCAGGACACCGAGGAGGTGCTGGGGATGCTCCGGCGCACCGGTCCCGCTGCTCCCTCCGCCGGCGGGGCTGCTGCTGCAGCTCCGGCCGCTGCTGCTGCAGCTGCTCCCTCCGCCGCCGCTGCCGAGGAGGCCGGCCGGTGACCGCGCTCGCCTCCGCGCGCCTGCGAGACGTCACCCTCCGCGACGGCCTGCAGCTCACCGGCAAGCTCCTGACGACCGAGCGCAAGGTCGACCTCGCGCGCACGCTGCTCGCCGCGGGAGTGCCCGAGCTCGAGATCGGCTCGCTCGCGCGCGGCGACCTCGTCCCTCCGATGGCCGACACCCTCGACGTGATCGCCGCGCTCACTCCCGAGGAGCTGGAGCGGTGCTGGGTGTGGGTCGCGACTCCGCGCCACGTCGAGCGCGCGGCCGCCGCGGGGGCGCGCCGCTTCCAGTACTGCTTCTCGGCGTCCGACTCGCACAACCTCGCCAACGTCGGCAGGCCGACCGAGGCGAGCATGGCCGCGATGCCGGAGGCGGTCGCGCTCGCCGAGAGCGTCGGCGGGCGGATCCAGCTGTGCATCGCCACCTCCTTCACCTGCCCGTTCGAGGGCCCGGTCGACCCGGAGCGCGTGCTCGCGATCGCGCGCGACCCGCGAGCGGAGGGAGCGGCCGACGTGGTCGTCTGCGACACGCTCGGTCAGGCGCACGCCGGCCAGGTGGCGTCGCTCGTCTCACGCGTGGCCGCGGAGACCCCGCCCCGCGAGATCGTGTTTCACGGCCACGACACCTGGGGCTCGGGCGTCGCGAACGCGATCGCCGCCGTGCAGGCCGGGGCCGCGGTGGTCGACGGCGCGCTCGGCGGCCTCGGCGGCTGCCCCTTCGCACCGGGCGCCAGCGGCAACACGGCGACCGAGGACCTCCTGTTCGCCCTGCGCCCCGACTGGTTCACGCCCGGCGCGCTCGCGGTCCTCGTCGGCGAGTCGGAGGCGCTGCTCGCCGAGCTCGGCGAGCCCGGCCGCTCGAAGGCCGCGCAGGGCGCCCGCTCGAACGCCCCCGCCTTCCCCTGGGCGCTCTGAGCGGATCGTCCCCCGCTCGCCGGTCCGAGGCGTCGCGAACGGTCGCCTCCCGCCGCGGAGGACGACCGTTCGCGACGCCTCGACAGCGTCGTGCGGGTCAGCGCGCGAGCAGCGCGCCGAGGCGTGCGCGCTCGGCGCGGAGGACGTCGACCAGGAGGGAGCCCTCGGGCGCGGCGAGCCAGCGCTCCAGGGCGAGGTCGAAGAGGGCGGAGGCCGCGAGGGCGGCGAGGGCCGCGTCCTCCGGCGCGACTCCGGCGTCGACGAGGGCGGAGCGCATGCTCTCGGCGAGGGCGGCCGACTTCAGGAGCTCGCGCTCGCGCAGCTGCGACTCGGAGCGCACGACGGCACGGCGGGCGGCGATCGGAGCGCGCCAGGTCTGGAGGTCGCCCGAGGCGGCCGCCTCGAGGCCGTGCATCACGAGGTCCATCGGCGCGAGGCCGGCGGGGGCGCCGGCGAGCAGGCGGCCGACGATCTCGGGGAACTCGCGCTCGCGGAGGAAGAGGACGTCGCGCTTGTCGGCGAAGTGGCGGAAGAAGGTGCGGGTGGTGAGCCCGGCGCGCTCCGCGATCGCGGGGACGGTGGTGCCCGCGTAGCCGTGCTCGGCGAAGAGCTCCATCGCCGCCTGCTCGAGGCGGAGGGCGGCGTCGGGGGCCCAGCGTGACATCCGCCCAGGATAGCTGACGACACGACGTGTCATCGGGAGTAGTGTGACGACACGTCCTGCCATCACTTCCGACTGGAGCCGCCCGTGCCCGAGAACGCCGCCGCCCTGCTGACCGCCCCGCGGGCCGACCTCGTCGTCCGCCCCGCTCCGATGCCCGTCCCCGGTCCGGGGGAGGTCCTGCTGCGCAACCGCGCCCTGGCCGTGAATCCGGTCGACGAGATGAAGCAGTGGACGGGCGATCTGATGTTCCGGTGGGTGCCGTACCCGGCGGTGCTCGGGGAGGACGTGGCCGGAGTGGTCGAGGCGGTCGGCCCTGGAGTGACGCGCTTCGCCGTCGGCGACCGGGTCGTCGCGTACGCGGTCGGGATGGAGCGCGGGCGGCGGAACCGCGACGAGGGCGCCTTCCAGGAGTACACGGTCGTGCGCGAGGACCTGGCGGCGCCGATCCCCGACCGGCTGGGCTTCGAGGAGGCGGCGGTGCTGCCGCTCGTGGTCTCGACGGCGGCGACGGCGCTGTTCCAGCGGGACCACCTCGCCCTGCCGCACCCGAGCGTCCCGGTCCGGCCGACGGGCAGGACGGTCGTGGTCTGGGGCGGGACGACGAGCGTGGGGAGCAACGCGATCCAGCTCGCCGTCGCCTCCGGGCACCGCGTGGCGACGACCGCGTCGCCCCGCAACCACGATCGGATGCGCGAGCTGGGCGCCGAGATCGTGCTCGACTACCGCAGCCCCACCGTCGTCGCCGACCTGGTGGCGGCGCTCGCGGGCCACGAGGTCGCGGGGGTGCTCGCGATCGGGACGGGCTCCGGTGCCCCGTCGGTGGCGGTGGCCGCGGGCACCGGAGCGCGACGCGTCGCCCTGGCCAGCCCCTCCGTCTCGTTCGGCTCGCTCCCGCGCCGGCGCGGTGTCAGCGCCGCCTTCGTGCGGACGATGCTGCGCCTGGTCGGCGGCACCGCGGCGCTGCAGATCGCGGCCCGTCGCCGCGGCATCCGCGCCCGCTTCGTCTGGGGCGGCTCGCTGACGACGAACGAGGTGGGGCCGATGCTGTGGCGCGACCACCTGCCGGCGGCGCTCGCCGAGGGCCGTCACGTCTGCGCCCCGGCGCCCGAGGTGGTGGGTGAGGGGCTCGCCGCGCTGCAGCCCGCCCTCGACCGGCTGCACGAGGGTGTGTCGGCGGTGAAGCTGGTCGTCCGGCTCTGAGGGCGGGCCGCCGCCGCCCGCCCAGGCCGTGCCGCGGACCGGCCGCTCCGCCCGCAGCCGCTCCGCCCGAGCCGTGCCGCCGAGTGGCCGCAGCGCCGGAGCCTCGGTATCGTGGCGCGCTCCGACGCGACCCGAGGAGATCCCGTGATCCGCCGCACCGCCCCCGGAGCCGCCGCGCTCCTCCTGCTCGCCCTGACCGGCTGCTCCGCCGGGTCGTCGCCCGCGGCGTCCCCGTCCGCCACTCCGGAGCCCGTCGGCGGCCTCGGGGTCGCCGTCTCGGCGCTCTGCGAGCCCGGCTCCGATCCGCAGTGCGTCCCGGTCGGCGGGCAGGACGTCCTCGTCGATCCCGAGGACTTCACCCGCGCGGGCGTCGCCGCGGTCGAGGCCGATCCGAGCACGGGGGCCGTCGACGTCCGGTTCGACGAGGCGGGCGCCGCCCTCCTGCGCCGCGGCTCCCAGGCGGCCATCGACGAGGGGGCCGACGCCCGGCTCCTCCTCCGCGTGGGCGACCGGGTCGAGTCTGCGCTCTCCGTCATGCAGCCGATCGAGGGCGACACCGTGCAGATCGTTCCCGCGGAGGGCGACGCGCAGGGGCTGGTCGACCGGATCCTCGCCGGCTGACGCCCGCCTAGGATCGGCGCATGGCGAAGGGTTTCCGCACGGAGCGCGCGCAGGCGCTCCTCCTCGCGCAGCCCTGGGCGCTCTCGCTGGTGAGCGCCGTCTTCGTGGCGGGGATGCTCTGGCTGGCGGCGGACGCGGGCTGGGATCTCGGCGCGGTCGTCGGCGGCGGACGCCGGCACGCGCCGCTGTGGCTGGTGCTCCTGCTCGGCCTGCCGCTGTTCGGCGCCGGAGTGGTGCTCGGCGCGGTCCGGCAGGTGCGGCTCCTGCGGCGGCCGGCGGCGCCGCCCGTCCCGAGTCCGGAGGCGGAGCGGCTGCGGCGCGAGGGCCCGGGCTGGCTCAGCCGGCGCGAGGACGAGCGAGCGGCGCAGGGCGGGACCGGGAGCGCGCAGGGCGGCACCGGCGGCACACCGGACGTGATCGGCAGCGCTCCCGACGGCACGGACGACCCGCGCGACGAGGCCCGCTGACCGCGCCTCAGAGGTGCAGCATCCCCCAGTCGATGATCACGGCCAGCGCCGTGTAGGCCGCGGCCACTGCTCCGACCGCCTTGCCCGCGCGGTCGAGGTCGGCCTGCGGGTCCGGACCGGCGTCGGCGACGACCCGGAGCAGCGCTCCGACCAGCGCGATCAGCGTGATCGCCAGGATCCAGACCTTGAGCGACGCGTGCGGATCGACATGCGCGAGCGTCAGCGCGACGACCGGCACCGCCACCACGAGCACCGACGCCAGCACCAGGAGGCAGCCGCGCCGGGTGAGGCCGGTCGGCCCGAAGGAGCCGCCGCGCATCCAGGCGCGCACGCGCTGCCTCCGCGACGCGGGCGGACCGCCGGCGGAGTCCGCGTCGGTCGAGGGCCCCCAGTCCTGCGCGGTCGTCATCGCGCGGTGCCGGAGCGGTCGGGAGTCGGGCTGGGCCGCATCGGGTCCTCCAGGAGACGAGGGGGCACGTCGGACGGTGGTGCCGACCCCTCAGTCTCGGGAGCGCCTCCGGCAGCGGCAAGCGCCTCTTCCGGACATGTCCGGAAGAGGACGCTCAGGCCCGTCCCTGCAGGATCAGATTCCAGTACACCCACGGCAGGACGCGGCGGTCGGCGAGGTAGGTGAGGCGCCGCTCCTTCGCCAGGCCCGTCCAGAAGGGGACGGTCGGCTTCGGGCGGTAGCGGTCGTCGAACTCGGCGAACACCACGCTCGACCGCGAGACCACGAAGGGGCAGACGGAGTAGCCGTTGTACACGCGGGGGAGCGGGCGGCCCTTCTGCGCGGCGACGAGGTTCTTCGCGAGCGTGGTGGTCTGCTGGCGCAGTGCTCCTCCGGACTTCGAGTTGACCGTGGCCGCCGCGTCGCCGAGCGCCCACACGTCGGGGAACCGCGGGTGCCGCAGGGTCAGCGGGTCGACCTCGACGAAGCCGCCCTCGTCGCCCTCGGCGGCCAGTCCGGTGCCGGCCAGCCAGTCGGGGGCCGACTGCGGGGGCACGGCGTGCAGCACGTCGTACGACAGCGTCTCGCGCGGGCCGTCGGTCGAGCGCCGCGCGCGGTCGGGGCCGGGGAGGGCGGTCGCGCGCTCGTCGACGGCGAGGACGACCCGCCGCTCGGCCGCGTCGACCTCGACCAGCTCGCGGCCGTAGCGGACCTCGATCCCGTACTCCGCCACCTTCCGCTCGAGCTCGGAGTCGATCAGCGGCATCCCGAACAGAGTGGGGGTCGGCACGACGAGCACGACGCGGATGCGGTCGAGGACGCCGGTCGCGCGCCAGTAGTCGCAGGCGAGGTACATCGGCTTCTGGGAGGCGCCGGAGCAGGTGCCGGGGCCGCCGGGCTGCGTGAAGACGACGGTGCCGGAGCGGACCTCGCGGAGCACCTGCGACGCCTTGCGGGCGTACTCGTACTCGTAGTTGGACACTCCGAACGGCGAGTCCATCGCCTCCTGGAGCCCGGGGACCGCGGCCCAGTCCTTCTGGATCCCGGGGCAGACGACGAGCTGCCCGTAGCCGACGGTGCGGCCGGAGAGGAGAGTGACCGTGTGCGCGACCGGGTCGATCGTCTCGACGCGGTCCTGGATCCAGACGACCCCCTTCGGCGTCACCGAGCCCTGGGGCCGGGTCGCCGCGGAGGCGGGTGCGGTGCCGCCCGCGACGTGGGAGAGCATCGGCTGGTAGACGTGGGTCGACCGGGGCTCGATCACCGCGACGTCGTCCACTCCGGAGCGCCGCAGCCGTCCCGCGGTCGAGAGTCCGGCGTTGCCGCCGCCGATGATGAGGACGTCGTGGCGGGCCGCGCCGGGATCGGTCATGGCCTCACCCTAGGGGCGCGCCGGGGTGAGCGGACGGGCTTGCGCAGACCCGCGGAAGGGGGGTGCGCCCGGAGCGCCCGGGACGGTGATCCCGCACGGCCGCCCGGCTCGCGTCAGGCCGCCTCGAGCGCCTGGATCGCGGTCCTCGCGGTCGCGCAGGGGTAGGAGTCGTACCCGTCGTGGGCGTCGAAGGCGCGGCACTCGGCGCAGCGCAGCCGCACTCCGGCGCCGCCCTCGAGGACGCGCTCGGGGCGGTGCCCGTGCAGGATGACGGCGAGGCTCGCGACGAGGGGGTCGCTGCTCACCAGCGCGCTCCGCAGCGCCTCCGACCGGCGGCGGAGGTAGTCGTCCGCCACCGCGTCGATCGACTGCTCGGGAAGGTCCGGCTCGGGCCAGGAGGCGGGCCTCTCGACGGGCAGGTCGAGCTCGTCGAAGCCCATCGACCAGTCCGGGAAGCGCCGCTGCTCGTGCACGCTGGTCCAGACGGTGACCACTCCCTCGTGCCGCGGGTCGGCGAGGATCCGCGCGTAGAGCGAGCGCACGTCCGACTCCTCGCCCTCGAGCAGCTGCATCACGCGGCGGCCGCGGAAGACGAGCATCCCCGAGACTCCGTGCTCGACGTTGTTGCGGCGGCTCGTCTCGAGCAGCCGGCGGATCTCCCCCGAGCCCAGGTCGCGGTCGAGGGTGCTGACGTAGACGACGGTGAAGACGAGGGAGTCGCGCCGCGGCGAGTGCTCGACGAGGTGGAGCGTCGCGGGGGAGTGGGCGCCGGTCTCGGGATCCATCAGGGCCGCGACCTCCGGGAACTCGAGCCAGATCAGGTCCTCCGGAGCGCTCGGCTCCACGGCGGTGACCGCCGGGACCGCGTCCAGCCACTGCGTCCGCTGGCGGAGGTCGGCGGCGACGGCCTTCTCGTCGAGCCCGGGCAGGAGGCCTGCGGCGCCGGAGACGAAGAGGCTCGTCGCGGAGTTGAGCAGCAGCGTCACGACCGTCGCGTGGCCGTCGCCGCCGAGCACGGGGAGCTCGACACTGTCGGTGCGGCCGTGGGCGGCGAGCCCGGAGGCGTAGGAGACGAGTGCGTCGGCGACCGCGTCCCCCACCTGGAAGGTCGCGCCGGCGTACTGGATCTGCTTCATGGCTCCACGATGCGCCTGCGGCGGATCCGCGGGTAGGGGTACCGGTGCCGAGTGGAGCGTGCAGGGGTCGCGGCTACTCCCGCCCGAGGAGCAGGGAGCTGCGACGGGCGCCTCCGCGCCGGCCGCGAAGGCGAGCTCCGGGCGCCCGCGGTGCCGGACGGCGGCGGGATCGGCGCGGGCGTCGGCATGCGCGGCTCTCTCAGCATGCGGAGAGCGGCTCCCCATCTCCGAGCGCTCGTGCACACCCGGCCCCCTCGCGGGTGCCACCGGTACCCTGGTGCGGTGCCCCTGACCCTCCCTCCGCTGAGCCGCGCCCGCGCGCGCGCCGCCGCGGCGTACCCGACCCGGCAGCTGCTGACCAAGCGCGCCTCGGGCACGAACGGATGGCTCAGCTCGTGGGGGACGAACGCGCACGGCGAGATCGCCGGCTGCCCGCCGCCGCGCGGCTGACCCGCGACCGCCCCTCCTCCGGAGCCCGCGGCCGCGTCCCCGCGCTCACCCACCCCTCCGGACGGAACCCCTCATGCCGCACCAGCCCCTGCCCGCCGATCAGGCCCCCCACTCGATCTGGCGGGGACTCCGCCAGACCCTCCAGAAGGACACGGTCGGCGGAGCGTTCCTGCTCACCGCGACCCTCCTCGCCCTGATCGTCGCCAACAGCCCCGCGTCCGCGCTCTACAGCGCGGTCCGCGACTTCCGCTTCGGCCCCGAGGCCCTGCACCTCGAGCTGAGCGTCGGGTCGTGGGCGGCCGACGGCCTGCTCGCGATCTTCTTCTTCGTCGTCGGGCTCGAGCTCAAGGAGGAGTTCGTCGCCGGCAAGCTCCGCGACCCGAAGACGGCGCTCGTGCCGATCGTCGCGGCCGTCGGCGGCGTGGCCGTCCCCGCCCTGATCTTCACCGCGGTGAACCTGCCCCGCGGAGGAGCCGCGCTGGACGGCTGGGCGATCCCCGCCGCCACCGACATCGCCTTCGCCGTCGCGGTGATCGCCGTGGTCGGCCGCTTCCTCCCGCCGGCGCTGCGGACGTTCCTCCTCACGCTCGCCGTGGTGGACGACCTCATCGCGATCACGATCATCGCCGTCTTCTACACCGCCGGCATCGACGTGCTGATGCTCCTGCTCGCGCTGGTGCCGCTGGCGGTCTTCGCGGTCTGCGTGCAGCGCGGCGTGCGCGCCTGGTGGGTGCTGATCCCGCTCGGAGTGGCGACATGGGCGCTCGTGCACGCCTCGGGCATCCACGCCACGGTCGCGGGCGTGCTGCTCGGCTTCACCGTGCCGGTCGTCGCGACGAAGCGCGCCCGGGTGCAGGTGGGGTCGGATGCGGAGGGGCGCCCGGTCTACGACGGCCTCGCCGCGCACTTCGCCGACCGCTGGAGCGTCCTCTCGACCGCGGTCGCGGTGCCGGTCTTCGCGTTCTTCTCGGCCGGAGTGACGGTCGGCGGAGTCGCGGGCCTGGTCGACTCGTTCCAGGACTCGATCGCCGTGGGCATCATCGCGGGCCTCGTGCTCGGCAAGCCGCTCGGCATCGCCGGGAGCACCTTCCTCCTGACCCGGTTCCGCGGCATCGGCCTGGATCCGTCGCTGCGCTGGGTGGACGTGATCGGCATGGCGTTCGTGGCCGGCATCGGATTCACGGTGTCGCTGCTGGTCGGCGAGCTGTCGTTCGGCGCGGGCAGCGAGTCCGACGACCATGTGAAGGTCGGCGTCCTGGCCGGCTCGTTCCTCGCGGCGGTGATCGGAGGCGCGATCCTCTCGGTCCGCAACCGCCACTACCGCCGCCTGCAGGGCTGACTCCCGGCGGGATCTCGCGGCGCCCGCGGCCCGGGCGACTCGATCGGCACGCGCCTCCTGCTGGTCGAGCAGCCGCCGCAGGCGCCCTGTCGAGACCCGCGCGGCTCAGCCGTGCAGGCCGTGGACGACCGCGTGGCCGCGGCCGCGGGAGATGAGCAGGCGGTTCACCGGGGTCGTGACGACGAAGGCCAGGGCCAGGGCGCCGGCGAGCGAGCCCCAGAAGAGGCCGGACGAGAGGCCCGCGTCCATCGCTCCGGGGATCGCGAGCACCACCGTGTTGTCGACGACCTCCATCACGGCGATCGAGACGGTGTCGGCCGCCAGCGCGATGCCGACGGCGGCGCGCCACGTCACTCCGGAGCGGAGCACGCCCCGCAGCGTGAGCGCGTAGCCGAACACGAACGCGAGGACGATCGAGAGGGCGACCGTCGCCAGGGCGGGCAGCCCCAGGGCGGAGCCGATCACCATGCCGAGGACCTCGCCGATCGCGCAGCCGGTCAGGCAGTGCAGGGTCGCGAGGGCGGCGGCGCGCCAGGTGGTCGGGTGGTGGTGGGCGTGGTCGGTCATGGTGTCTCCTCCGGTTCGGTCCAGGGGAGTGCAACATACCCCCGGGGGGTATATTCCCGACCCGGCCGTCAGAGTCTCCTGCGGCTCCGCAGGCCTGCGAGCCGTTCGCCCGGGCGCGCTACCCTCGCCGGGTGCTCCTCCGAGCACCGCCCCTCGACACCAGGAGCCCCGATGGCCGCCCCCACCGTCCTCTTCGTCTGCATCCACAACGCCGGCCGCTCGCAGATGGCCGCCGGCTACCTCCGCGCCCTCTCCGGCGGCGCCGTCGAGGTCCGCTCCGGCGGCTCCGAGCCCGGCGACAGCATCAACCCGATCGCGATCGAGGCGATGGCGGAGGAGGGCATCGACATCTCGCAGGCCGTCCCGCAGCTGATGACCACCGAGCAGGTCCAGGCCTCCGACGTCGTGATCACGATGGGCTGCGGCGACGTCTGCCCCGTCTTCCCGGGCAAGCGCTACGAGGACTGGGACCTCGCCGACCCGAAGGGCCGACCGCTCGAGGAGGTCCGCTCGATCCGCGACGACATCAGGGCCCGCGTGCAGGCGCTCGTCGCGGAGCTGCTGCCCGCCTGAGCCGTTCGATCCCGTCCGGCCGCGTCAGCGTTCGGCGGGAGGCGGGAACGTCCGCCCGACCGGAGGCGAGCCCGCCGGGAGCGCCGCGCGCGCCCGGTGCAGGAAGACGGCGGTCATGACGACCCGGGCGCGGGCCGGCGACGAGTCGAGCGGGCCGATCAGCTCCTCGATCCGCGCGAGCCGGTCGTAGAGGGTCTGCCGGCCGATGCCGAGCGCGGCCGCCGTCGCCGTCTTGCTCCCCCACAGCGACGCGAAGGCCTCGAGGGTGGCGAGCAGCTCGCCGCGCTGGGCGCGCAGGGGCCCGAGCACCTCCTCGACGAGGTCGTCCGCCTCCGGATCGTCCTGCAGGGAGCTCGCGAACCGCTCCAGGCGGTACTGGCGCGAGTCGACGACTCCGCCTGCGGGCGCCCACTCGCGCGCGCCGCGCACCTCCGCCAGCTCCCGCGGCACCCGCTCCTGCCCGCCGAGCCCGCTGCCGACGCAGAGCAGAGCGTCCGAGTCGAGGGCGGCGCCGAGGCGCAGCAGCTCCGCGCGGCCCTCCTCCATCGCGGCGGCGGTGGCGAACGGCAGCAGCGCCAGCAGCTCGGAGCCGACCACGCAGAGCACCGGGCCGGGATCCGCTCCTGCGCCCGTCAGGAGGCGGAGCAGAGCGCGGAGCCGCCGGTCGTCGTGACCGGTGTCGGCCCGGACGCCGAGGTAGCGCTCCCGGGAGCCGGCGCCGAGGCGGCCGAGGAAGGCGTCGATCTGGAGGTCGGCCGCCGGGTCCGCGCGCTCGACAGATGCGATCGCGAAGAGCTGGGCGGTCAGCCGCTCGGTGACCGACGGCGGGCGGTGCCGGAGCACGGCGATCGCGAGGACGTCCGGCGCCCGGTCGAGCGCGACGGCGACGGCGTGGAGGTCGGCGTCGGCGTGGGCCCGCAGATGCAGGGTGCCCAGGAGGGAGTCGCCCGCGTGCAGCACGTTCGAGAACGTCCCGGCCGTCGGCTCCGTGTCGACGCCCGGCCCGGGCGAGGCGCGGGCGATCTCGTCGCCCGTGAGCGAGACGAGCGAGGCGGAGGCGCCCGTCGCGGAGGCGACGACCTGCAGGAGCTCGTCGACGCCGGCGTCCCCGGAGGCCGCGTCGGCCAGCAGACCGGACACTCTGTCCGCCAGTCGGATGCTCCGGAACTTCTGCTCGGTGAGGTGGGTGTTGATGCTCTCGCAGACCTGCACGAAGGGGACGCGCCGGGGCAGGGCGAGCACGGGGAGGCCGAGCTCGTCGGCCGCCGCGACGATCGGCGGCGGCACCGCGGGCAGGCGCGGCGAGAGCTCGAGAGCGAGGGCGCCGACTCCCGCGTCGACCAGAGACCGCACGTACTCGCGGCACTCCGCCGGGTCCTGGTCGGTCGAGAGGAGCGCGCCCTCCATCAGGAGCAGCTCGCCTCCGAGGAGGAGGGGCGCGATGTCGAGCTGCTCGCTCGTGTGGGCCCAGCGGATCACGGCGCGCTCGGCGGCCGCGTGCCCGGCGGCCACCACCGGGAGCATGGCGGCGAGGCGCGGATCCCGCATCGCGTCCGACAGCAGGTAGGCCATACAGAACGTCCTCTCGCGTCACGGCGAATTTACACGCGGACGCGCCGCCCGAAACGGGTCCGCACGAGAGTGGAGCCTCACCGGGCGCCCCGCCCTCCCCTTCATCCCCCTCCCCGAGAGGATCCGCCATGAGCACCGACACCCTGCACGGCACCGCCGACGCCGAGGACGCGCTGAGTCCCCTGCCCGACTCCCGGCGCACCGCCCGGCTCGACGGGCAGTTCTGGATCTGGGCCGGCGCCAACATCGCCCCCATCAACTGGGTGCTCGGCGCCCTCGGCGTGAACATGGGCCTCGGCCTGGCGGACACCGTCACCGTCCTCGTGCTCGGCAACGTGGTCGGGATGGCGGTGTTCGGCTTCTTCGTCCTCCTCGGCCAGCGGACGGGGGCGACCGGGATGCTCGTGGGACGGGCGATCTTCGGCCGGCGCGGCAACTACGTCCCGGCCGCCATCCAGGCCGTGGTCGTGATCGGCTGGTGCGCCATCAACACCTGGATCGTCCTCGACCTCGTCATCGCGCTCCTCGGCTCCGTCGGCGTCGTCGACCCGGAGCAGGCGAACGTCGGCTGGAAGATCGCGGTGGCGGCGGTGATCATGGCGGTGCAGGTCGCGATCTCCTTCCTCGGCTACCGCGCGATCGCCGCCTTCGAGCGCTGGACCGTCCCGCCGACCCTCCTGGTGCTGGCGATCATGTCGGTCGTCGCCTGGTTCTTCCTCGACATCGACTGGTCCTACGCCGGCCCCGCGGAGGGCGCGCTCACCGGAGGCGACCGCATCGCGGCCATGTCCATCGTGATGACCGCCATCGGCATCGGCTGGGGCCTCACCTGGCTCGCCTACGCCGGCGACTACTCCCGCTTCGTCGGGCCCCGCTCCTCGAAGCGGGGGCTCTACCTCGCCAGCGTCCTCGGCCAGTTCATCCCGGTGGTCTGGCTCGGCGTCCTCGGCGCGACCCTCGCGACGAAGAACGGATCCGTGGATCCCGGGGAGCTGATCGTCGAGAACTTCGGCGCCCTCGCGATCCCCGTGCTGCTCCTGGTGGTGCACGGCCCGATCGCGACCAACGTCCTGAACATCTACTCGTTCGGCATGGCGACCCAGGCCCTCGACATCCGGCTCGGGCGCCGCGCGCTCAGCCTCATCGTCGGCGTGCTGGCCTTCGCGGCCGCGGTGTTCTTCGTCTTCCAGGACGACCTCGCCACCACGCTCGACGCGTGGCTGGTCGGCCTCGTCGGCTGGGTCGCCCCGTGGGGTGCGATCGTGCTGGTGCACTACACGGTGTTCGAGCCGCGCGTCCGCTCCTTCGGGCACCTGTTCGCCCCGGTCGGCTCGCCGCTGCTGCCGGACGTCCGCTGGCGGGCGCTGCTCTCCTTCGCGATCGGCGCGACCCTGACCTGGCTGTTCATGAACGGCTCGGTGCCCGCCCTGCAGGGTCCGGCCGCGACCGCCCTCGGCGGCGTCGACGTCTCGTGGCTCGCGGGCGGAGTCTCGGCCGGCATCGCCTACCTCCTGCTCGGCCGGGACGCTCCCGCCTGGGTCGAGCGCCGGGAGTCGGCCGCGCCGGTCGCCGCGGAGCCCGAGCCCGTCCGCGGCTGAGCCCGAGCCCCTCCGCGGGCCGGCCCCCTCGCGAGCCGGCCCGCCCCGTCCCACCCCGCACCACGAACGGAACCGCCATGCCCCTCTTCCTCTCCGACGCCGCCGTGATCACCATGGACCCGGTCTCGGGCGCCGTCCCGATCACGGCGAGCATCCGCATCGTCGACGAGCTGATCGTCGCGATCGGCCCGGGCCTCGTCCCCGAGCCGGGCGACGAGGTGATCGACGGGCGCGACCGCCTGGTCGTCCCCGGCTTCGTCAACGCCCACACCCACTCGTGGGAGTACCTCTACAAGGGCCGCTACGACAACCTGCCGCTCGAGCTGTGGATGCTGCTGTCGTACCCGATCCTCGGGAACAGCCGCGTCGCTCCGGATCTGGTGCGGCTGCGCTCGTCGCTCTTCGCCCTCGAATCGCTGAAGGCCGGGGTCACGACCCTGGTCGACGACGTGCTCGAGAACCCTGACCAGGACGCTGAGCAGCTCGCCGCGGTCTTCGACGCGTACGACGAGATCGGAGTCCGCGCCAACATCTCGGGCCACGTGATCAGCAGGCCCTTCCACGAGACGATGCCGTTCCTCGAGGAGTACGTGCCCGCGGAGATCCTCGACCAGGCGCGGTCGGCGTCGCGCCCGACGACGGAGGGCTACCTCGCCTTCAGTCGCGAGGCGTTCGCGACCCAGCACGGGAGGGGAGGCGGGCGGCTGCGCTACATGGTCGCCCCGTCCGCTCCTCAGCGCTGCGGGCCCGAGCTGCTCGTGGGGGCGACCGAGCTGGCGCTCGAGCACGGGGCGGAGTGCCACATCCACGTCCTCGAGACGAAGACGCAGCTGGTGACCGGCGAGCTGTCCTACGGCTCGACCCTGGTCGAGTACATGGAGCGGATCGGCGCGCTCTCCCCGAACACGACCTTCGCCCACGGGATCTGGCTCACCGACTCCGACATGGAGCGGATCGCCGCCGCCGGCACGTCCGTCTCGCACAACCCGATCTCGAACCTCAAGCTCGGCTCGGGCATCGCCCCGTGGCGCGCGCTGCACGACGCGGGCGTGAACCTCGGCCTCGGCACCGACGGCTGCTCGAGCAGCGACTCTCCGCGCATGCTCGACGTCGTGAAGGCCGCGGCGCTCCTGCACAAGGTCACGGATCCGGACATCGCCACCTGGCCGACCGTGTCCGAGGTGCTCACGGCCGGCACGATCGGAGGCGCGCGCAGCGCCGTGCTCGACGACGTCACCGGCAGCATCGAGGTCGGCAAGCAGGCCGACCTCGTCGTCTACGACCTCGAGACGCTGAACTTCACCCCGCGCCAGCGGCTCGAGAACCAGCTCGTCTACTCCGAGAACGGCTCGTCGATCGACACCGTGATCGTCGCGGGCCGGGTCGTCGTCTCGAAGGGCGTCTCGACCACCGTCGACGAGGCGGCCCTCCGTGCGGATCTCGCCGCGCAGCTGGGGGAGATCGTGGCCTGGCAGGACTCGCTGGACCGGACGAACGGCGTGCTCACCGAGCCGTTCCGGCGGATGTACGAGCGGGCGATGCGGCACGACGCCCCCGTCGACCGCTTCAGCGGCCGCCGGCTGGTCTGAGGGCGGTCCGGCTCCCGGCGGACTCCCGGCTCGGCACACGGACGGGCGGGGGCGCGGCTCCAGTAGGTTGCGCACATGAGGTGGCGAGCGGGAGCGGTGGCGGTGCTCGTCCTCGCGCTCGCCGGGTGCACCGCGCCGGCCGACCCCGAGCCGACGACCGGGCCCACGACCGCCCCCGTCTCCGGGCCGGTGGTCGGCGGCTACGGCGACCTGCACGTCGCGCCCGACGGGTCGATGATGTTCTGCTACTCCGACCCCGACCCGGGATTCACGGGCGTCTGGCGCGAGTGCCAGGACGGGATCCGCACTGCGGGCGTCGACCCGGCCGCGATCGACGCGACCCTCGGGGAGACGGCGACGGCCGATCCGGGCGGGCACCGCTGGGTCGGCGCGGCGGCCGGGAAGCGCACCGCCGAGGACGGCACCGACGTCTACACCGTCTTCCTCGCGGGCACGCGCACGGACGACGCCTTCACCGTGACCGCGGTCGGCGAG
Organism: Rathayibacter sp. AY2B5; assembly: GCF_002931645.1. NCBI lineage: Bacteria > Bacillati > Actinomycetota > Actinomycetes > Micrococcales > Microbacteriaceae > Rathayibacter > Rathayibacter sp. AY2B5. Next base: position 74,778 of record NZ_PSUE01000007.1, on the reverse strand, counting down.
GGCGCCTACCGCGTGCCGTCCGAGTACCAGGAGCTGCAGCCGGGAGTGCCGGGCGGGTTCCTGGTGCGGCTCGAGCCGATCGGCTGAGCGGGGGCGCCGGCGCAGGTGGAGGAGCCGAGCGGGGTGCAGCGGCCGGGAGGGGCGGAGCCGGCGGACTCGCGCACCCCCTCCGCCCGACCCTCACAGCGGGCGCGGCCGGTACCGCTCGATCAGCGCGTCGAACAGGCCGTTCATCCGCTCGTCGACCACGCGGCGCGACTCGTCGGCGTCGTACCACTCCACGATCTCGCGGGCGCCGTCGCGGAAGCGCACCGAGGGGGAGTAGGCCGGGACGAGGCGGCGGATCTTCGCGTTGTCGAACACCATCGAGTGCGCCTTGTCGCCGACGATCCCGGCACCGAGCTCGGGGTCGGCGGCGGCGATCGCGTCGGAGGCGACGTGCACGAGGCGCGGCTCGACTCCGGCCGCCGCGGCGAGGTCGTGGTGGATCTCGTCCCAGGTCGGCGTCTCGTCGCCGGTGATGTGGAAGGCCTCGCCGATCGCGGCGGAGGCGCCGAGGAGGCCGACCAGGCCGACGGCCACGTCGTCGGCGTGCGTGAGCGTCCAGAGCGAGGTGCCGTCGCCGAGGACGACCACCTCCTGGCCGCGGCGCATCCGGTCGACGACGGTCCAGCCTCCGTCGACGGGCAGCGCGGTGCGGTCGTAGGTGTGCGAGGGGCGGACGATCGTGACCGGGAAGCCGCTCGCGCGGTACTCGGCCACGAGCAGGTCCTCGCACGCGATCTTGTCGCGGGAGTACTGCCAGTAGGGGTTCCGGAGCGGAGTCGACTCGGTGACCGGGAGGCTGCGCGGCGGCTTCTGGTAGGCCGAGGCCGAGCTGATGAAGACGTACTGGCCCGTGCGGCCGGCGAACAGGTCGATGTCCTGCTGCACGTGCTCGGGCGTGAAGGCGACGAAGTCGATCACGGCGTCGAAGGTCTTGTCGCCGAGGGCGGCGGTGACGGAGTCGCGGTCGCGGCCGTCGGCCTGCACCTCGCGGACGCCCTCGGGCAGCGGGCGGAGCGACGTCCGCCCCCGGTTCAGCACGGTCACGTCGTGGCCGAGCCGCAGCGCCTCGCGGACGCAGGCGGCGCTGATGATGCCCGTCCCGCCGATGAACAGCACGCTGAGCGACATGGATCCTCCTCCGGCGGCGCCCGCGGCGGACGCCTCCCGATCCGATCCCCCCACATCGGGGCGCCGCACGCGAGTCCCTTGACCCGGCTACCGCTCGACGGGACGCCGGTGCTCGTCCTCCGGCTCGGGGGCGAGCAGCGCCTCCGGAGCGGCCACCGCGGTCGGCGCGTCGGGCGCCGTCCGCTGCTCGAGGGAGCGGCCCCAGGCCGTGCCCGCGAGGATCAGCGCGATGCCGAGGAAGCCGACCGGCGCGATCGGGTCGCGGGCGAGCGCGACTCCGACGACCGCGGCCCACACCGGCTCGGTGCCCAGCAGGAGGCTGACGCGGGAGGGGGAGGTGCGGCGGACCGCCCACGTCTGCACGAGGAAGCCGAAGACGGTGCAGACCAGGACGAGGTAGAGGAACAGGCCGGCGCCCACGGAGTCGAGTCCCGCGACGTACTCGGGGATCGGCACGCCGACGACGAGCGACGCGGCGCTGAACACGACGGCGCAGGTGCCGAGCTGCACCGTGGTCAGGCGGAGGGAGTCCATCGGCGCCCGCGCCGAGAGGCGGTGCATCGACGTGACGTGCACGGCCCGCACGACGGCCGCGCCGAGGATCAGCAGGTCGCCGGGGGAGAGCGGGCGGAGGGAGCCGTTGCCCGCGAGCAGCGCGACCCCGACGACCGCGACGAGGCATGCGAGCAGGAAGCGGCCCGGGAGCCGGCGCTTCGAGACGGCGGAGTCGAGGATCGGCGTGATCACGATCGTCAGGCTGATGATGAGGCCCGCGTTGGTGGCGGAGGTGCCGGCGATGCCGTAGGTCTCGAGCGCGAAGATCGTTGCGAGCAGCGCCCCGATGGTCACGCCGACCCGCCACTCCGCCGCGGTGATCCGGTGCCGCCGCGCCGCGACGATCACGGCCAGGCACAGGGCGGCGAGGGTCATCCGCGAGCCGAGCAGCGCCATCACGCTCGAGTCGGTGACGAGCTCCTTCGCCGCGAAGTAGGTGGAGCCCCAGGAGGCGGCGACCACGAGCAGGAGGAGGTCGACCCGGAAGCGGGAGAGGAGAGCGCGCACGGCTCATCGTGGCGGCACGGAGACCCGAAGGACAAGACTGCATCTTCTTCGCCGACGCGTAAGTTGGAACTCATGGAACTCGGACAGCTCAGGGCTCTGCGGGAGCTCGGCGAGCGCGGGAGCATCGCCGCCGTCGCCGCCGCGATGCGGGTGTCCCCCTCCTCCGTCTCGCAGCAGATCAGCGCGCTGCAGCGCCGCACGCCGACGGCGCTGACCTTCCGCGACGGGCGCCGGACCGCGCTGACCCCCGCCGGCCGCGCTCTCGCGGCCGCCGTGGTCGAGGTGGAGGTGGCGCTCGAGCGCGCGGCCCGGGCGGTCGCGGACTTCGAGGGTGAGCCGAGCGGCACCGTCTCGGTCGCCGCGTTCCACAGCGCGGGGCTGGCGATGTTCGGCCCGCTGCTGGAGGCGCTGCGCGCACCGGGTCGGCCGGGCGTCGCGCTCGCCGACTTCGACGTGGCGCAGAGCGCCTTCGCCGGGCTGACCGCGGATCACGACCTGGTCGTCGCGCACCGGCTCGCCGGCAGCGCCGAGTGGCCCGGGACCGTGCGCTCCACGCCCCTCCTCTTCGAGCCGCTCGACCTCGCGCTGCGGCGCGACCATCCGCTCGCCGCGAAGGACGTCGTCCGTCCCGCCGACCTCCGCGACGAGGAGTGGGTCGCGGTGCACGAGGGCTTCCCCCTGGAGCGGGCGATCGACGCCATCGCGGTCCTCGCGGGCGGCGACGCGCGCATCCCGCACCGGATCAACGACTTCCTGGTCGCGGCGGCGGTCGTGTCGGCGGGCGACGGCGTGGCGCTGCTGCCGCGGTACACGACCGACCTGCGGCGCACGCCGGAGGTGGTGCTGCGGCCGCTCGGGATCCCGGGGCTCGGCCGCCACATCGACTGCCTCGCCCGGCCCGAGACGCTGGAGCGCTCGGCCGTGCGGGTCGTGCTCGAGCAGCTGACCGGGATCGCCGCGGGGCTCGCCGCCGCGCCGTAGCATCGTGCCGTGCACCGCCTGATCGAGACCACGGCCGGAGACCCGGCAGCCACGGACCTCTTCGCCCTGCAGGAGGCCGACCTCCTCGCCCGCTACGGCGGCGACGACACCGGTCCGCGTCCGCCCGCCGACGCTCCGACCCTGCTGCTCGAGGTCGACGGCGGGCTCGTCGGCTGCGTGGCGCTCGCGGTCGAGGACGGCATCGGCGAGATCAAGCGGATGTTCGTGGTGAGCGCCGCGCGGGGCCGCGGGCTCAGCCGCGTGCTGCTCGCCGGCGTCGAGCGGCTGGCGGCCCGCGAGGGCGTGGAGCTGCTCCGACTGGTCACCGGCACGGAGCAGCCGGAGGCGATGGCGCTCTACGCGAGCGCCGGCTACGACCCGATCGCGGGCTACGGCTACTGGGGCGACGAGCCGAGCGCTGCTACGCGAAGCGGCTCGACCGCGAGGCGCTGCTCGCCGACGCGGGCTGACGCCGGGCTGACGCCGGGCTGATGCCGGGCTGGCCGTTCGGCCGTCGGGGCGTGACGCCGGGTTGACGCCGGGCTGCCCGTTCGGCCGTCGCGGGCCGGCGCCGGACTGACGTCGGGTGCTGCGCTCGCCCGTCGCGGGCTCTCCGGGCCGCTCGGTCCAGGGTGCTCGCGAGTCGGGCCGCCCGCTCGGAGGGTCCGTATCGGCGAGTCCGACGGGGCATCTGCGACGTCGTGCACGACTGGTCGGCGGTGCGGAGAAGCTGCTGAGGATGAGGCGCGGGAGGCGCGGCGCGCCGCCTCAGGGCAGGTTCGCGCCAGAGCGGCCTCGAGCGGCGTGCCCCGTCGCGGAGCAGGCGACTCTGTCGGAGCGGCACGGGCATCCTCCCGCGCCTCTCACCCGACTCTGCCCCCGATACCCAGGGGTGCACGATGACAGAAGGACTCCGATGCAGAACGAAGACACCAGCACGCCGAGCGGCGCCCCCGATCGTCTGACCCAGCGCCGAACCGTGGTGAAGGGCGCCGCATGGGCGATTCCTGTTGTGGCCGCCTCGATCGCCGCTCCGATGGCGTCGGCCTCGACCGCCCCCCAGTGCGCCCTGCAGGACGCGCAGCGCATCGACGCCACCTCGACCACCGCGCTCGCGGCCCGGACGATCCCCGTGCCCGCGGGAACCCAGTGGGTCCGCTTCACGGCGGTCGGCGGAGACGGCGGCGGCGTCCGCACCGGGTCGGACGTCACCAGCGCCGGTGCGCGGGTGACGGGCACCATCCCCGTCGACGCGCTCGGCGGAGCGTCCGAGATCGTCATCACCGCGGGCTCGGGCGGCAGCAACCAGGCCGGCGGCCGGGGGCTCGGCAACGGCGGGGCTCCGGGCACTCCGGGCTACATCGGCTCCGGAGGAGGGGGCGGGGCCAGCGGGATCACCGCCGCGGGCTCCCTGCTCGTCATCGCGGGCGGCGGCGGCGGTAGCGCAGCCGGCTTCACCTCGAACGACTTCACCCGGTCCGCCCGCGTCGGGCCGAACGCGGGGTCCGGCGGTCCCGTCGGCGGCTCCGGCTACGACAGCGCCGTCTCGCGCGCGGACAGCAGCACCGGCTCCACGGAGCAGGCCCCGAGCACCGGCGGAAGCCAGACCGGGCCGGGGCAGCCCGGTGTGACGACGGTCAACGTGACCGAGACGGTTCTCGGCAGCCCGGGCTCCGGGCGCGACGGCGGTGCCGGCGCAGCGAGGACGAACGCGAGCCGCCAGGTGACCTATGCGTCCGGTGGTGGCGGCGGCGGCTACTTCGGCGGTGCCGGCGGCGGCACCTCCCTGTGGGTGCGGGGTGGCGGCTCCTACGCGGCCAACGCGTCGACGGGCGCAGGAGGCAGCAGCTTCGCCGCGTCCGGCGTGACCGTCGAGAACTCCGACGTCGACACCCGTTCGCAGACGATGGGCTACGTGGAGGTCGCCTTCTTCGTCTGCGAGTAGCGCCTGCCCGAAGGCCAGACGAGCCTCCGTGGTCACCCGCTCAGGCGTGCGACCACGGAGGCTCGTCGTCGTCACCGTCCGCTCCACGTCGTCCCCGTCCTCCTGATGTCCCATCACCATATCAGTATGGGGCGGGAGGCGCCAGACCTCACTCCTCCTGCGGCTCCGCGCCGTCGTGCTGCAGGCGCACCAGGACGCGGCGGAGGTGCATGGCCGCGAGGACACCGGGACCGAGGGTCCGGGAGGTCGCGGCGGTCCGCTCGTCGACGACCTGCACGAGGTGCCGGATCGCACGGGCCGCGCCTCCGATCGCCCGGTGGGTCGCGGGAGAGCCCCGGTCGTCGCGGTCGATCGCGTCAGCGACCGCCCGGCAGGCCTCGCTCAGCGGCGGGCCGAGCGCCGGATCGAACGGGAGCGCGCCCGGCCGCTCCCAGATGGTGTCCGCGAGGGCGCCGCTCAGATCGCGGACGTGGAAGAGGATCGCGTCGAGCGTCTCGAGGCGGAGGTGGTCGGGTCGGGAGTCGCGCCGGTGCAGCAGTGCGCGCGGGTTGCCCTTGCGGCTCTCGTCCGCGTCCGCGAGGGCCGCGCGGACCTCCTCCGCCGTCCGGGCCAGCTCCTCGCCGTTGCGCGCCCACGCCTCGTGCTCGGGCGGCCACGTCTCCTCGAGCGCGGCGGCCAGCTGGCGCAGGTGCTCCGCGAGCTCGCGCTGGAACGCGTCGACCCGGGCGGACGCCGCCTCGACGGTGAGCCCGGGGGCGACGACCACGTTCACCAGCAGCCCCACCACCACGCCCACCGCCATCTGCACGAGGTAGCCGAGGGAGTAGTCCTCGGCGTCGGCCCCGCCGATGATGAGCACGAAGAGGGCCGCCATCGGCACGTACTCGCGGCCCGCGCCGAACCACCCCGTCCCCGAGAGGACCACGCCGATCCCGACGACGAGCGGGATCGTCCACCAGGTCGGTCCGACGGTGACGACCACGAGGGCGGCGAGGCCGATCCCCGCCGCGAGCCCGAGCAGGGTCTGCAGTCCGGTGCGGACCGAGCCCATCAAGGTCGGGTACATGCTGACGAGGGCGCCGAGCGGCGCGTAGTACGGGTACTGCTCCGCGACTCCGGGAGCGAGCGGCGCGACGGCCCAGGCGATGCCGACCGCCAGCGCCGTCTTGAGAGCGAGCATGAGGCGCGAGCCGGTGACCGCCTCCCGCCAGGCGAGGGCGGCGCGGGACGTCCGGGTGCGGGGCATCCCGGCACCCTAGGCGAGGGGCGCGGACCGTCTCTCCCCTCTTGACAGCGGCGGCGGAGGCGCGAGCGGCGGTGGAAGAAAGAGGACGGCGGCTCGGGACGGCGGTGCTGATCACGACTCACGACGAACGTCCGATCCGGCCCACGTCGCCTGCGCCGTTCCACGGGGCGCCGCGGATCCTTCCTCCGTGACGAGAGCGACCGCGCGGACCGCAGGCGCCGTGAAGTGATGCCACCCCCGCTCACGGGGGCCGTTGAGTTTGCGCAGACGCCCTGTTACCGTGAACAAACCGTGCAGCTGGCGGCGTCGGAGGCCTCGAGGTGGAGGTCGCGCCGGATCCTGCGAGTCACGGCGAGTTCTTCTCCGAGGTCCACCGGGCCTCTCCTGTTGGCGCCCTCCGGCGCCTCTCCGCAGCCCCCCCCGCCCCCGGGGGCGCGCCGCTCACGGTGCGCCTCCGGGCCCCACGCCGCCCCTGACGATGGAGTCACGATGACGACCGCATCGACGCCCGTCGACGCCGAGCTCCCCCGATCCGCGGGGCTCCGGCGCCGCCACACGGCCGGGCTGCTGATCCTCCTCGCCGCGGTGGCTCCGCTGCCCTTCACCGCCGCCTCCCCGGCCGTCGCCCTCGACAAGCCGACCTCCACCGACCCGATCGCGCCGGACACCGCCGACCCCGCGATCGAGTTCCACGACGGCGACTGCTCCATGGTCGCGACAGCCCGGGCAACCCCGTCGTGATGCGGAAGGCGCCCACCCTCGCGGCACTCGGCACCACCGCCCCGACCACCGGGTACACCGACACGAACCCCGGCGGCTGATCCCTCGTGCCGGTCGAGCAGCTGCCCCTCCCTGCCGGTCGAGCAGCCGCCCGGCGGCGTATCGAGCCCTTCGTGCTCCGCACACAGGCTCCGACACGCCCCTGACGGCGCTGCTCGACCCAGCAGGGCTCGGCACCCCGAGATCCTCTCCCCCTCCCTGAACCGCACCACTCCACTGAAGGAGCACCATGCCCCCCACCACCACACCCGCGCGGCGAGCGCCGCTGCGCGCAGCGCTCGCCGCGCTCGGCCTCGGAGCAGTGCTGCTCGCGGGCCTCGTCGCCCCGGCTCCGGCCGCGCAGGCGGCCGATGCCGTGATCCCGCAGCAGGGCCTCCTCGCCGACTACCGGTTCACGCAGACCACCGGCAGCACGGTCCCGAACACCGTGAGCGGAGGCGTGGGAGCCGCCACCGTCCGCAATGCGACCGACGCGCTCTGGACCGGCACGTCGCTCCGCCTCACCGGCGGCCCCAAGAGCAGCACCACCGCCCCCTGGGTGCAGCTGCCCGCGAACCTGCTGACCGGTCGCTCGTCGGCCACCGTCACGATCGAGACCCGCGCCGACGCGTCGATGCTCTCGAACTTCCACTTCCTGTGGAACATCGGCAGCGACAGCACGAACCAGTACTGGTTCGCGTCCGTCCGCGACCGGGTGCGCACCGCGATCACGACCAGCGGAGGGAACGGCGAGAACAACGCCCGCAGCGCCTCCGCCCTGACCGCCGACCGCTGGTACAGCCTCACCTCGGTGATCGACGGCAGCGCCGGCACGATCTCGTTCTTCGTCGACGGCGTCCAGGTCGCCTCGGCGCCCACCGCTCTGCGCCCCTCGTCGGTGGCGGACCAGTCGCTGAACACGATCGGCCGAGCACCGTACCCAGACCCGTTCTACACGGGCGAGGTCTCGGCGTTCCGCGTCTACGACCGCGCGCTCACCGGGGCGGAGGTGGTGGCCGTGTCGAGCGTCGACGCGAAGCCTCACGCCTCCACGTTCTCCCCGATCGCCGCCGCCGTGCTGGCCGGGGTCGCCCCGCTCACCGTCGACGACTCGACCACGAACCTGCCCGACTACGGGGGAGCGGTGACCTGGTCCTCCAGCGACCCGACCCTGCGCGTCTCGGCCGACGGCCGCACCCTCAGCGCCGACCGCCCCGCCGTGGGCCAGGCCGCGCGCACCTCGTCGCTCACCGCGACGGCGTCGATCCGCGGAATCGTGCAGACCCGCTCGATCGCCGTGACGGTCGAGCCGCAGGTCGGCGTCGACACCCCCTACGGCTACCTGATGGTCCACTTCGTCGAGGACTCCCAGGGCTACGCCGAGAAGATCTACCTCGACGTCTCCCGCGGCGACGACCCGGAGAAGTGGGACCCGCTCAACGGCGCGAAGCCGATCCTGGCCTCCGACCTCGGCACCACCGGTGTCCGCGACCCGTACCTGACATACAACCCCGACACGAAGAAGTACTACATCATCGCCACGGACCTCCGCGTCTTCGGCGGCGACCGGGGCCCCAGCACCTGCGACACCTGGTGCTACTGGACCACCAAGGGCAGCACGAAGATGAACGTCTGGGAGTCGAGCGACCTCGTGTCGTGGAGCGACGTCCGCCAGTTCGACGTGGCGCTCGACGCCGCGGGGACGAAGAAGCTCGAGGCCGGCATGATGTGGGCTCCCGAGGCCACGTGGGTGCCGGACTACGCGGGACCCGGCAAGGGCGCGTTCGTCGTCTACTGGTCCTCGACGGTCTACCCGACCGCGGCGCACACGCCGGGCACCGGATCCTCCCGCGTGCTCTGGGGAGCGACCACGGACTTCACGCAGGCCACCTACTCGTACGGCGGCACCTTCATCGACACCGGGGCCGACACGATCGACACCACGCTGATCCAGGACTCCGGCACGACCTACCGGATCTCGAAGGACAACGGCACCGGCAAGGGCATCTACATGGAGTCGACCACCTCGGCGACCTGGTGGCTGCCGACGACCTCGTGGACGCAGATCCAGTCGCGCATCGGCGCGGTGTGGTCCGGCGGCAACCCCGGTGGGGTCGAGGGCCCCGCGGTGTTCAAGGACCACGGCGAGGACACCTGGTACCTGTACGTCGACGTGATCCCCGCGACCGGCTACAAGCCGATGGTGACGAACGACCTCGACACGGGCTGGACCCAGCTCACCGACCCGGGCTTCTCGCTCGCCTCGTCGACCAAGCACGGCGGCATCGTCTCGCTGACCGCGGGGCAGTACGCCGAGGTCCGCTCGGCCGACGCCGCCTCCGCGGTCCGCTCGGACCTCGGCGAGGTGACGGTCGCCTCCGGCACCGACGCCGCGGCGGCTCTGCCCGCCCGCGCCGACGTCGTGCTCGCCTACAACCGGGGCACCGCCTCGCAGCCGGTCACCTGGAACACCTCCGCGGTGGCGACGGCGCCCGGCCGCTACTCCGTCACCGGAGTCGTCCGCACGATCGGTGCGAACGACAACCAGTGGGTGGGCGCGAACGGATCGACGGCCTACGACGCCGCCGACCGTCGGCTCTCGAGCTCCACGGCCATCACGGTCACCGCGACCGTGGTGGTGACGGCACCGACCTCGACGCTCACCGCGTCCACCCGCTGCGTCGCGGGCAAGGTCGTCCTCACCGGAGTGGTGAAGAACACGGGCACGACGCCCCTCTCGGTCGTCATCCGCTCGCCGTTCGGCGCCTCGCAGACGCTGACCGCCGCCCCCGGCGCCAGCGCCTCGGCCGCCTTCACCACCCGTCAGGCCTCGGTCCCGGCCGCCTCGCTCACCGCGGGCGCCCTGACCGCGGCCTACCCGGCGCGCACCTGCTGACGCACGCGCGCCGCTGACGCCGAGACGGCCCGCCCCCGCCGAGACACCGCCCCACCGCGGTGCCTCGGCCGGGAGCGGGCCGTCTCGGCGTCGAGCGCCTCGGAGCTCCGCGGCGGCCGCCCCACATCCCGGCACGGCAGGCTGTACGGATGAGCGCGCCTGGAACCACCGACCCCCTCGACCACGTCCGCGTGCGCGGCGCCCGCGAGAACAACCTCCGGAGCATCGACGTCGACGTGCCGCGCGACGCCCTCGTCGCCTTCACGGGGGTCTCGGGATCGGGCAAGAGCTCGCTCGCCTTCGGCACGCTCTACGCGGAGGCGCAGCGCCGCTACTTCGAGTCGGTCGCCCCCTACGCGCGGCGGCTGATCGACCAGGTCGGCGTGCCGGACGTCGACTCGATCGAGGGCCTGCCGCCGGCCGTCGCCCTCCCGCAGCGGCGCTCCGGAGGCTCGGCCCGCTCCACGGTCGGCAGTGCGACGACGCTCTCGAGCGTGGTGCGGATGGTGTTCTCGCGCATCGGCGCCTACCCCGAGGGCGCGCCGATGCTGCTCGCAGAGGACTTCTCGGCCAACACCGTGCAGGGCGCGTGCCCCAGCTGCCACGGCATCGGCCGGGTCTACGACGTCCCCGACGAGCTGATGGTGCCGGACGACTCCCTCTCGATCCGCGACGGGGCGCTCGCCGCCTGGCCGACCGCCTGGCACGGCAAGCAGCTGCGCGACAGCCTGATCTCGCTCGGACACGACATCGACGCTCCGTGGCGCGACCTGCCCGCGGAGGACCGCGACTGGATCCTGCACACTCCTGACTCCCCGCAGGTTCCCGTGTGGACCGACCGCTCGCCCGCGGAGGTGCGCGCCTCCGTGGCCGCCGGGGACGAGCCGCGCTACATGAGCACGTTCCTCGGGGTGCGCCGCTACGTGCTCGACACCTTCGCCGGCTCGAAGAGCGCCCGGATGCGCGAGCGCGCGGCCTCGTTCGTCGTCAGCGTCGCCTGCCCGGTGTGCGGCGGCCTGAGGCTGAAGCCCGACGCGCTCGCCGTCACCTTCGAGGGGCTCGACATCACCGAGCTGTCGGCGCTCCCGCTCGAGGAGCTGGTCGTCGTCGCGCGGCGCGTGCTGGAGCCCGGCTGGACCCCGGCCGACGACGCTCCGCAGACCCGCCTGGCCGCGCAGCGGCTGGTCGAGGACCTCGTCGCCCGCCTCGCGCCGATCGTCGACCTGGGCCTCGGCCACCTCTCGCTCGACCGCTCCACGCCGACACTCTCCTCGGGGGAGCTCCAGCGGATGCGCCTCGCGACGCAGGTGCTCTCGCGCCTCTTCGGCGTCGTCTTCGTGCTCGACGAGCCGTCCACGGGCCTGCACCCCGCCGACACGGAGGCGCTGCTCGGCATCCTGCGGACCCTGCGGGCGACCGGCAACACCGTCTTCTTCGTCGAGCACTCCCTCGACGTCATCCGCGAGGCCGACTGGATCGTCGACATCGGCCCGGGCGCGGGGTCGGGGGGCGGCACCGTCGTCTACTCCGGCCCGCTCGACGGCCTGCCGGGCGCCCGCGACTCCGTCACCCGCCGCTACCTCTTCCCCGAGGGCGACCCGGCGCCGCTGCGCTCCCGCCGCACCGCGGAGCAGTGGATCGAGCTCGCCGGCGTCTCGCGGCACACCCTCGACGACCTCTCCGTCGCGTTCCCGGTCGGGGTGCTCACCGCGGTCACCGGCGTCTCCGGATCGGGCAAGTCGACGCTCGTGAACCAGGCGCTGCCCGATCTGCTGGGCGCCTCGCTCCGCGCCGACGTCGCCGAGGACGCGCCGGCCGAGGAGGGCGGGGAGGCGGACCCGCTGCTCGACGCGGCTGCGGCGGCGACCCGCGGCACCGCCTCCGGGCCCGCGGACCGCCTGCGCCGGGTGGTGCAGGTGACCCAGACCCCGATCGGCCGGACCTCGCGCTCGAACGTCGCGACCTACACGGGCCTGTTCGACCGGGTGCGGACGCTCTTCGCGGCCACACCGGAGGCGAAGCGCCGCCGCTTCTCGGCGAGCCGCTTCTCCTTCAACCTGCCCAGCGGGCGCTGCCCCGTCTGCAAGGGCGAGGGCTCCGTGGAGGTGGAGCTGCTGTTCCTCCCGACCGTCGAGGCGCCCTGCACGGCGTGCGGCGGCACCCGGTACAACGACGAGACCCTCGAGGTCACCCTGGGCGGCCGGACGATCGCCGACGTCCTCGCGCTGAGCGTCGCCGATGCGCGCGAGGCCTTCGCCGAGGACCGCGAGGTCGCCCGCCACCTCGACGCGCTGGTGGACGTGGGGCTCGGCTACGTCTCGCTCGGCCAGCCGGCGCCCGAGCTGTCCGGGGGAGAGGCGCAGCGGGTGAAGCTCGCCTCGGAGCTGCGTCGCGCCCAGCGCGGGGACACGCTCTACCTGCTCGACGAGCCGACGTCGGGCCTGCACCCCGCCGACGCCGACCGCCTGCTCGAGCACCTGCAGCACCTGGTCGACGCGGGCAACACGGTGATCGTCGTCGAGCACGACATGCGCGTCGTCGCCGACGCGGACTGGGTCGTGGACCTCGGCCCGGGAGCGGGCCGGGCCGGCGGCTCGGTGGTCGCGACGGGCACTCCGGAGGAGGTCGCCGAGGCCGCAGGCAGCCGCACCGCTCCGTACCTCCGGGCGGCTCTGGACCGGCGCCGCTGAGCACCCGAGGACCCTGTCAGTCCTCTCACCGAAACCTCACCGAAAACAGTTGTTAACGGTAACATTCGAGGCGGCCCGCCCCCCTGGGCCGGATTTCTCAACGACGAGAGGCCTCACGAATGCGACGACGACTCCCCCTGGCCACCGTGGCGGTGATGGCGCTGACGGCGGGTCTCCTGTCGGTCGGCCCCACGGCTCAGGCCGCCCCCACCACCTCGCTCGACGCCGCGAAGGTGCTCGAGCTCCCGTTCGACGGGTCGCTCGCCGACACCAGCGGTCGTGGTACCGCCCTCGGGATGCAGAAGGGCACCGCCTCCTACAGCACCGGCCTGAACGGCCGGGCGTTCGAGTTCACCGGATCGAACGCGATCTCGCTCGGCACTGCGGCGGCGCTGCAGCCCGCCGACCTCACCGTCTCGTTCTGGTACAAGCCGACCAGCGCGATGACCGGTGAGCAGGTCTTCACCTGGAACAAGACCGCCTACAACTCCGACGGCTGGTACCTCACCTCCGAGGGCGACGGCACTCCGCTCGCCCTCTCGATCGGCCCGTCCGGCGGTCAGCCGTACAAGGTCGCCGTCGAGACCGCCCGCTCCGGCTTCTTCCCCGCGGGGGAGTGGACGCACGTGGTCGCCACGTACGACAAGAGCACCAAGGCCGCCGCCTTCTACCGCAACGGGGTGAAGCAGACCGCCGTCGTCAAGACCGCGCCGTCCTCCTCCGCATCCGGCGTCCTCGGCTCCGAGAGCACCTCGACGAAGACCCTCGGCTTCAACGGCCCCCAGTACAACGGCGCGCACCTGCGCGGCCTGCTCGACGACTACGCGCTCTACAACGGCGTCGCGACCACCACCGACGTCGTCGCCCTGACGAAGGCCGGCAACCCCTCCTTCGACCCCGCGAGCATCGCCCGGGCCGACCTCGAGCTGGTCGCCCCGCCCGCGAGCACCAGCACCGGCTTCACCCTGCCCACCGTCGGCGCGAAGGGGTCCGCCCTCAGCTGGACCTCCTCCGACCCGGCGACCGTCGCGATCAGCGGAGGCACGGCCGCGGTCACGCCGCCCACCGGCTCCGCGACGCAGGTCGTCCTCACCGGCTCCGCCACCTACGGGGGCAGCACCGCGGTCACGAAGACCTACACTCTCCAGGTGCAGCCCCGGGGAGTGAAGACGTCGAACTACCTTCTGGAGGCCGGCCTTTCCGACGTCTCCGTGCAGGACCCCTACCTCGAGAACGGGGAGCAGCAGACCGTCGAGTACCTGCTGAGCCTCGACCCCGAGATGTTCCTCTACTCCTTCTACCGCGAGGCCGGGCTCACGCCGACCACCAGCGGCGGATACGGGGGTTGGGAGCGCGAGAACGGCACCCGGTTCCAGGGCCACTTCTTCGGCCATTACCTCTCGGCGCTCTCGCAGGCCTACGCGACCGAGGAGGACGCGGCCACCAAGGCGGCTCTGCTCGCGAAGCTCACCGCTTCCGTCGACGGTCTGAAGAAGGTCCAGGACGCCTACGCGCTGAAGGACCCCGCGAACGCCGGCTACGTCTCGCCGTTCCCGACCCGCTACCTCCCCTCGGGCGGCGACGGCCTGCTCGTCCCCTTCTACAACCTGCACAAGGTGCTCGCAGGCCTCCTCGACGCCCACGACCAGGCGCCCGACGCCGTCTCGCAGAAGGCGCTCACCGTCGCCGGCGGCTTCGGCAGCTGGATCACCGCCTGGGCGGGCCGCCAGGCCAACCCCGGGCAGCTCCTGAACACGGAGTACGGCGGAATGAACGAGGCGCTCTACCGCCTGTACGAGACCACGCACGACCCGGCCCACAAGCGCGCGGCCGAGTACTTCGACGAGACCGCGCTGTTCCAGAAGCTCGCGAACAACGAGGACGTCCTCAACGGGCTGCACGCGAACACGACCGTCCCGAAGCTGATCGGCGCGCTGAAGCGCTACCGCGTCTTCACCGACGACCCGGCGCTCTACGCCACGCTCACCGCCGCGGAGAAGTCGGATCTCGACATGTACCGCCGTGCCGCCGAGAACTTCTGGCGCATGGTCGACGAGACCCACACCTACGCCAACGGCGGCAACAGCCAGTCCGAGCACTTCCACGCCCCCGGCACCCTGTACGAGTACGCCACGAACGGCCAGACCACCGGCTACGGCGAGAACTCGACCTCCGAGGGCTGCAACATCTACAACATGCTCAAGCTCACCCGGGCGCTGTTCCAGGTGACCGAGGACGTGAAGTACGCCGACTTCTACGAGGAGACGTTCATCAACGGCGTCCTCTCGGTGCAGAACCCGGACACCGGCATGGTGACCTACTTCCAGCCGCAGACCGCGGGCTACGCCAAGGTCTTCGGGCACGAGCTCGACGAGTTCTGGTGCGACCACGGCTCGGGTATCGAGAGCTTCACCAAGCTCGGCGACTCGATCTACTTCGAGAAGCCGAAGACCGTCTTCGTGAACCAGTTCCGCTCCTCGGTCCTCCGCTCCTCCGCGAACAACCTCCGGCTGACCCAGACGGCGGACATCCCGAGCACGGACACGGCGACCCTGAGGGTCGAAGCGCTGGCCGGAGGAGCCGTGGCCGCGGACACGACCCTCAAGCTGCGCGTGCCGTCCTGGATCGACGGAGCGCCGACGCTCACCGTGAACGGTGCCGTCCGTGCCGTCACGGCCCAGGCCGGATACGTCTCGGTCGCCGTCGCCGCCGGTGACGTGCTGACCTGGAAGCTGCCCGCCGCGGTCAGCGCGGTCGCGGACACGGAGAACCCCGACTGGACCGCGTTCCGCTACGGACCGGTGCTGCTGGCGACCGAGCTCAACCGCTCGAACGTCGAGGCGTCCTACGTCGCCGGCGTCCTGGTGCGCATGGGCACGGCCGACAAGTCCGTGAACTCGAACGTCGTCGTCGCGGACTCCGCGGCCTGGAAGTCCGCGGTCCGCGGCAACCTGGTCCGCCTGCCCGACGGCGCGGACGGCAACGGCCGCACGACGATGCGCTTCGGCATGAAGAACGTCGACGCCGCGTCCGCCGCCCGGGTGTTCACTCCGTACTACAGCCTCTACAACGCCCGCTACGCGACCTACATGACCCTGATCGAGCCCGACTCGGCCGCGGCCCAGGAGCTGATCCGGACGCAGAAGGAGCAGCTGCGCGTCGACGAGACGACGATCGACTCCCTCACCTCCTTCGACAACAACAACAGCGAGGCCGACAAGAACTACAAGACCGCGCGGTCCTCGGTGGGGACCTGGCGCGGCGAGGGGTACCGCGACGGCGAGCGCTCGGCGGAGGCGTACTTCCAGTACGACATGATCGTCGACCCGGCTCTGCCGGCGAACTACCTCGGGGTCCGCTACTACGGCGGCGACGCGGGACGCACCTTCGACGTCTACCTCAACGACGTGAAGCTCAAGACCGAGGTGGTCTCGGGAGCGGCCGGAGCGACGAGCTGGTACGTCCAGTACGACCGGATCCCGGCGTCGATCCTCAGCGGTCTCGCCGCGAAGGACAGCTACAAGCGCGACCAGAGCGGGAAGTACGTGCTCGACGCGAAGGGGCAGAAGATCCCCGTCGTCACGGTGCGCTTCCAGGGCACCGGATCCAGCTACGTCGGCGGTGTCTTCGGGGTCTACACGACCGAGTCGACCACCTACGCTGCGGACCCGGAGCTGACGAAGCTCTCCTCCGACGTCGGGACGCTCTCGCCGGCTCTCGCCGCCGGGGTCAGGGACCACACGCTCACGGTGCCGGCCGGTACGACGAGCGTCTCGCTCGACCTGGACCCGGCCGTGCCCAGCGGCCTGGTGAAGGTCGACGGCGTGCTGATCGACGACACCGTCCGCCGCACCGTGCCGCTCGCGGCCTCGGGGACGACGAGCGTGGTCGTCGAGTCGTCGGCGCAGGACCACACGACGACAGCGACCTACCGCCTCTCCATCGTCCGCGCCTCCGCGGCGACGGTGCCGACCACCGTGACGGCCACCAGCCGCTGCGTGGCGGGCAAGGTCGTGGTGACGGTCTCCGCTCGGAACGACGCGAAGGTCCCGGCGGCGATCACCCTCGGCTCCGCCTGGGGCTCGAAGGCGTTCACCGGGATCGCTCCCGGGTCGAGCGCCTCGCACGCCTTCACCACCCGCGCCGCCTCGGTGGCCGCGGGCTCGGCGACGGTGACCGCGACGGCGACCGTGGACGGAGCATCGGTGACCACCACGAAGCAGGCCGCGTACTCCGCTCTCACCTGCAAGTGACGTGACGACGACGGCCGCCGGGGATCGCCCCCGGCGGCCGTCGTCGTCAGTCGGAGGTGCGGTAGAGGCCCTGGAGCAGCCCGATGACGTCGCCCAGGACGGGCGGCGGGTCGCTCCGGATCCACGCGGCGTGCACGGGGACCGGCGGGGCGTCGCGGACGACCCGGTAGGCGAGGCCCTGCCGTCGGTACTGGCTCACCGTCGATTCCGCGGTCACTCCGCGGGCGGAGCCGCTGCTGATCACCGTGAGCCAGTCGTCGACGTCGGTCGTCGGGACGGTGATCCGCGGCCGGTCGTGCTCGGGCCAGAGGTCGAGCCGGGTGCTCCCGGTCCGGTCGTCGAGCGCCAGCGGAGCGGTCGCCACCTGGGCGAGGGTGACCGTACGCTTCGCGGCGAGCGGGTCGTCGACGGACAGCGCGCAGTAGCGCTTCTCGGTGCCGATCAGAGCCGACTCGACGTCCGCAGCCGGGGATCCGCGCCGGAGGATCGCCAGATCGCTGAAGCCCTCGGCGAGCCCCGCGGTGGGGGTGTTGGAGCGGATCAGCTGCAGCTCGTGGCGGGGGAGCGCCGCGGCCCAGCGGCGCTGGAACTCCTGGGTGTGCTCGCCGAGAGCCGACCAGGCGTACCCGATCCGGATCGTGTCCGTCCCGGCCGCCGCCTCCTCGCGAAGGTCGTCGACGACGGCCAGGACGCGGCGGGCGTGCCGCAGCACCCGCTCGCCCGCCGGCGCGAGCTCGACGCTGCGGGTCGTCCGGTGGAGGAGCCTTCGTCCGAGGACGGACTCGAGCGCCGCGACGTTGCGAGAGACCGCCGTCTGGGAGATGCCGAGGTCGATCCCCGCGTCGGTGAAGGTCCCGGCATCCACGACGCCGACGAACGACCGGAGGTGGCGCAGTTCCAGTTCCATGACCGAATCCTATTCATGCGGTTCCCGCATCGATCGGGCCGATGACGCATTGTGAGCCGGGGCCGGACGGCTCGCAGACTTCCGGCATGACGAAGCAGCTCCCCGGCGACGGCCGGACCGTCGGCGTCGCGACCGCCCTCGCGAGCGCCCTCTCGAATCAGCTCGGGGCGGCCTCCGGTACTCTGGCCTTCCCGGTCCTGGGATCCGTCGGAGTGGTCGCCGTCCGGCAGATCGTCGCCGCGCTGATCCTCCTCCCGGTCGTCCGGCCGCGGATCCGCGACCTGACCCGCGCGCAGTGGTGGCCCGTCCTGCTCCTCGCCGTGGTGTTCGGAGCGATGAACCTCACGCTCTACGCGGCCATCGACCGCATCGGGCTGGGGCTGGCGGTGACCCTGGAGTTCTGCGGGCCGCTGGCGGTCGCGCTCCTCGGCTCCCGGAGCAGGACCAGCGCGCTCTGCGCCCTCGTCGCCGGAGCAGGCGTCGTCGCGATCGCCGGGCCGAGGCCATCGTCCGACCAGGTGGGGATCGCGCTCGGTCTCGCGGCCGCGTGCTGCTGGGCCGCGTACATCCTGCTCAACCGGATCATCGGACTCCGTCTGCCCGGAGCGCAGGGGACCGCCACGGCGACCGGGATCTCCGCCGCCGTCTTCCTGCCCGTCGCCGTCTGGACGCTCGTCTCGACGCGCCCCGACGCGGGCACCGTGCTCCTGGCGGTCGGCGCCGGCGTCCTGGCGACGGCCGTCCCGTTCGTGGCCGACGTGATCGCGCTCCGGAGGCTCCCGGCGAGCGTGTTCGGGACGCTCATGAGCGCCAACCCCGTCCTGGCCGCCCTCATCGGCGCGGTCGTGCTCGGGCAGGACGTCGGCGCGGCCGGATGGATCGGCATCGCCCTCATCGTCACCGCGAACGCGGCGGTCCTCCGGCGGGGGCGTCGCGCGCGGTGAGGCCCGGCAGCGGGCCGAGCGAGAGGTGATCCCGTCGAGATGCCGCCGCTGTGCGTTACCTGTTCGTTATGAAAAAGGCGCCTACACGACCAAACCAGGGACACCCTGGGAAACGGCAGGTCGCGGGAGAAAACTCTCCTCCATGAACCAGACAGCGGCACCCGTGCGCGAGCATCGAGCTCTCTACTTCCTGCTCGCCGCCCTCGCGGGCATCGTCACGGGCGGAGTCCTCCTCGCCGTCGCCGAGCTCATCGCCCTCGCGGTCGCCCGCACCGCGAGCCCCGTGCTCGCGCTCGGCGCCTTCATCGTCGACATCGTCCCGCGCCCGCTCAAGGAGTTCGCGATCGAGACGTTCGGCGAGAACGACAAGACCTTCCTGCTCGGCAGCGTGGGCGCCGCGGTCGTCGTCGCCGCCGCGATCGCCGGAGTGCTCCAGCTGGTCCGCCCGCCGCTCGGCCAGGTGCTGCTCGTGATCGCCGGCGGCCTCTCGATCGCCGCCATCGTGACCCGCACCGGAGCGTCGCCGCTCGCCGCGGTGCCCACGCTGGTCGGACTCGTCGTCGCCGTCGTCGTCATGCACCTCCTCTTCACGCGCCTGCGCGGCTGGCGTGCGGCCCGGGCCTCGGAGGCCAGGGGAACATCCTCCGAGGCCCGTCCGGGCGCCCTCGAGCGCCGCGGCTTCTTCCGCATCGCGCTGATCTCCGCCGTCGGCGCGGCCGTCGTCGGCACCGGCGCCCGCCTGGTCAACGCGGCGACCTCCTCCCTCGCCGGCGTCCGCGACGCCCTGCGCCTGCCGTCCCCGCGCAGCACCGTCTCGGTCCCCGCGGGCGCCGAGCTCGACATCGAGGGCATCACCCCGCTCTACACGCCGAACGCCGACTTCTACCGCGTCGACACCGCCCTCACCGTGCCCAACCTGGACCCGTCGGCCTGGTCGCTGAAGATCACCGGCATGGTCGACCGCGAGGTGACGCTGAACCTCCAGCAGATCTTCGACATGGGCCTCGACGAGTACGGCATCACCCTCACCTGCGTCTCGAACCAGGTCGGCGGCAACCTCGTCGGCAACGCCAAGTGGCTCGGCGTCCCCCTGCGCGACGTGCTGAAGATGGCCGGCGTGCAGAGCGGAGCCGACATGCTCCTCTCCACCAGCAGCGACGGCTACACGGCGTCCACCCCGATCACCGCGGTCACGGACGAGAACCTCGACGCGATCCTCGCCGTCGGCATGAACGGCGAGCCCCTCCCGTTCGAGCACGGCTTCCCGGTGCGGATGATCGTGCCCGGCCTCTACGGCTACGTCTCGGCCACCAAGTGGCTCACCGAGCTCAAGGTCACCACCTTCGAGGCCGACCAGGCCTACTGGACCCCGCGCGGCTACTCCGCCGAGGCCCCCATCAAGATGTCCTCGCGGATCGACACCCCGCGGATCGGCGTCCCCGTCACCTCGGGCGCTCTCAAGATCGCGGGCGTCGCCTGGGCGCAGAGCATCGGCATCGAGAAGGTCGAGGTGAGCATCGACAACGGCGACTGGCAGGAGGCGACGCTCTCGACC
This sequence comes from Rathayibacter sp. AY2B5, assembly GCF_002931645.1. Taxonomy (NCBI): domain Bacteria; kingdom Bacillati; phylum Actinomycetota; class Actinomycetes; order Micrococcales; family Microbacteriaceae; genus Rathayibacter; species Rathayibacter sp. AY2B5. The sequence goes on along the minus strand of NZ_PSUE01000007.1, from coordinate 54,364 downwards.
CCGGTCAACCTCGACACCTGGGTGCAGTGGTTCGTCGACTGGGACGCCCAGCCCGGCTCGCACTACGTCGCGGTCCGCGCGGTCGACAAGAACGGCATGGTCCAGATCGAGGACCGCGCGCCGGTCGCGCCCGACGGCTCCTCCGGCTGGCAGCGCACGCTCATCAACGTCACCTGACGCCCTGCGGAGGCGCCGATCCCCGGGGGTCGGCGCCTCCGGTGCGTCCGGCGTCCGTCGCGACGACGCCCCCGCAGTGCGGACGGCCCTGACGCGACGTCGCCTTGGCGGCAGGCACCGCGGCACGTCCCGGCCCGGCGCGCAAGCCTCCGCGGCGGCGCAGCCCGCGAGGAGGCGCCGCTCTAGCCTTCGAGGATGCGCTCCCGGCTCCTCCACCTCCGCGAATCCTTCTGGTTCCTCCCGGCCCTGTTCGGCGTCCTCGCCGTCGGGCTGGCGCTCGGGCTGGTCGAGGTCGACCATCTGCTGGTCCGCGCCGGCGTCAGCGACATCCCCCTGATCGAGGACCTGTCGCCGACCGGCGGCCGGGCGATCCTCTCGGCGATCGGCGGGACGATGCTGGGCGTCGCCGCGACCTCGTTCTCGATCACGATCTCGGTGCTGGCGACCACGTCCTCCGCCTACGGGCCCCGGCTGGTCCGCAACTTCATGGCCGACCGCGGCAACCAGGTCGTCCTGGCGGTGCTCACGTCCACGTTCCTGTACTCGCTGATCGTGCTGCGCGCGGTGCACACCGAGGAGGACGCGTCGCTGACGTTCGTGCCGGTGGTGGCCGTCTCGTTCTCGGTGCTGCTCGCGGTGGGCGACGTCGCGGTGCTCGTCTACTTCATCCACCACATCGCGCTGTCGGTGCAGGTGACGACGCTGCAGCAGCGGGTGCTCGGCGAGCTCGTCGACGTGATCGAGCGACTGCATCCGGAGGACGGTGAGGAGCCGGTGGACGCGGAGGAGGCCCTGCTCGCGGAGGAGGCCCTGCCGCCGGCGGGGCGCGAGCCGGTCGTGCTGTGTGCGGTGCGCGGGGGCTACGTCGAGCAGCTCGAGGTCGAGCGGCTGGTCGCCCTGGCCCGTCGCGGCGACACGCGGCTCCGGGTGCTCGCGCTGCCCGGCGACCACGTCCTCGTCGGCGACCCGGTGCTCGAGGTCCTGGAGGGGTCCGTCGCCCAGGAGGAGGCGGTCGCCGCGGTCGTCGTCGCCGACGCGCGCACCCCGCACCAGGACCTCCGCTACGCCGTCCAGCAGGTGGTCGAGATCGGAGTCCGCGGGCTCGCGACCGGCACCAACGACCCGTACACCGCGGTCGGCGCCGTCGAGGCCCTGACCAGCGCGCTCGTCGACCTCTGCGGCCGGCCGGAGGCGCGCGGCCGCTACTCCGACGCCGACGGAGTCGTCCGCCTGGTCGTCCCGTGGCCCCGAGCGGGCGAGCTGCTGGCCGACGTGTTCCTCGCGCTGCGCTCGTACGCGATGGAGCAGCCGCTCGTCGTCCGCGCCGGCGTGCGCCTCGCCGAGCGGCTCGCGGTCGTCGCCCGCGGCGGGACCCGCGTCGAGCTGCACCGCCAGGTCCAGGCGTTCGCCGCCGCGCACGCCGCCGCCGACGGCGACGCCCTCGAGGCGCCGGCCCTGCGCGCATCGCTCGCCGCGCTCGAGGCGCGCCTCGCGGCCTGACGCTCGGCCTGCCCGGCGCTCCGGGAAGCCACGCCGCCCGTGGAGTGCTCGAATCGATTCGAGTAGGCTCGGCGCATGACAGAGAACACCACTGAGCTGCGCGTGGGGGTCGTCGGCCTCGGCTTCGCCGGCACCACCCACCTCGATGCCTTCCAGTCCCTGCCCGGCGCCCGCGTCGTCGCGCTCGCCGGCCAGGAGGAGGCGCGCCTGCACGAACTCGGCGCGACCCGCGGCGTCCCCGACCTCTACGCCGACTGGGAGGACCTCGTCGCCCGCGACGACCTCGACGTCGTCTCCATCGGCGTCCCGAACCACCTGCACCACCCGATCGCCGTGGCCGCGCTCGCGAGCGGCAAGCACGTCTTCTGCGAGAAGCCGCTCGCCACCACCGCCGAGCTGGCGGCCGAGATGGTCGAGGCCGCCCGCACGAACGACCGGGTGCTCGAGATCGCGTACAACCACCGCCGCCGCGCCGACGTCGCCTTCCTCCGCGACTACCTCGACGACGCGCCGCTGGGCGACGTCTACCACGCCCGCGCGAGCTGGCAGCGGCGCACCGGCATCCCCGGCATCGGCTCCTGGTTCACCAGCAAGGAGCTCGCCGGCGGTGGCCCGCTCATCGACCTCGGCTCCCACGTGCTCGACATCGCGCTGCACCTGCTCGACGAGCCGCGCGTGACCAGCGTCTCGGCGGTCGCGTACGGCGAGATCGGCCGCTCCGGCCGCGGAGGGCGCCCGCACGGCGTCGCCGCCACCGGCACGCACGCGTTCGAGGTGGAGGACTTCTCGAGCGCCCTGCTGCGCCTCGACAACGGCCGCTCGCTCCAGCTCGACGCCTCCTGGGCCAGCTACTCGAAGGTCGACGAGGACATCGAGGTCGAGCTGCTCGGCTCGGCCGGGGGCGCGCGCCTCCACGTCGCCGACTACGCCACGGAGGGGACTCTGACGCTCTACTCCGAGGTCGCCGGAGCGCCGACCGTCTCGCACCCCGACGTGAAGGTCCCCGCCGGGCACCACCGCTCGGTCATCGCCGAGTTCCTGGAGGCGATCGCCTCGGGAGCCGACGCGCCCGCGGGCGGCCCCCGCTACTCCGGCCACTACGGCGAGTACGCGCTGCACCGCAGCCGGGTGGTCGACGCGATCTACCGCTCCGCCGCCGAGAAGCAGGAGGTGGCGGTCGCATGAGCTCCCCGATCGAGGTCCTCGTCTGGAACGAGTTCCGCCACGAGACCCGCGGCGACGAGACCGTGCTGCGCCACTACCCGGACGGCATCCACCGCGTCATCGCGGACGGACTCGCGGAGTCGCTCGGCGACGCCGTCTCGGTGCGCACCGCGACGCTCCCCGAGCCCGAGCACGGGCTCACCGAGGAGGCGCTCGCGACGACGGACGTGCTGCTGTGGTGGGGGCACATCGCGCACGAGGAGGTGTCGGAGGAGGTCGTCCAGCGGGTCCTGCGGCACGTGCAGGAGGGGATGGGGATCCTGGTCCTGCACTCGGGCCACTACTCGTCGATCTTCAAGGCGCTCATGGGCACGACCTGCTCGCTGAAGTGGCGCAACGACCGCGACCGCGAGCTGGTCTGGACGATCGCGCCCACGCATCCGATCGCCGAGGGCGTGCCCAGCCCGCTGATCATCCCCGAGCAGGAGATGTACGGCGAGTACTTCGACATCCCGGTGCCGGAGGAGACGGTGTTCCTGTCGACGTTCACCGGCGGCGAGGTGTTCCGCTCCGGTGTGACCTACACCCGCGGCCTCGGGAAGGTCTTCTACTTCTCGCCCGGCGACCAGGACTACCCTGTCTACCACCACCCGGACATCCGGCGCGTGCTGGCGAACGCCGTCCGCTGGGCCCGCCCGACCCGGCCGCGCACGCCCCTCACGGCCGACCACCACCCCCGGGGCTGGTTCGAGTCCTGACGCGGTCCCCTCCCTCTCCGCGGGATGCCGCTCCGGTACGCGACACGCCGTGCCGGGCGCACCGACGTGGCGTCTCGCGGGGAGGTACTGGGGGGATGCAGCAGTCGGAGGGGCGCGAGCCGGACGAGGTGCGCCGGTACGGGGAGGCTCCGGAGCAGATCGCGGACGTCTTCCGCGGGGCGCCCGGCGGGGCGCGCCGGCCGGTCGTGCTCGTGCACGGCGGGTTCTGGCGCGCGCGGTGGGACCGGCGGCACGCCCGGCCGCTCGCGGCGGCGCTGGCCGACCGCGGGCACGACGTGCTCCTCCCCGAGTACCGGCGCACGGGCGACCCGGGAGGCGGCTGGCCGGGCACCGGCGACGACGTCCTGGCCGTGCTCGCGGCGCTCCCGGCACTGCTGCCCGGCGCCGGACCGGTCACCCTCGTCGGCCACTCCGCCGGCGGCCACCTCGCCGTCTGGTCGCAGGCCGCCCGTCCGTCGCCGCACGTCGCCGCTGTGGTGGCACTGGCGGGCGTGCTCGACCTGGCCGCCGCCTCCGCCGACCGCCTCAGCGACGACGCCGTGGGGGAGCTCCTCGGCGGCGACCTCCCGCTGCTCCCGGGCGCCGACCCCGCGCAGCTGCCGGCGCCGCCGCAGCCGACCACGCTGATCCACGGCGTACTCGACGAGGACGTCCCCGACGCCTACAGCCGCCGATACGCCGACCGGCACCCCGCCGTGCAGCTGCACGAGCTCGCCGACGCCGACCACATGGCGCTCGTCGATCCGACGACGGCAGCCTTCGCGATCCTCCTCGCCGCGCTCGGCTGACGCGCGCCGGGAGCGGGACTGCGACGCTCCGCCCGCCGAGGCGCGACGGGGACAGGCCCCCTACAGGACCGGCGGGTACAGGAAGAGCGGGACCTGCGCGGTGGGGAAGGTGCGGGTCACGTAGCTGTGCTTGCCGCCGTAGTTGTACTCCTCGAGGAGCACGGTGCCGTCGTCGTTGACCTTCTGCACGTAGGAGACGTGGTTGTAGGTCCACCACGCGACGCAGCCGACGATCGGGACGCTGCTGGTCGCCCAGCCCTTCGCGGCCCAGTTGTCCGGCCACTCGTAGGCGCTGCCGCCGAGCGGGGTGATGTTGCCCCACGTGTACTTCCACGGCGCGGAGGTGCGGCCGACGTCGCGGTTGAGGCGCCAGGCCACGAAGTCGACGCACTCGCGGTAGTAGTAGCCGAGGGGCGAGAGTCCGCCGCCGTCGTCGTCGATGGTCTCGTAGGGCCACGGGTAGTCGTCGCCGACCGCGCGGGTCTGCACGGTCGAGAACTCGCCGCCGTTGGATCCGGAGAGCACGGCCGCCTGGCGGCTGGCCTCGTCGAGCTGCGCCTGGGTCGGTGCGGCGAAGGCGTCGCGGACGGCGGTCTGGCCGGCGGCGTCGGAGGAGACGGTGAGGTTCTGGAGGCCGACCCGGTTCGCGGCGGCGCGGCCGGTCGCGGTGGCGGAGGAGCTGCGGGCGCCGTACGCGGGGATCGCGGCCGTGGCGAAGAGGCCGCCGACCACCGAGAACGTCCCGAAGGCCAGGGCGCGGCGGCTGAGGCCACGGGCCCGGGCGGATTCGGCGACGCGGGGAGCGACGGGGCGGGAGGCGGACGCGCGACGCGGAGAGGCCGGGATCGACCGGGAGGCGGGGGAGGCGACGGCGGGGACCTCGACCGACACGGTCGGAGCGGGCGCCACGGCTGATGCGGCGTCGACGATGAAGTCCGCGGAGTCGCCAGCGCCTGCGGAAGCGGGCGAGTCGTCCGATCCGCTGCCCTCGACCGCGGCACCGGCGGTCGCCGCGCCCGTCTCCGCCTCGGTCCGGGCCGCACGGCGCTCGGCCTCGCGGGCCTCGCGCCGGGTCGGGGGTGCAGTGGTCGGGGTGCCGGCACTCTCCTCAGGGGTGGGAATGCCTGGCTTCGACACGCGTGCGTTCTCCTCGGATGACGGTGGTGACGGGGGGTCGGGGGCCGGTGGGGATCCGGCGACGAGCCACTCTAGCCCGAGGCCCGCGCATAACGGAACGATCACGACGGATCCGGCACGGATGCTCCGACCGCTCGCGCCCGTGCGGTGCCAGGATGGGGCGCAACCGGGAAGGAGCTCCTCATGACCGCACCCACCCCCACCGGGCCCGTCCTCGTCGGCATCGTCGACGGCCAGCGACCCGAGGTCCTGCGCACCGCCGCCCGCGTCGCCGCCGACGCCGGAGCCGCCCTGCTGCTCGTGTCGGTCTCGGCCGATCCGTACCTCGTCGGCGAGTACGTCGATCCGATGACCGGCGGCATCCCGCTCGGCTTCGTCGGCGCCGCGGCCGACCGCGGCGAGGGCCCGTCCCTCCCGCCCGGGCTCCGCGAGACGGTCGAGCACGAGCTGGACGGCAGCACCGTGCAGTGGTCGCTGCGCGCGGCGCGGGGCGAGCCCGCCCTGGCGCTCGCCGAGGTCGCCGAGGAGGTCGACGCGCGGATGATCGTGGTCGGCACCCGCGACGCGGGCGTGCTCGCGAGCATCGCCGAGTTCCTCAGCGGGAGCGTCGCCGCCCACCTCGCGCACCGTCAGCACCGCCCCGTGCTCGTCGTCCCGCGCGCCGACCGCGACCCGTCGCGCCCGGCGCCCTGGGACCTCGCGGAGTGACGCGACCCCTCCACCTGCGCCCCTCCGCGATCCTCCTCGTCGCGGCGGGCGGAGCCGTCGGCACGGCTGCCCGCGCCGCGATCGGCGCCGCACTTCCCCCGTTGGGCGTCGTGCCGGTCGCGACGCTCGCCGGGCCGGCCTGGGGTACGGCGTCGGCACGGCTGCGCTCGCCGTCGCGGCGGCCGCCGCGGGCCTCGCCCTGACGGGCGTCCGGCTGTCTTGAGCGGCGCGGTGGGCACTCCGACGCGGCGCGGCGGGCGAACCGGAGCGGCGTGCGGCTCTGCTCCTCACCGCCCTTCCCGGAGCCCACCCCACGCCCCTCCGCACCCGCCTCATCGACCCCGCCCCGTCACTCCTGATCCCCCCGCTCACGGGGTAGGCGCCCGCCGCCGCCCCGAGCTGACGCGGATCTCCGCGCGACGACCCCTGGTCGAGGGACGCCTCGACCTCCGGAGCATGGGTGAAGATCGGCGGATGACATCCGTGGGGGGCGTTCCGGAGCTCAGGCTGGCCGTCGTCGACGACCAGCCCCTCTACCGGCACATGCTGTCGTCGCTGCTGCGCGCGGTGCCGGGCGTGCGGAGCGTCGTGGAGGCCGGATCCGCCACGGAGGCGCGGTCGGTGCTGCGGCCCGCGGAGCTCGACGTGGCGATCCTCGACATCGAGCTCGGCGACGGGGACGGCATCGAGCTCGGGCGCCGGCTGCGGTCCACCGCGCCGGGGCTGGGCATCGTCCTGCTCTCGGCCGTCGACGCGATGCACCGCTTCCTCCGCCTCGACCGCGCCGAGGCCCGCGGCTGGAGCTACCTCTCGAAGACCTCCTCCCTCTCCGCCCCCGCGCTGCTCGCCTCCGTCCGCGCGACGGCGGACGGCCGCACCGTGCTCGATCCGGCGCTGGTCGCCGCCCGCGCGGCCCGCCGCGACTCCCCGGTCGCCGCGCTGAGCCCGCGCCAGTACGAGGTGCTCTCGGGTCTCGCATCGGGGCTGACCAACGCCGCGATCGGCGAGCGCCTCGGCATCGCGGTCCGCTCGGTCGACAACCACGTCAACGCCGTCTACGCGGGCCTCGGCGTGCGGTCGGACGGCGAGCGCAACCCGCGGGTCGACGCGACGCTCCTCTTCCTCGAGCACACCGGATGAGCGCCGGCCCGCGCGACGCGCGCGAGGACAACCGCATCGTCCTCGGAGCGATGGCCCTCCTGGGCGGCGTCCTCTCGCTGCTGGCCGCGCTCCAGGCCGTCTTCGCGCTCGGGATGCTGTCGCGGACGCTGCGGGGCGTCGATCCGGGGCCGCTGCTCGACGTGACGACGCGCGTCCTGGTCAACGTGTCGACGATCGGGCTCGCGATCGCCCTGGTCGCAGTGCTGCGCCCCGAGCGCTCGACCGGCGGCGCCCGCGTGGCCCGGACGGCGGTCATCGCCGCGGGGATGGGACTCGTCCGCTGCTGCCTCCAGGTGCTGACCGGCGTCTACCCGCTCTCGGCCCTCCCCGCTCTCGCGGTCGAGCTGGTCGTCGGATCCACGGTGATCGCGCTGATCACCGCCTACGGCTACCTGCTCGTGCGCGCGGCACGGCGGGTGCGCGAGAAGGAGCGGGAGCACGCCCGCGCCTCCGTGCAGGCGCTCGAGGCGGTGCAGGCCCTGCAGCGGGAGGAGCTGCGGGTGCGGCGCGACGTCGCGCAGAGCCTGCACGGAGGCCTCCAGAACGGACTCGTGGTGCTGACCGCCGAGCTGCACGCGGTCGCGAGCGCATCCGACGAGGCGGCCTCGGAGCGGCTGCTCGCCATCGCCGCCCGGCTCGACCGGCTCCGCGAGGACGAGGTGCGCGCGGTCGGCCACGCCCTCTACCCGGTCGAGATCGACCACGGCCTGGTGCCCGCCGTCCGCGACCTCGTCGCGCGCCTCTCTCCCGAGATCGCCGTCGACCTCGACCTCGGCCGCATCCCGGCGCTCGCCGCCGAGGGCGCCGAGCCACCGCTCGACCAGCGGATGCTCCTGGTCCGGTTCCTGGAGGAGGCGGTCACCAACGCGCTGAAGCACGGCGGCGCCTCCTCGCTGCGGGTGCGCGGCGACGAGGAGGCGGGCGTCGTGGTGCTCACCCTCGACGACGACGGCCGCGGACTCGTCGAGGGGTCGACGCGCTCGGGCCTGGCGCGGCTGGAGCGGCAGCTCGCGGTCTACGGGGGCTCGTTGGAGCTCTCGGACTCGCCCGTGCTGGCGGGGGCGCGGCTGCGCGCGCGGCTCCCGCTGTCCGGCGCGGACGGCGGCGGGGCGGAGTAACGGGACGGGCGCTCCCGCCGTCCCTCGCGTCGAGCACAGGGCGGTCCGAGGGACGGATTCATGCCGGATGGCGAGCCGTCTCCTCGTGCCCGCCCCTCACGCCGGGTAGATCAGCAGATCCTCCGGAGCGACGGTGAAGCCTGCCTCGCGACCGGGCGCGAGGTCGAGGCGCGCCGCGTCGGCCGCCGGGACGTCGGCGGTCAGGAGCGCGCTGCGCACCCGCACCGCGTCTCCCCGCTGCTCCACATCGGTGATCACGGCGCGGAGGCCTCCCTCTCCGACGGAGAAGGCGGAGGGACGGACCGCGGCGAGCACCGCGGCGCCGACCGCGACCGGCTCGGCCGCGACTCCGGACAGCTCGTGCCCGTCGGCGGTGCGCAGACCCGTCGCGGTGCGGACGCCCTCGAGCAGCTCGAGCCCGGCGAGCTCGGCGGTGAATGCGGTGCGCGGGCGCGTGAGGACGCGGGCGGTCGGCCCCTCCTCGACCACCCGGCCGCCGTGCAGCACCAGAACCCGGTCGGAGAGGGTCCAGGCGTCGAGCACGTCGTGGGTGACCACGATCGCCGAGCGGTCGGCGAGCACCTCGCGGAGCATTCGGCGGAGGACGGGGGCGGTCCGGGCGTCGACCGCGGCCAGCGGCTCGTCGAGCAGCAGGAGGCGCGGGTCGGTCGCGAGGGCCCGGGCGAGGGCGACCCGCTGAGCCTGGCCGCCGGAGAGACTCCCCGGGCGCCGGTCGGCCAGGTCGGCCACGCCCGCGGCGGCCAGCTCGCGCTCGGCCCGCTCGAGGGACCGCGCCCGTCCGGCGCCGGCGCTGCGCGGACCGAACGCCGCGTTCTCGCGCACGCTGAGGTGCGGGAACAGCAGCGGGTCCTGCGCCAGCAGGGCGACGGGGCGGCGGTGCGGAGGAGTCCAGCGGCGGTCGTCGAAGAGCAGCGCGCCGCCGGCGGTCGCCCGCCCGGAGTCGGCGCGGACGAGGCCGGCGATCAGCTCGAGCACGGTCGACTTCCCCGCGCCGTTGGGCCCGAGCAGCGCGATCGTCTCGCCCTCGGCCACGTCGATCCGCACGTCGATCCCGCGCGCCGCGAGCCGCGCCTCCAGCAGCAGGCTCACCGCGGCACCCCCCGGGCTGAGCGGCCGTGCGCGAGACCGATCACGAGCACCGCGACCACCACGAGCACCAGCGCGAGGGCGACCGCCGCGTCCGGATCGCTCTCCCGCTGCAGGTAGATCTCGAGCGGGAGGGTGCGCGTCGTGCCCTCGAGGCTGCCGGCGAAGGTCAGCGTCGCCCCGAACTCGCCGAGCGCCCGCGCGAACGAGAGGATCGCGCCCGAGGCGAGGCCCGGCAGGATCAGCGGCAGCGTGATCCGGCGGAGCACTGTCCCGGGGGAGGCGCCGAGCGTCGCTGCGACCGACTCGTACCGCGCGCCGGCGCTGCGCAGTGCGCCCTCGAGCGTCAGCACCAGGAACGGCAGGGCCACGAAGGTCTGCGCGATCACGACGGCGGTGGTCGAGAACGCGATGCGGACGCCGAGGGCCTCCAGTGCGCCGCCGAGCAGGCCCATCCGCCCGAAGGTGAAGAGCAGCGCCAGCCCGCCGACCACCGGCGGGAGCACCAGCGGCAGCAGCACCAGCGAGCGGAGCAGGCGCTGGCCGGGGAAGGCCGAGCGGGCGAGCACGAGGGCCATCGGAGTGCCGAGCAGCAGGCAGAGCAGGGTCGCGACGGCGGAGGTGCGCAGGCTCAGCAGGAGCGCGGCGACGGAGGAGTCGGAGGTGATCAGCGGCAGGAACTGCGGCCAGTCGACGCGGGCGAGGATCGCGGCGAGCGGGAGCAGCACCAGCAGGGCGCCGAGCGCGGCGACGGCCACGACCCAGCGCGGCAGGCCGGACCCGGTGCGCATCAGCCGCGGGCGAGCGGCGTCTCGACGATGACCGTGGTCGCCTTGACCACCGCCACCGCGGGAGACCCGGGCTCGAGCCCGAGCTCGCGGACCGCTTCGCTGCTCATCAGCGAGACCACGCGGTGGGGACCGCACTGCAGCTCGACCTGCGCCATCACGGTGTCCATCACGATGCCGGTGACGATCCCGACGAAGCGGTTGCGGGCCGAGCGCGCGACCGGGGACGGATCCTCCGGCAGCACGGCGTTCGCGCGGGCGAGCCGGGCGACCTCGAGGCCGTCGACGACGCGTCTCCCGGACGCGTCCTTCGCGCTCTCGAGCGTCCCGTTCTCGATCCAGCGCCGCAGCGTGTCGTCGCTCACGCCGAGCGCGGCGGCGGCGTCCCTGATCCGTATCTGCGGCATGGAGTCGATCCTACGTCCGCGGCTGAGCCTGTGCAGTGCCCGTCCCCTCTCCACGAGATGCCGCTCCGGTGCGCCTCCTGCGGCGTGCCGCGCATCCGGGTGGCATCTCGCGGAGAGGGAGGAGAGGAACGCGGAGGGACGGACGCTGGGGATCCCGGGCCGCGCGCGCAACCCCCTGGAGGACCGGCGGGAGCACGACGCACGCTGAACGGACGATGACACAGGAGGCGGCATGCGCGCGATGGTCTACCGGGGCCCCTACAAGGTCCGCGTGGAGGAGAAGGACCGGCCGAGGATCGAGCACCCGAACGACGCGATCGTCCGGGTGACGATGGCGGCGATCTGCGGATCCGACCTGCACCTCTACCACGGGCTGCTCCCGGACACCCGGATCGGCCACACCTTCGGCCACGAGTTCATCGGCGTGGTCGACGAGGTCGGCTCGTCGGTGCAGAACCTCAGCGTCGGCGACACGGTGATGGTCCCCTTCACCATCTACTGCGGCTCCTGCTGGTTCTGCTCCCGCGGCCTCTACTCCAACTGCCACAACGTGAATCCGAACGCCACCGCGATCGGCGGCATCTACGGCTACTCGCACTCGGCGGGCGGCTACGACGGCGGGCAGGCGGAGTACGTCCGCGTCCCGTTCGCCGACGTGGGTCCGACGAAGATCCCCGAGTGGCTGCCGCACGAGGACGCCCTGATGCTCACCGACGCCTTCTCGACCGGCTACTTCGGCGCGCAGCTCGGCGACATCGTCGAGGGCGACACGGTCGTGGTGCTCGGAGCCGGACCGGTCGGCCTGGCCGCCGCGCGGTCCGCCTGGCTGATGGGCGCCGGCCGCGTCATCGTCGTCGACCAGATCGACTACCGCCTCGCCAAGGCCCGCGAGTTCGCCTTCGCGGAGACCATCGACTACACCGAGGAGGACGACCTCATCGTCACCCTCAAGAAGACCACCGGCGGGCTCGGCGCCGACGTCGTGATCGACGCGGTCGGCGCGGAGGCCGACGGGAACCTCCTCCAGCACGTCACTGGCGCCAAGCTCAAGCTGCAGGGCGGCTCGCCGATCGCGCTCAACTGGGCGATCGACGGCGTCCGCAAGGGCGGCACCGTCTCGGTGATGGGCGCCTACGGTCCGCTCGCGAGTGCCGTCAAGTTCGGCGACGCCGTCAACAAGGGCCTCACGCTGCGGATGAACCAGGCCCCCGTCACACGGCAGTGGCCGCGCCTGTTCGAGCACATCCGTGCCGGGCACATCACGCCCAGCGACCTGATCACGCACCGCATCCCGCTCGAGCACATCGCCGAGGGGTACCACCTGTTCTCGTCCAAGCTCGACGGCTGCATCAAGACCGTCGTCGTCCCGTAGGAGGATCCCGTGCCGTATACCGCCGACCGCCCCGTCCGCGTGCCGACCGCCGAGGAGCTGCGTGCCCGCATCCCGGGCTGGGGCGCCGACCTCGATCCCGCCGACCGGCCCGCCTTCCCCCGCGAGCGCAGCGACCTCGTGTCGGGCGCGCACTGGGAGCGCCCGGAGAGGATGCGGACGCACGGCCGTCGCGAGAAGAGCATCGAGCACCTCGAGCTGCCCGCCGTCTTCGGCACGGCGCAGCCCCTCCACGGCCTCTCGGGCGCGATCCGCCGCTACGCCTACGACCGGTTCAGCGAGGGGCGCCACGCGCACTGGCTGCTGCTCGTGCTGGGCGACCGGGTGGAGTCGACCGGGGTGCACCTCCGCTCGCTGCTCACGACGCGGCCGGACGATCCGATCACCGAGAGCGGCGTGCTCGCCGAGGTGCACGCGCACCCGATCGCCTCGCGCCGCGGCCGGACCGACGTGCGCCACCAGATCCTCGACCCGCTGCTCGTCGGCGGCCCCTGGGTCCTCGCCGCCCTCGGCGCCGTGGCCGTCGCCCGCCGCCTCCTGCGCTGACGCCCGTTCCCCTCTCGCGAGAGGCCGCTCCGGTACGCCGCCGTCGGCGTGTCGCGGACCGGAGCGGCGTCTCGCGGAGGAGGACGGGGGTTCAGCGGCTGCGGGGCGCGGCGCCCGCGGTCGGCGCGGTGCGGGTGTCGACGCTCGCCGTGAGTGCCGCGGAGTAGCCGGACGCCGGGCTGCCGGACATCGTCGCGAGCTGCAGGGCTCCGCCGTCGTCGCCGAAGACGGAGTCCGAGTCCAGGCCGACCCGGGCGAGGTTCGCGGCCGAGCCCGCATAGGCGTCGAGGGCGTAGACCGCGGTGCACGCCTCCTCCTGCAGGGCGACCTGCGAGGTCGCGATCGCGTTCGACGCGTCGGTGATCGAGTCCACTCCCGGGTACACCTCGAAGTGGATGTGCGGCCAGCGGCCGGAGTAGCAGGCCGGGACGATCGAGGCGAAGGAGACGACGCCCGACGCGTCGGCGACCTGCACGCCGCGGAGGTACGTCTCGTCCTCGACGCCGCTGGAGTACATCGAGTAGTCCCCGTTCGCGTCGCAGTGCCAGACGTACACGGCGGCTCCGGCGAACGGCACGCCCCCGCTCGCCGCGTCGAGGATCGTCAGAGTGAGCGCCAGGGGGACCCCGTCGGCCGTCGCGCCGCCGCCGATGCTGGTGCGCAGGTCGCTGCGGACGATCCCGGAGCGCTCGAGGACGTCGACCCCGTTCGAGCCGTCGCCCGGGTAGGGGCCGGCCGTCTCGTCGGGGATCTCGCCGGCGACCGCGGTGCGGGCCCCGGCCGTGGCGGTCGCGGTGGGAGTCGCGGTGGCGGTCGCGGCGGCGGAGGGGGCGGATCCCGATGCTCCGGTGGCGCACGCCGCGAGCCCGAGGGTCGCCGCCCCCGCGCCGACCAGCGTCAGCACGCCGCGCCGCGAGAAGAGGGTGCCCACGTCGAACGGGAGGCCCTGGTCGACCACCTCCTCCTCGGGGCGGTCGAGCCGGCGGCCCTCGTAGGCCGGTCCGTCGGGCGTGCTGCGGGGCTCCGGGATGCGGGTCATGGTCGTGCTCCTCGTCGGTCGTGGTGTCCGTCGCGAGCAACCCTGGCGGCCGGGGCTCTGCGCCTCCGATGACCGTCCTACGACCCTCCTATGACCGACCCGCTGACCGTCCTGCACCCCTCGTCCGACGCCGCGACGCTCCTCACGGCGCTCCGAACCCGGCCGCCGCGAGCACCGCGCGCCCGGCGTCGGAGGCGACGTACGCGACGAAGGCCGCCGCCGTGGCCGGGTCGCCCGCTCCGGTCAGCGCCGCGATCGGGTACGTGTTCACCGCCTCCGAGGCCTCGGCGAAGGGGATGCCGGTGACCGAGCCCGCAGCCCCGCGGACGTCGGTCGCGTAGACGAGCCCGGCGTCCGCCTCGCCCGAGGACACCTTGCCGAGCACGTCGGTGACCGACGACTCCTCGCTCACGGGGGAGATGTCGACCCCGGCGGCCTGCTCGACCGCGGCGGCCGCCGCTCCGCACGGCACCTGCGGCGCGCAGACGACGGTGGCGGTCCCGGGCCGGGCGAGGTCGGCGAGCGAGGCGACCTGCGCCGGGTTGCCGGGAGGCACGGCGATCTCGAGCGTGTTCGTGGCGATGTCGACCGGGTTCCCGTCGACGAGCCCGGCCTCGGCGACGGTGGACATCGTGCGCTCGTCGGCGGAGGCGAAGACGTCGGCCGGGGCGCCGTTGACGATCTGCGTCGCGAGGTCGGAGGAGCCGGCGAAGGAGAGCTCGACCTGCGCGCCGGGCTCGGCGGCCTCGAACCCCGTGGCGAGCTCGGTGAACGCGCCCTTCAGCGAGGCGGCGGCGAAGACCGTGATGGAGCCGCCGACCGAGGACGTCGCGCCGCCGGTGGCCGCATCGCCGGCGGGGGTCGACGGAGCGGAGCAGCCCGCGAGCAGGAGGAGCGCGGCAGCGGCCGGGACGAGGGGGAGCAGTCGACGACGCACGGGGACCTCCGGATGTGGGCTCCGCAGATGCGGCGGACAGCTGATTCTAGAACCTCAGGTGCGGAGCCGGGCTGGGAGGAGGGCCTCACGTGCGGCGGAGAGACGATCGGAGGACCGGACCGGCCGGGCGATGCACCTGCGCGGGGAACGACCGCCCGCGCGACGCACAGCGGCGGGCGGACCGCAGCCCTCCGGCTCCGGCCCGCCCGCCGCTCGTCGCGGCCGCCTCGACGGCGGCCCTCCGCTCAGCTCTGCGGCGGCGAGTAGAACTGGAGGTCGTTGCCCTCCGAGTCCTTGAAGGGGAGGATGCGGCCCCACTCGTGGTCGCTGATCTCGCCCTCGATCGACGCGCCCCGCGCCGTGAGGCGCTCCAGCTCGTCCTCGATCGAGCCCTCGGGCTGGAACGAGATGACCGCCCCGCCCTGCTCCGCGACCGTGGCCGACTCGCGGGCGTTCAGGCCGATCATCAGCCCGCCGGCGTCCAGCTCCGACCAGTCGTCCGAGGTGTCCTTGACCTCGAGGCCGAGCGTGTCGCGGTAGAACGCGACCGCCCGCTCCATGTCCGTGACGGGGACCCAGACCGTTGCGACTCCTGATGCCATGTCGTGCTCCTTCGCTCGATGATGCCGTTCCACCGACGCTAGGTCGGGGACGCCCGGAGCGGGGGCCCTTGCGCCGACGCGCGGAGGCTGCTCTCGCGCGGCGCCTCTCCGCCGAGCTGCCGTGCTCACGCGCCCGGCAGCGGTGAGGCGCCGGCTTCCCGCTGCCCGTCAGTGCCGAGACACCGCCCCTCGCCGAGACACCGCCCCTCGCCGGCGTCCCGGCGCGCAGCGGGACGTCTCGGCCCGGCCTCCGCGCGCGAGCGCTCCCCGCCGACGTCACCGACGACGCGGCCGCCGAGGCGGGCGTCGCCTGGATCGAGGAGGCGGTGGGCCCGCTGCGCATCGTGGTCAACAACGCCGGCGTCCAGCACCGCGTGCCCCTGCTCGAGCTCGAGGTCGCCGACTGGGAGCGGGTGCTGCGCACGAACCTCACCAGCGCCTTCGTGGTCGGCCGGGCGGCGGCGAAGCGGATGATCCCGCGCGGCGCCGGGAAGATCGTCAACGTCGCCTCGGTGCAGGCCGATCTCGCGCGGCCGACGATCGCGCCCTACACCGCCTCGAAGGGCGGGATCCGCAACCTCACCCGCGCGATGACGGCGGAGTGGGCGCAGCACGGCATCCAGGTCAATGCGATCGCTCCGGGGTACATCCACACCGAGATGACGCAGGGCCTCGTCGACGACGAGGAGTTCGACAGCTGGATCCTCGGGCGCACGCCCGCCGCGCGCTGGGGCCGCGTCGAGGACCTGATCGGCCCCGCCGTCTGGCTCGCCTCCGACGGCTCGGACTACGTCAACGGGCAGGTCGTCTTCATCGACGGCGGCATGACCGTCGTCGTCTGAGCCACCCCTCGACCCACCGAACGGAACCCGCATGACCGCGCTCGTCCCCGCCTCCACCACCCGCGTCGTCGTCCACGCCGCCGGCGACCTCCGCGTCGAGGAGGCGCCGCTCGCGCCGCGCGGCCCCGGCGAGGCCCTCGTCGCCGTCGCGTACGGCGGGATCTGCGGCTCCGATCTGCACTCCTGGACGCACGGCGCCGCGGGCGAGTCGATCCTCCGCGAGCCGCTGACGCTCGGCCACGAGGTGGTCGGCACGGTCGTCGAGGCAGCGGTGGACGGCTCGGGACCCCCGGTCGGCGCGGCCGTCGCCGTGCACCCCGCGACCGCTCGCGGCGAGTGGCCCGACGGGCGCCCCAACCTCGCGACCGAGGGCACCTATCTGGGCAGCGCCGCGCGGATGCCGCACACCCAGGGCGCGTTCGCCCGCCACGCGGTGCTGCCGGCGCGCATGCTCCGCGAGCTGCCCGCCGTCCTCGGGCTCCGGGAGGCGGCGCTCGCGGAGCCGGCGAGCGTCGCCTGGCACGCGGTCTCGCGAGCCGGAGAGGTGGCGGGACGTCGCGCGCTGGTGATCGGCAGCGGCCCGATCGGAGCGCTGATCGTCGCCGTGCTGAAGCGGGCGGGGGCGGCCGAGATCGTCGCCGTCGACCTGGCCGAGGAGCCCCTCGCGATCGCCCGGGCGGTCGGCGCGACCCGGACGATCCGCGCGACCGACGCCGACGCGATCGCCGAGGTCGCGGCCGACGTCGTCTTCGAGTCCTCGGGCAGCCCGCGCGGCCTCGCCTCGGCCGTCCGGGGCGCCGCCCGCGGCGGCACTGTCGTGATGGTGGGACTCCTCCCCTCGGGCGAGCAGCCGGCCCTGATCTCGCTCGCGATCACCCGGGAGCTGCGCCTGATCGGCTCCTTCCGCTTCGTCGACGAGATCGACGAGGTGCTGGCGGCGCTCGCCGACGGGAGCCTCGCGGTGGCGCCGGTGGTCACGCAGGTGCTGCCGCTGGAGCGCGCGCTCGAGGCCTTCGAGCTCGCCCGCGACGCCTCGCGCTCGAGCAAGGTGCTGCTCGACTTCACCCCGTGACGGGCGCTCGAGGCGCCTCCGGAGGGTCGGGATCGCCCGAGCGTTCGGGGTTCCCTCGGACGGCGGCGCCGCCGGAGCACTACCGTTGCACCATGGCGTCCACCGATACCCCCGATTCCGCCCCCGAAGCCGACACCGCTTCCGAGAGCGCCCCCACGCTCACCTTCTCCGACCTCGGTCTCTCCGACCCGGTCCTCAAGGCCCTCAAGGAGGTCGGCTACGAGACGCCCTCGGCCATCCAGGCCGCGACGATCCCGTCCCTCCTCTCCGGCCGCGACGTCCTCGGCGTCGCCCAGACCGGCACCGGCAAGACCGCGGCGTTCGCGCTGCCGATCCTCTCGCGCCTCGACGTCTCGCAGAAGACGCCGCAGGCCCTCGTGCTGGCCCCGACCCGCGAGCTCGCGCTGCAGGTGTGCGAGGCGTTCGAGCGCTACGCGTCCGGCCTCCGCGGCGTCCACGTCCTCCCCGTCTACGGCGGCCAGGGATACGGCACCCAGCTCTCCGCGCTCCGCCGCGGCGTCCACGTCGTCGTCGGCACGCCCGGCCGCATCATGGACCACCTCGAGAAGGGCACCCTCGACCTCTCGCAGCTGAAGTTCCTGGTTCTCGACGAGGCCGACGAGATGCTCAAGATGGGCTTCGCGGAGGACGTCGAGACGATCCTCGCCGACACCCCCGTCGAGAAGCAGATCGCGCTGTTCTCGGCGACGATGCCCGCGCAGATCCGCCGCATCTCCGGCAAGTACCTGAAGGAGCCGGAGGAGATCACGGTCAAGAACAAGACCACGACCTCCGTCAACACCACGCAGCGCTACCTGATGGTGTCGTACCCGCAGAAGGTCGACGCCCTCACCCGCATCCTCGAGGTCGAGAACTTCGAGGGCATGATCGTGTTCGTCCGCACGAAGAGCGAGACGGAGACGCTGGCCGAGAAGCTGCGCGCCCGCGGCTACACCGCGGCGGCGATCAGCGGAGACGTGGCCCAGGCCCAGCGCGAGCGCACCGTCGAGCAGCTGAAGTCGGGCAAGCTCGACATCCTCGTCGCGACCGATGTCGCCGCCCGCGGTCTCGACGTCGAGCGCATCAGCCACGTCGTCAACTACGACATCCCGATCGACACCGAGTCGTACGTCCACCGCATCGGCCGCACCGGTCGCGCGGGGCGCAGCGGAGCGGCGATCAGCTTCGTCACGCCGCGCGAGCGCCGCCTCCTCGCCGCCATCGAGAAGGCCACCCGCCAGCCGCTGACCGAGATGCGGATGCCGAGCGTCGAGGACGTCAACGTCACCCGCCTCTCGCGCTTCGACGACGCGATCACCGCGGCGCTCGCCGACACCGAGCGCCTGCAGCGCTTCCGCGACATCATCGGCCACTACGTCGAGCACCACGACGTGGTCGAGTCGGACGTCGCCGCCGCGCTGGCCATCGTCGCGCAGGGCGAGGAGCCGCTGCTGCTCTCGCCCGACGACCCCCGCTTCGCCCGTCGCGAGCGCGAGGACCGCGACTCCCGGCCCGACCGCGGCGACCGCCCCGAGCGCGGCGACCGCTTCGACCGCGGCGGCGACCGGGGCGAGCGTCCCGAGCGCCGTCAGCGCCCGGCGAACAGCAACCTCGCCTCGTACCGGATCGAGGTCGGCCGCCGCCAGCGCGTCGAGCCCCGCCAGATCGTGGGCGCGCTCGCGAACGAGGGCGGCCTCAACCGCGGCGACTTCGGGCACATCGACATCCGCCCGGACTTCTCGATCGTGGAGCTGCCGGCCGACCTGCCCCAGGACGTGCTCGACCGCCTCGCCGACACCCGCATCAGCGGCCAGCTGATCGAGCTGAAGCCGGACCGCCGTCCGAGCCGCGCCGGCGCCGACCGCGGCGCACGCCCCAGCGGCCCGAGCCGCTCGAGCGAGCGCCCGGAGCGCAAGCCGCGCTACTGACGGCTCCCGCCTCTGCGGACGGGCCTCCACGAGACGCCACTCCGGTACAGCGACCCTTGCGTGTCGCGTACCGGAGTGGCGTCCCGCTTTCGTGCGGGGGCGGCCTCAGCGGCGCAGGACGCGCCGGGCCAGCACGTTGCCGAGCAGCTGCACCAGCTGCACGATCACGATGATCACGAGCACCGCGGCCCAGGTGACGACCGGCTCGAACTGCCGGTAGCCGTACTGGATCGCGAAGTTGCCGAGCCCGCCGGCGCCGATGTATCCGGCGACCGCCGACATGTCGATCACGGCGACGAACACGAACGTGTAGCCGAGGATCAGCGGACCGAGCGCCTCCGGCAGCAGTACCGTGCGGACGATCCGGAACCGGCTCGCTCCGACCGACCGCGCCGCCTCGATCACGCCGGGCTGCACGGTCAGCAGGTTCTGCTCCACGATCCGCCCGATGCCGAAGGCGGCGCCGAGCGAGAGGGTGAAGACGATGGCGTCCGTGCCGATGCCGGAGCCGACCACCAGCCGGGCCAGCGGCTGGGCCGCGGCGATGAAGATGATGAACGGGATCGGCCGGAACACGTTCACGATCACGTTGAGCAGTCCGTGGACCATCCGGTTCGCGTAGAGGGCGCCGCCGCGGGTGAGCGCGAGGCCCAGTCCGATCAGCAGTCCGCCGAGCCCGCCGAAGAGGAGGCTCAGCGCGACGATGTAGAGCGTCTCGCCGGTCGCCTGGACGAGCTTGGGCAGGAGCGGGATCAGCTCGTTCATCGGGGCACCTCCGTGAGGGCGACGCGTCCGCCGAGGCGGGCGAGGAGGGAGTCGACGACGCCGTCCGGCGCGTCGAGGGCGACCGTGAGGTGGCCGAAGGCCCGCCCGCGGACGTCGGTGATGCCGCCGTAGACGAGCTCGAGCGGCACGCCGGCGGCCGCGACCTCGGCGAAGACGTCGCCCTGGGAGGCGGAGTCGTCCGAGAACGAGAGCGTGACCAGCCGGCCGCGGTGGCGCGCGCGCAGCACGGCCGCCTCCGCGGGCGAGGGCACCGAGCGGACGACCGTGGAGACGAAGCGGCGGGTGACCGGCTCGCGCGGGGCCGAGAACACGTCGAAGACGGGCCCGCGCTCCACGATGCGGCCCGACTCCATCACCGCGACCTTCGTCGCGAGCTGCTGGACCACGTCCATCTCGTGGGTGATCACGACGATGGTGACGCCCAGCTCCTCGTTGATGCGGCGGAGGAGGGCGAGCACCTCGCCGGTGGTGTCCGGGTCGAGCGCGCTGGTGGCCTCGTCGGCCAGCAGGATGCGCGGGGAGGCGGCGAGGGCGCGGGCGATGCCGACGCGCTGCTTCTGCCCGCCCGAGAGCTGCTCCGGGTGGCTGCGCGCCTTGTCGCTCAGACCGACGAAGCGGAGCATCTCGTCGACGCGGGCGCGCTGCTCCGTGCGCGGGACGCCCGCGACCTGCAGCGGGTAGGCGACGTTCTGCCACACGGTCTTCGAGCCGAACAGGTTGAACTGCTGGAAGATCATCCCGATCCCCAGGCGCAGCCGGCGCAGCTCGCGCTCGGGCAGGCCCACGGTCTCGCGGCCGTCGATCTCGATGCTGCCGCTGGTCGCGGGCTCCAGAGCGTTGACGAGGCGCGCGAGCGTGCTCTTGCCGGCGCCGGAGTAGCCGATCACGCCGTAGACGTCGCCCGCCTCGATCTCGAGGCTCACGCCGTCGACGGCCGCGGTCGGGGCGGCGCCGCGCCCTGCGCCGGGGTACACCTTGCGCACGTCGGTCATGCGGATGAGCGGCACGGGGCGCCCTTTCTGTTGCGGGGGAGGCGCGGGACCGCGCCGGAGGGGAGCTCCGCGAGCGGAGGACCCGACCGGCGCGGTGCCGCGGGTGCCGGAGTCAGGAGGCGGCGGAGATGTCGGTCTCGGCGGACTCGAGCGAGGTCTCCAGCTCGGAGGCCGGGGTCTTCAGGAAGACCGCGGTGCCGCCGGACTGCTCCGAGACGCCGTCGAGCACGTCCTGGCTGTCCTGGTAGATCGAGACGAGCTTCGTGTAGGTCTCGTTCTCGGCGTCGTCGGCCCGGGCGGCGAAGATGTTCGTGTAGAGCAGGGAGGCGGGGTCGCTCGGGTCGTCCTGGGCGATCGCGTCCGAGGCCTTCAGGCCCGCGTTCTCGATGAAGTCGTTGTTGATGATCGCGGCGGCCACGTCCGGGAGCGACGTCGGGGTGAGGGAGGCCTCCAGCGCGGTGACCTCCACCTTCGAGGAGGACTGGACGTCGTCGACGTTCGAGAGCACTCCGCCGCCGTCCTTCAGCTCGACGAGCCCGGCCGACTGCAGCACCAGCAGCGCGCGCGCCTGGTTGGTCTCGTCGTTGGGGATCGCGACGGTGGAGCCGGCGGGGATGTCCGCGACGTCGTCGTACTGCGAGGAGTAGAGGCCGAGCGGGTAGATCGCGGTCGCGCCGATCGGCACGAGGTCGGCGTCGGCCGAGGTGTTGTACTGCGCCAGGTAGGCGATGTGCTGGAACTGGTTGAGGTCGATCTCGCCCTCGGTGAGGGCGGGGTTGGGCTGGTTGTAGTCGCTGAAGTCGACGATCTCGACGTCGATCCCGGCGTCGGCGGCGGCCTTCTCGTAGGTGGCCCAGTAGGGGTCGCTCGCGCCGACCACGCCGATACGAACGGTGTCGTCGCCGCCGCCCGCGCCGGAGCAGCCGGCGAGGAGGAGGGCGGCGGAGGCGGCGATCGCGGAGGTCGCGAGGAGTCGGGTGCGCAGGGTCATGGCTGTGGGGATCCTTCCGTGGAGAGGATCCGGGCACGCGGTGCCGACCGGGCGGTGCTGGTCACCGCCGGCGCTGCGACCGGCCTCCGGTCGCTCGGCGCCGCGACTGCGCGGATCCCGGGGATCACCTTACGAAGGCGGTCGGACCCGCGCGGAACCCGCGCGTAACACGGCGACTCGGAGGCAGAGGAGGCGCGCGCTCACCGCGGGATCGCGCTGTGACGGCTGCTCAGCGCCTGACCGCGCCGCGCCGGACGCTCAGCTCGCGAGCGCGCCGTCCTCGCCCGCCGACGCCTCGTGCTTGGCGATCCGCTTCGCGATCGCGTCGCGCTCGGCCCGGAGCGACGCGATGGTCGGCTTGTCCAGGCGGGGGTCGGCCAGATCGGCGAAGGGGCTCGCGGCGCCGGTGCGCGCGGACACGAGCGCGGCGTACGCCTTCGTCGCGGCGCGGAGCTCGGCTCCGGCCCGTTCGACCTTCCGCGGCTTCGACTCCTTGTCCGAGACGAGTCGGGCGTGCTTGTCGAGGGCCTCTACCAGTGCGCGATGCGCAGCGTCAATCTTCTTGCTCATAGGCGCATTATGGCGCAGGATCGGCGAACGGCGCCGACTGTGACTCCCCGCGCCCGCCGCCCCCTTCCGTGAGACGCCGCTTCGGCACGCGACACGCCGGGGGAGGCGCACCGGAGCGGCATCTCGCGGGGAGGGGACGGTCGGGTCAGCGGGCGACCGGCGTGGAGACGGACGACGCGCCCGCGCTGGTGGCGACCGCGTCGAGGACGCGCTGCACGTCGAGGGCGTCGGCGAATGTGGGCGTGACCGCCGTGCCTCCGGCGATCGCCTCGACGAGGTCGACGACCTGGTGCGTGAAGAGGTGCTCGTAGCCGATGCCGTGCCCGGTCGGCCACCAGGCCGCCATGTACGGGTGCGCCGGCTCGGTGACCTGGATGCGCCGGAAGCCCTGCGCCTCCTCGGGGTCGCGGGCGTCGTAGTACTCGAGCTCGTTCATCCGCTCGAAGTCGAACGCGATCGAGCCGAGCTCGCCGTTCACCTCGATCCGGTTGGCGTTGCGGCGGCCGGTCGCGACGCGGGTCGCCTCGAAGACGCCCAGGGCGCCGCCCTCGAAGGAGGCGGTGAAGGCCGCGGCGTCGTCGACGGTCACGGCGCCGCGCGGGGCGTCGGCACCGGCGCGGCCGCCGAGGCCGACCTGCTCGCTGAGCACGGGGCGCTCGGTGGTGAAGGTGCGCAGCGTCGCCGAGACCGAGGTGATGCCGCGGCCGGTCAGCCACTGGGCGGTGTCGATGCTGTGCGCGCCGATGTCGCCGAGGGCGCCCGAGCCGGCGCGCTCCTTCTGCAGGCGCCAGGTCAGCGGCGCCTCGGAGTCGGACAGCCAGTCCTGCAGGTACTGGGCGCGCACGTGGCGGATGTCGCCGAGGCGGCCCTCCTCGATGAAGCGCTTCGCGAGGGCGAGGGCCGGGGTGCGGCGGTAGCTGAAGCCGCACATCGCCACCTTGCCGGAGGCGGCGGCCGCGGCGACCATCCGCTCCGCCTCCTCGACGGAGTTGGCGAGGGGCTTCTCGCACAGCACGTGCTTGCCGGCCTCGAGGGCCGCGATGGCGATCTCGGCGTGGGTGTCGCCCGGCGTGCAGATGTCGACGAGGTCGATGTCGTCGCGGGCGATGACGGCCCGCCAGTCGGTGGAGGCCTCGCTCCAGCCCAGCCGCTCGGCGCGCTCGGCGGTCGAGTCGGGGTTGCTCCCCACGAGCACGGCGAGCTCGGGGCGGAGGGGGAGGGGGAAGAAGCGGGAGGCGGTGCGCCAGGCGTGCGAGTGGGTGCGGCCCATGAAGGCGGTCCCCACCATCGCGACGCGCAGGGCTCGGTCGTTCGACATCGTCGTCCTTTCGTCGGCCGTACGACCCTGCCACGGGTCGGGGCGCGGGCGCTACCGCGCTCGGCGAGGCCGCCTCCGGGGCGACGCGCCCGGGCTGCACGGACATGAGCGCGTTCATAGGGTTCGGAGAGCGCTCTATCACGGACGGAATGTCTCAACCGCCGCCGTCAGATGTCGCGTAATCCCGCGGATCCCAGCCCTGACGCGGTAGCAGGAAGCCCTTGGGGCGACTGGGCGATCACTCGAACCGCCTTCGAATCGGTTCAGAACTTTTGCTTGACCCGCGACGTAAGTGGAAGTAGCTTCATCCGCATGGTCACCGCAGACCCCCGCAGCACTGCTGCACAGCCTCTTCCCCGCACCTCCGACGAGTCTCAGCAGCTGCTTCTGCAGATGCGCGGCATCGTGAAGGTCTTCCCCGGCGCCCGTGCTCTCGACGGCGTCGACCTCGATGTCCGACCCGGTGAGGTGCACTGCCTCCTCGGCCAGAACGGCGCCGGCAAGTCCACCCTCATCAAGACCCTCGCCGGGGCCCACCAGCCCACCGAGGGCGAGATCCTCGTCGACGGGAACGTCGTCACGATCCCGTCCCCGACGGCGGCCCTCGCCCTGGGCATCGCGACGATGTACCAGGAGCTCGACGTCGTCGACGGCCTCTCCGTCGCCGAGAACATCTTCCTCGGCCACGAGCTCTCCCGCGGCGGCTTCACCGCCCGGGCGAAGGCCACGAGGATCACCCGCGAGCTGATGGAGCGCCTCGGCCACTCCGAGATCTCGCCGAACCGCGAGGTCGGCACGCTCTCCGCCGCCGGCAAGCAGATCGTGCAGATGGCCCGTGCCCTCTCGCACGACGCGCGGGTCATCATCATGGACGAGCCCTCCGCGGTGCTCGACTCCGAGGAGGTGGAGAACCTCTTCCACGTGGTGCGCCAGCTCACCGCCTCCGGCGTCGCCATCGTGTACATCTCGCACCGCCTCGACGAGATCCGCGCCATCGGCGACCGGATCACCGTGATCAAGGACGGCGCCACCGTCGCGCAGAACCTCGCGGTCGCCGACACCCCCACCTCGAAGCTCATCACCCTGATGACCGGCCGCGCCGTCGAGTACGTCTTCCCGGACCGCCAGGAGCTCGACGTCGAAGCCGAGACGCTGCTGAAGGTCGAGAAGCTGGGCCTGCAGGGCTCCTTCTCGGACGTCTCCCTCGAGATCCGCGCCGGCGAGGTCGTCGGCCTCGCGGGGCTGGTCGGCTCCGGCCGCTCCGAGATCCTCGAGACCATCTACGGGGCGCGCCGCGCCAGCACCGGGACGGTCAGCGTGGCGGGCAAGCGCCTGCGCGCCGGATCCGTCACCTCGGCGGTCGACGCCGGCATCGGCCTCTGCCCGGAGGAGCGCAAGAGCCAGGGCCTGCTCCTGGACGAGCCGGTCTACCGCAACATCACCCTCTCGACCTTCGACCGCTTCGCCAAGCGCGGCTTCCTCGACGAGCGCTCCGAGCGCGCGGCGGCGGCCGAGCAGGCGGTCTCCCTCGACCTGCGGCCCTCCGGGGTCGACCGCGACGCCCGCACCCTCTCCGGAGGCAACCAGCAGAAGGCGCTCCTCGCCCGCTGGCTCGTGCGCGGCTGCCGCGTCCTGCTGCTCGACGAGCCGACCCGCGGGGTCGACGTCGGCGCACGGGCCGAGATCTACACCCTGATCAGGGACCTCGCGACCAACGGCGCCGCCGTGCTCGTGGTCTCCAGCGAGATCGGCGAGGTCCTCGGACTCTCCGACCGAGTGCTCGTGATCTCCGACGGCGCCGTGGTCCACGAGGGCCCGGCCGATTCGATCGACGAGCACCGCGTGCTCGATCTCGTCATGGAAGGAAGTGCAGCGTGAGCGGACAGCTCGACACTGCGTCGCCGTCGATCGGCGGTCCGCAGGAGGACGCCGCCCGTCACGCGTCGGCCGCGACGGGAGGCTCCTCCGGGGGCGTGCCCTCGAAGGACTCCCGCTCCGGGATGGCCCGCCTCATGCAGGGCTCCCTCGGCCGCAACGTCGGGCTGCTGCTCGCGCTGGTGATCCTCTGCATCGTCGGATTCGCCACCGCGGGGGAGCGATTCGCCAGCGTCGACAACGTGCTCACGATCCTCCGCCTCGCCGCCGTCATCGGCGTGCTGAGCATCGGCATGACCTTCGTCATCACCTCCGGCGGCATCGACCTCTCGGTCGGCTCCGTGATGGGGCTCGCGACGGTCTGGGCGAGCACGGTCTCGACCCAGTACTACGCGGCCAACACCTCCTGGCTGGTGATCGTGCTCACCGCGGTCGTCGTCGGCCTCGTCTGCGGCCTGATCAACGGCGCGCTGATCGCCTACGGCCGGGTCGTCGCCTTCATGGCGACCCTGGCGATGCTCGTCGCCGCCCGCGGCTTCGCCGAGCTGATCTCGAACCGCCAGACGCAGGTCGTCACGGTCACGCCGTTCCTCGACTTCTTCCGCGCCGACGTGCTCGGCATCCCGGTGCTCGTGCTGATCTTCGTGGTCGTCGCCGTCGCCGGCTGGATCCTGCTCAACCGCACCACCTTCGGCCGCCGCACCATCGCGGTCGGCGGCAACCCGGAGGCGGCCCGCCTCGCCGGCATCAAGGTCCGCCGCCACACCATGTACGTCTACGGCCTCGCCGGGCTCACCGCCGGCATCGCCGCCGTCATGATGCTCGCCCGCACCACCGCCGGCAGCTCGACCAACGGCCTCCTCTACGAGCTCGACGCCATCGCGGCGGTCGTCGTCGGAGGCACGCTGCTGGCCGGCGGCCGCGGCACCATCGTCGGCACCGTGTTCGGCGTCCTCATCTTCACGACCCTGACCAACGTGTTCACGCAGAACAACATGTCGACCTCGACTCAGGCCGTCGCGAAGGGCGCGATCATCGTCGCCGCCGTCCTGCTGCAGCAGCGGTTCGCCGCCCGCGGCAGGAAGTCCTGACCCCGGGGCTCCGGCCCCGCTCCTCCACACACAGCAACCCACCCGACCACTCAGGTCACCTCTCCGCAGGACACGTGTGCCCGCGGACCCCTCGGATCGATCGAAGGAGATCACTTCCATGCCCGCACGCCCCTTCACCCGCAGCCGCCTCTCCCGCACCGCCCGACTCGGCTCGGCCGGCGTCGCCTTCGGCGCCGTCGCGCTGATGCTCACCGGATGCATCTCGAACGCCCCGGTCGAGACCGGCAACGCCGCCTCCGGCGGGACCGCCGCCGCCGTGGCCGCCTCGGACAACGACGCCTCCGGCGACAACGTCGTCATCGGCTTCACCGCTCCCGCCGCCGACCACGGCTGGATGGGTGCGGTCAGCCGCGCCGCCATCGCCGAGGCCGAGAAGTACGACGACGTGGAGCTCCGCACCGCGGAGGGCACCAACGACGTCAACCTCCAGATCAGCCAGGTCGAGACCTTCATCAACGACGGCGTCGACGCGATCGTGCTCCTGCCGATCGACGGAGCGGCGCTCACGCAGGTCGCCACCCAGGCGATGGAGGCGGGCATCACCGTCATCAACGTGGACCGCGAGTTCTCCAGCCCCTTCGCCGCCCGGTCGACCATCCTCGGCGACAACTACGGCATGGGCGTCAGCGCCGGCACCTACATCTGCGAGGAGCTCGGCGACAACCCCGACGCCGTCGTCGCCGAGATCGCCGGCATCGACTCCCTCCCGCTGACCCAGGAGCGCAGCCAGGGCTTCTCGGACGCGCTCGAGGGCTGCGGACTCGACGTGGACAACCGCGTCGCCGCCGACTTCACCGTCCAGGGCGGGGAGCAGGCCGCGGCCAACCTCCTCCAGGCCGCGCCGAAGATCGACGCCATCTGGAACCACGACGACGACCAGGGCGTCGGCGTCCTCGCGGCGATCGACACCGCCGGACGCGACGAGTTCCTCTTCGTCGGCGGCGCCGGCTCGGCCAACGTGATGCGCGCGATCGAGGCCGACGACTCCGTCGTCAAGGCCACGGTCGTCTACCCCTCGACCCAGGCCGCGGACGGCATCAAGCTCGCCCGCCTCGTCGAGCAGAACAAGTCGATGGCCGACACCAGCTCGCTCGGCGTCCCGCGCCAGATCCAGCTCTTCGCGCCGGTCGTCACCAAGGACAACGTCTCCGAGTACCTGCCCTCGGCCTTCGAGTCCTGATCGGCCCCACCAGCCCGGGTCGGCGCGGGAACCATCCCGCGCCGACCCCCACCTCGGCGCCGCCCCGGGATCACTGACGACCCGCAGCGCAGCGCCACCGGCATCCGCGAGAGGAGGAGGAGTGCAAGACACCGGCCCCAGGGCCGGACAGGAGGAGACCGGATCCGCTCAGTCGTGCGGACAGCGACGGACCCGGCCTCTGCGATGAACACCTCATTGAAGGAATCACATCACGCATGAATGGTAAGCGATCCTCGAGAAGAAGCATCAGGCGTCTTCTCGCACTCGGCATCGCCGGGATGGTGACGGTCTCCGGACTCACCGCCCTCGGCCTGCCCGCCTCGGCCCACGACGGAGTGGACCACGGTTCCGAGGGCGGAGCATCCGCTCTCGACTGGAGCAACTACGAGAAGGTCCTGCTGACGAAGAACGTCGGCGAGCCCCTCGACCTGGCCGTCCTCCCGGACAAGTCGGTCCTCCACACCGCTCGGAACGGCGAGATCCGCCACACCGACCCCAAGACCGGCACCACCCGTGTCGTCAACACGATCCCCGTGTACCAGAACTCGGAGGACGGGCTGCAGTCCGTCGGCATCGACCCCGACTTCGCCGAGAACAAGTGGGTCTACCTCGTCTACGCGCCCCCCGGGAACACCCCGACCGGTGCGGCTCCGAACATGCTGCCCGAGGGCGCGACCGACAGCTACTGGGACCAGTGGAAGGGCATCAACCGCCTCTCCCGGTTCAAGTGGACCGGCTCGGGCCTCGATCTCGCGAGCGAGCAGAAGATCATCGACATCGAGACCCAGCGCGGGCAGTGCTGCCACGTGGGTGCCGACTTCGACTGGGACGCCGACGGCAACCTGTACCTCTCCACCGGCGACAACACGCCGGCGAGCGCTCCGGGTGCCGCGGGCTTCGCGCCGAACAACGACGCGCCCCGCATGAACCCGGGCTTCGACTCGCGTCGCGGCGCCGGCAACACGAACGACCTCCGCGGCAAGATCCTCCGGATCACCGTGCAGGAGGACGGCTCGTACACGATCCCCGACGGCAACCTCTTCCCGGTGGGAACCGAGAAGACCCGCCCCGAGATCTTCGTGATGGGCGTCCGCAACCCGTTCAAGATCGACGTCGACGCCGAGACGAACACCCTCTCCTGGGGCGACTACGGCCCCGACGCCACGAAGGCCGCTGCGGCCGACGGCGTCCGCGGCCCGATGGGCCTCGTCGAGTGGAACGCGACCGGACTGGACGAGCCGCACAACTCCGGCTGGCCCTACGTCCACGGACCGAACACGCCGTACAACGAGTGGAACTTCGAGACGTCGACGCCCCGCGGCTTCTTCGACCCGGAGAACCTGAAGAACAACTCGCGCTGGAACACCGGCCTCGTCGACATCCCGGACGCCAAGGCGGCGACCCTGTACTACGGCGACAACCCCGGCGACCAGCCGTTCGACGAGCTCGTCAACTTCGGCACCAGCACCGGCCAGGGCCCCATGGGCGGACCGGTGTACCACTTCGACGCGGAGAACCCCTCGACGTCGAAGTTCCCGGAGTACTGGGACAAGAAGACCTTCTTCGGCGAGTTCTCGCAGGACTACATCGCGGCGTTCACGCTCGATGAGGACCGCGCGGTCACGCACATCGAGGACTTCCTCCCCAACGCGGCGCTCAGCCAGGCCGCGCAGCCGATCCACGACAACCCGATGGACATGGAGTTCGGCCCCGACGGGTCGATGTACGTGATCGAGTACGGCGACGGATTCTTCCGCGCCAACCCCGACGCGGGCCTGTACCGGATCGACTACGCCGAGGGCAACAAGGCGCCGCAGGCCCGCTTCACCGCGACCCCCCTGTCCGCCTCGCAGACCCCGCTCGAGGTCACGTTCGACGCCAAGGGATCGACCGACCCCGAGGGCGACGCGCTCACCTACGACTGGGACTTCGACGGCGACGGCACCTTCGACGCCACCGGAGTGACCGTCAAGAAGACCTACACCGAGCTCGGACAGTTCACGGCCCGTCTGCGCGTCACCGACGCCAAGGGCAAGTTCAGCCTGACCTCGCGGGTCATCTCGGTCGGCAACCAGGCGCCGCAGATCCAGATCCAGACGCCCGGCAACGGCTCGTTCTTCAGCTGGGGCGACGCGATCCCCTACCAGGTGACCGGCAAGGACGCTGAGGACGGCGACCAGATCGTCAGCAGCCGCGTGGGCTGGACCTACGGCCTCGGCCACGACGAGCACGCCCACCCCGAGGTCACCGGCACCGGTGCCAAGGGAGCGTTCCCGACGTCCAAGGACTCGCCCGAGCACGGCCCCGGCGCGCTGCTGTACGGCACCGTCGTCGTGACCTACACGGACGGCGGCTTCAACGGCCTGCCCCCGGCTGCGGCCGAGGCGACGCTGCGGCTGAACCCGAAGACACAGGAGGCGGAGCACGCCGCCCGTGAGGGCGTCCTGCCCTACGCGGACACCACCGCCAGCGGCGGCAACGCCGTCAGCGGACTCGGTGCGGGATCCTTCCTGCGCTGGGACCCGGTGAACTTCGCCAACCTGACCGGCGTCGTGGTCCGCGCCACCGGTGAGGGCACCGTCGACCTCCGCTGGAACGCTGCCGACGCAGCGCCCTTCGGAACGGCGACCATCCCCGCGGGAGCCGGCTGGAAGGACGTCCTCGTCCCCTTCGGCACCAACGTCCCCCGCGGCACCGGCTCGCTCTACGTGACCTCGCCCAGCGGCCTGTCGCTCGACTCCCTCACCTTCCAGGGTGTCGGCGCCGGTGACAAGACGGCTCCGACCGTCGCGGCGACCCTCGACCCGGCAGCGCCCGCGGGCGTCGGCGGCGTCTACAACAAGCCCGTGACCCTCGGCCTCACCGCCACGGACAACGGAGCGCTCTCCACCGTCCAGTACTCCGCCGACAACGGCACGACGTGGACCACGGTCCGCGCCGTCAACGGCGCGTACACGGTCCCGTTCACCACGAACGGCGCCCGGACGATCCAGTACCGCGCCACCGACACCGGCGGCAACGTCTCGGCGGTCGGCACGGTGAAGTTCACGATCGACCTGGCCGCGGCGAACGCCCCGACCGCCGCGTCGACCACCACCGTGGCGCTCTCGGCTCCCCGCGTGACCTTCGGGGCACCGGGCGAGGCGACCGTCACGGTCACCGGTCAGGGGGGGAACCCCGGCGGAGAGGTCGTCCTCTACGAGGGCGCCACCGAGCTGGGCCGCGCGACGCTGAAGGACGGCAAGGCGACCTTCGCCCTGCCGAAGACCCTCGGCGCCGGCACCCACACCCTCCGTGCGGCGTACGGCTCGGACGCCACCTTCAAGGCCTCGGAGGGCACCGCCCGCCTGATCGTCTCGAAGGCCGCCTCGGAGCTCACCGCGACCGTCTCGCCCAACCCGGTCAAGCCGGGCGCCAGCGCGCAGGTCACGGTCGACGCGAAGTCCTCGACGGGTGTCGCCGGCACCGGTCAGGTGAGCGTGATGGTGAAGAGGAACCTCTCCACCGTCGCGATGCTCACCGGGACCCTCGACGAGAACGGGCACGTCGTGGTGACGCTCCCGAAGCTCGCGGCGGGCAGCTACAAGCTGACCGTCACCCACACCGCCACGGCGGACACCAACGCCGCGTCGGCGCTGCTGAACCTCACCGTCCAGCAGTAGCCCCCGCGCAGGGGCCGGCCGGCTCGACCGGGCCGGCCGGCCCCCCACCCCCTGCACCATCTGCCATTTCGAAGGAGAAATGATGCACCACCACCACGCATCCATCACGGCCAAGCCGATGAGCCGGCGCTCGCTGATGACGGCCCTGGCCGCATCGACCGTCGCGGTCGGCGTCGGAGCGGGAGCCCTCGCGGCACCCGCCACGGCCGCCCCCGCGCCCTCGTCCGGATCCACGCGCCTGGTCCCGATCAACCGCATCGGCATCCAGCTCTTCAGCGTCCGCGACAAGGTCTCGTCGCTCGGCTTCCGGGCCGTCTTCGAGGAGCTCGGCCGCATCGGCTACAGCGAGATCGAGTTCGCCGGGTACACCCAGGGCAACGTCGGAGCGATCACCCCGCAGCAGATCCGCCAGCTGCTCGACGACAACGGCCTCCGCGCCGTCGGCTCGCACGTCGGCACCAACCTCCTCCGCTCGGAGCTGGGCAAGCAGATCGAGATCGCGCAGATCCTCGGCACGCCGCACCTCGGCACCGGCAACGCGCCCACCAACGTCAACACCAAGGCGGGCTACCTCGCCGCGGCGGAGGAGTGGAACAAGTGGGGCCAGCAGGTCTCGGCCGCGGGCATGAAGCTCTACCAGCACAACCACGCCGGTGAGTTCGGGTTCGCCACGGACGACCCCAAGACCCGCCTGTACGACCTCTTCTACGACAACACCGACCCGCGTCACGTGTACCTCGAGATGGACGTCTACTGGGCGTACGTCGGCAAGAAGCTCTACCCGGGCTTCGAGCCGCTCGACTACATCAAGCGCAACCCGCGCCGCTACCCGATCCTGCACCTCAAGGACGGCAAGACGAACAACGCCAACACCAACGGCTACGACATCGTCGAGTTCGGCGCGGGCAACCTGCCCTACCAGGCGTTCCTCTCGGAGCTGCGCGACCGCGGCCAGCGCTTCGGCGTCTGGGAGCAGGACACCGCTCCCACGCTGGCGACGCCGCCGAGCACGGGGAACTCCCTCGAGGCCGCTTCCCGCAGCTACTCCGCGATCGCTGCGCTCCGTGGCTGAGCGCACCCCGCGCCGCGCGCGCCGCACCGACAGCACCACCACCAGCACGACGCGCACGAGCGCACCGAGGAGAACCCCCATGAAGTGGAAGACGCCCACGGCGGTCCTCGCGGCCGCCTCCCTCGCGATGGTCGCCGCACCGTCCGCCTTCGCGGCGACGACGGACTGCACCACCGAGCTCGGGAACCAGACGATCACCGGAGACCTCAACGTCGGCGCGGGCCAGACCTGCGTGCTCGGCAACGTGACCGTCACCGGCAACGTCATCGTCGGCGACGACGCCTGGCTGGACGCCACCTCGGCGACCATCGGCGGCGACGTCATCGGCACCGACGCGTACGGCATCTCGATCGACGGCACCAGCGTCGGCGGAGACGTCGTGTCGTTCTCGGACGGCAGCCGCAACGGCTTCCTCTACCTGCGCGACCTCACGGTCGGCGGCATGGTCGAGGCCGGCGGGATCGACGTCGAGTTCAGCGACCTCTCGGTCGACGGCTCGGTCAGCACCGACGCGGCGAACTACGTCGACGTCGACCGCACCAGCGTCGGCGGCGACGCCACCTTCGCCGGCAGCGACTTCGGCGTGAACGTGCAGGGCGCCATCGTCGGCGGCTCGCTCGCCGTCACCGGCTCCTCGCGCGGCGTCCTCCTGGGCGCGAACGAGGACGGCTCGGCCTCGGCCCTCGGCAACACGGTGGGCGGGAACCTCACGCTCTCGGGCAACTCCGGCAACGTCCAGCTCGCGGGTACGACGGTCGGCGGGCGCATCGCGCTCACCGACAACGCGCCGGCGGTCAACTTCGGCGCGGGCAACACCGCCGCCGGAGTCGACGGCACCTTCACGGGAACGGCGGCGGGCGCTGCGGCGGCCGGCGACCAGGCCGTGGCCGTCATCGTCCCCGAGGCCAACAAGGGCGAGCTGACCTGGACGCTCGAGGGCACCAGCAACCTGGTGAACCTCGGCGTCGCCGAGGAGCAGGGCGACCACTTCGCCGCCTCCGGTGAGCTCGTGCCGGTCCGCGTGACCGACACCCGCCTCAACGGCCCGGCCTGGTCGGTCACCGGCCAGCTGAGCGACTTCCGCTCCGGCGAGAAGACGTTCTCGGGCAAGCACCTCGGCTGGACCCCCGAGGTCCTGGAGAACACCGGCGGTGCCGTCGCGGGCGCAGCCGTCCCCTCCGGGTTCGACTCGGGCAACGGCCTCGCCACGCCCCGCGTCCTCGGCTCCGCCGCGGCGCAGCACCCGACCGGATCCTCGGTCCTGGGCGCCGACCTCGACCTGAAGCTCCCGCTCTCGGTCGGAACCGGCACCTACACCGCGACGCTGACGCTCACCGCGCTCGGCTAGCACCGGTGGGGCGGCCTCCGGGCCGCCCCACCCTCCCCCCGTCTCCCCGCGAGACGCCACTCCGGTACGCCCCGCTCGGCGTGCCGCGCACCGGAGCGGCGTCCCGCGGGGAGGCATCCCCCCTTGCAACGGAAGCCTGATCGATGTCGCTCATGCCACGCACCTCCCGCACCACCGCCGCCCTGCTGCTGATGACGCTCCTCGCAGCCGGCGGCCTCTCGGCTCAGGCGGGTGCCCAGGAGGCGGACCCCGCCTCCACGCCGGTCACCTGGGGGGTGCGCCCCGCCGACACCGAGCAGGGCAGCGAGCGGCCGAACTACGCTTACGCCCTCGATCCCGGCGGACGCCTCAGCGACGCCCTGATCGTCTCCAACTACGACGACGAGGAGCAGACGTTCCGCGTCTACGGCTCCGACGGCTTCATCACCGAGGCCGGCCAGCTCGACCTGCTCCCCGCCGCGGAGCCCTCGACGCAGCTGGGCAGCTGGATCGCGTTCCCCGAGCCCGAGGTCACCGTGCCCGCCGGCGAGAGCGTGCAGGTCCCGTTCGAGGTCGTCGTCCCCGAGGACGTGACCCCGGGCGACTACGCCGCGGGCGTTGTCTCCTCGATCCTGGTGCAGGGCGAGACCGGAGTCTCGGTCGACCGGCGCCTGGGCTCGCGCATGTACCTCCGCGTCGGCGGCGAGCTCGCCCCGCGCCTGTCGATCGACGGCCTCGCCGTCTCGTACCAGGGCGGCTGGAACCCCTTCGCCCCCGGCTCCGCGACCGTCGACTACACCGTGACCAACGCGGGCAACACCCGCATCGCGCCGGGCGCCGAGATCAGCGTCGCCGGCCTCTTCGGCCTCGCGCCGGTGTCCGCGACCGACCCGGAGCCGCTGCCCGAGCTCCTCCCCGGAACCTCCGTCTCGCGCACCGTGACCGTCGCCGGAGTCTGGCCGCTCTTCGTCGCGACCGCCCGCGCCGCGCTCTCGGGCACCGTCGTCACCGCCGACCAGGCCGCGCAGGCCGACTCCGCCGTCGTCGTCCCCGACGTGCCGGTCGCCACCGCCGAGACCTCGGCCGCGGCCGTGCCGTGGAGCGCCGTGCTCCTCCTCGCCCTGCTCATCGGGCTCATCGTGCTGACCGTCGTCCGCCGCCGCCGCCGGGCCGCGGGGGAGCAGGCGCGCATCGACGCCGCCGTCGCCGCCGCTCTCGGCGCCCAGCCGGAGGACGCCGACCGCGCGGAGGTCCGCTCCTGACCGGGTGCGGCCGACGCGGTCCACGGGGGATCGCGCCGGCGCGGCCCACCGCCTCCGAACGCGCGGCCGCCGCTCTAGCGGACCGCCCGCCCCTCGGCGCGCAGCTGCTCGAGGAAGCCGTCCACCACGGCGGGGCTGAGCAGGTGCCCGCGCAGCATCAGCGCGGCACCGCGCACGCCCCCGCTGCCGCCCAGCTCGGCGGTCACCACGTCGAGCCGCTGCGTCGCGAGGGGGAGGGAGCGCTCGTCGATCACCGAGCGCACGGCCGTCAGGATCTCCGGGCTGGCGAGGGCGACCGCGCCGCCCAGCACGATGACGGAGGGGTTCAGCAGGCTCACGCAGGTGGCCAGCACCTCGCCGAGCTGGAGTCCCGCGATCCGCGCCGCCTCGACGGCTTCGGGATCGCGCGCCTTCAGCAGGTCGATCAGCTCGCGCACCGACTGCACGTCGCGGCCCGCCCGGGCGAGCCCGGCGGCCAGAGCGGAGCCGCCCGCGACCGCCTCGAGGTCTCCCTCCTGACCTCCCGCCGCTGCCGGGGCCGTGCGCGGCACCTGGACGTGGCCGAGATCACCGGCGGAGCCGAGGGCTCCGCGCTGGAGCAGCCCGGACGAGACGATGCCCGCGCCGATGCCGGTGCCGACCTTCACGAACATCAGATCGAGGGCGTGCGGGAACCGCGAGGCCCGCTCGCCGAGCGCCAGCAGGTTCACGTCGTTGTCGACGAGCACCGTGGTGTCGTAGCGCCGGCGCACGAAGGCGGGGATGTCGAAGCCGTCCCAGCCGGGCATGATCGGCGGGCGCACCGGGCGGCCGCTCGCGTGCTCCACCGGGCCGGGCACGCCGACCCCGATGCCCGCGAGGGCGGAGCGGTCGACCCCGGCCGCGGCGAGGATCCCGTCGCAGACGTCGAGCGCGTGCCCGAGCACCGCCACGGGGCCCTGCGCGATGTCGAGCTCCTCGCGGCGCTCGGCGATGATGCGGCCGTCGAAGTCGGTCAGCGCGATGGTCGAGTGCGCCGCGCCCAGGTCGATGGCCAGGAGCGAGCGGACGGCCGGGTCGAAGACGAGACGCGCGGACGGACGGCCGCCGGTCGACGGAGCGCGGTCGAGGTGCGCGATCAGTCCGAGCTCGAAGAACTGCTCCAGGCGCGTCATCACCGCGGTCCGCGCGAGACCCGTCTCCTCGACCAGCTCGGCGCGGGTGCGCGGTCGACCGTCGGCGAACAGCCTCAGCATGTCGCCGGTCGCGGTACCGGCGCGCTCGGCCACGCTCAGCTCCTTCTCTCGGCCCGGAGGACGGGTTCGGGGGACAGCACACCTGAGGAAACCAGTCGACGCACGGTTGCGCAATCTCGGCGGGCCCTGCGTGCGGGTCCTGCGCAACACGGCCGGCCGGAGGCGCGACGCGCGCCCGGCCGCGGCCCCTCCCCACTCCGATCGCCCGGGTGCGCCCCGACGATCGCCGCTCAGCCAGCCCTTCCAGACAGGAGAGAACGATGACCTCGTCCGACACCACCACCACAGGCGCCCCCCGATCGAGCGGGCGCATCGGCCTCTGGCTGATCGGGGCCCGGGGCAGCGTCGCCACCACGGCCGCCGTGGGCCTGCACGCCATCGCCGCCGGAGCCGCGCCCAGCTCGGGCTGCGCCACCGCGACCCCCGCCTTCGAGGACGTCCCGCTCGCCGGGTTCGCCGACATCGTCATCGGCGGCCACGACGTCTCGCCGACCCCGCTGCTCGAGAAGGCCACGGGCCTCGCGGCCGGCGGCATGTTCCCGACCTCGGTCGTCGCCGAGGTGGCCGACCGGATCGACGCGACCGACGCCGAGATCCGCCTCGCCCCCGCCGACGCCGCGTCGCAGCAGGAGGAGATCGACCGCCGGGCCGCCGACATCGTCGCCTTCCGCGAGCGCCACGGCCTCGCCCGGGTCGTCGTGATCGACGTCGCCTCGACCGAGGTGCTGCCGGCCGACCGTCCCGAGTTCCACGACCTCGCCGCTCTGCGCGCCGCCCTGGCGCGTCCGGGCGAGCGCCTCCTGCCGCCGAGCTCGATCGCCGCCCTCTCGGCCGTCGTCGCGGGCGCGGCCTACGCCTGCTTCACTCCCTCGACCGCGCTGGCCCTGCCGGCCCTGGAGGAGTGGGCCGCCGAGGCCGGGATCCCGATCGCCGGCCAGGACGGCAAGACGGGGGAGACCCTGCTCCGCAGTGTGCTCGCGCCGATGTTCACGGCGCGCGGGATGCGCGTGCTCTCGTGGGCGGGCGCGAACCTCCTCGGCGGCGGCGACGGGCAGACCCTCGCCGACCCGGAGGCGGTGCGCTCGAAGCTCGTCTCGAAGAACCGCGGACTCCGCTCCCTCCTCGGCGACGACGTCGTCACTCCGCTCCACATCGACAACGTCCCGGACCTCGGCGACGTCAAGACCGCCTGGGACCACGTGCACGCGGAGGGCTTCCTCGGCTCGCGGATCACGGTGCAGACGATCTGGTCGGCGTACGACTCGGCCCTCGCGGCGCCGCTGATCCTCGACCTCGCCCGCCTGCTGGCGCTCGCGGACGAGGCCGGCGTCTCGGGCCCGGTCGGCGAGCTCGGCTTCTTCTTCAAGGACCCGTGGGGCAGCGATGTGCACGGCTTCGCCGAGCAGACGGCGGAGCTGGTGGCCTGGTCCGCCCGCACCGGCGCGCTCGTCGCCGAGCGCCGCACCCCGGTGACGAGCGGGACGCGGAGCGATGGCTGAGCTGCGCGACTACCTCGAGCTCGTCCGCGCGAAGGCCGCGCTGACCGTGATCGGCGACACCGTCGCCGGCGGAGCATGGGCGGGCCGCGGCGTGGGAGCGCGCACGGTCGCGCTCCCGCTGTCCTCGGCGCTGCTCTACTCGGCGGGCATGGCGCTCAACGACTACGCGGACGCCGAGCTCGACGCCCGGGAGCGGCCCGAGCGGCCGATCCCCTCGGGGCGGATCCGGCGCTCGGCGGCGCTGGGCACGGCGGCCGCGCTGACCGCGGCGGGGATCGCCGTGGCGGCCGTCGTGGACGGGCGGCGCTCGCTCGCACTCTCGCTGCCGCTCGCGGCCGGGATCTGGTCGTACGACCTGCTCGCGAAGCCGACTCCGCTGGGCCCGGTCGTGATGGCGGCCTGCCGCGGTCTCGACGTGCTGCTCGGCGCGGGCGTCGACGGCGTGCGCGCGGCGGCCCCCGCCTCCGCCGCCGTGGCCGCGCACACGCTCGGCGTCACCGTGCTCTCGCGCGGCGAGGTGCACGGCACCACCCCGGTCGCGGCGGGAGCGGTCTCGGCCGGCACCGCGGCGATCGCGCTGTCCACCGCGGCCGGCGCTCTGGCCGAGCGCCGGGCCGCCCCCGCCGCGGTCGTCGCCGCGGGCCTCGGGCGCTGGCTCCTGCTCGTGCTCACCGCGCAGCTGCAGGCCGTGCGGACGCCGACGGCCGCGGCCGCGCGGACGGCCACCCGCGCGGGCATCACCGGGATGATCCCGCTGCAGGCCGCGCTCGCCGGTCTGAAGCGTCCCGAGCTGGGGGCGGCGCTGCTCGCGCTCGACGCGCTCGGCTCCCTCCTGCTCCGCCGCCCGCGGACGGCGGACATCACATGAGCGCCACCGGACCCGTCCTCGGCTACGGCACCAACGGCTTCGCCGACCACACCCTCGACGACGCGCTCACGGTGATCCACGCCGCGGGGTACCGCGCCGTCGCGCTCACCCTCGGGCACCCGCACCTCGATCCCTTCGCAGCCGACTGGCGCGAGCGGACGCTGGCGCTCCGGTCGCGGCTCGACGAGCTGGGCCTGCGCGTGGTCGTCGAGACGGGCGCGCGGTACCTGCTCGACCCGTTCGCGAAGCACCGCCCCACGCTGGTCGACGAGGAGGCCGGCCCCCGGGTCCGCTTCCTCGAGCGCGCGATCGAGATCGCCGCGCTGCTGGGCGCCGACGCCGTCTCCCTCTGGTCGGGGGTCGTGCCGGCGGGCGTCGATGCGGCCGCGGCCTGGCGGCTGCTCGTCGAGCGGATGCGCGGCGTCGTCGCGACGGCCGAGCGCCACGGCGTGCGGCTGGCCGTCGAGCCCGAGCCGGGGATGCTGGTGGAGACGGTCGCCGACGCGCTGCTGCTGCGCCGCGAGCTCGGCGACCCGGAGTCGGTCGGGCTGACGGTCGACCTCGGCCACTGCGTCGTGGTGGAGCCGGACGGCGTGGTCGGAGCCCTCCGCAGCGCCGGGGACCTGCTGCTGAACGTGCAGGTCGACGACATGCTCCCGGAGCGGCACGAGCACCTCGAGCTCGGCACCGGATCGCTCGACCTCGCGGCCGCCTTCGCGACCCTCGCCGAGATCGGCTACCGCGGGATCGCCGCCGTCGAGCTGCCCCGGCACTCGCACGACGCGCCCCGCCTGGCTGTGGCGAGCCTCGCGGCGATGGAGGAGGCGCTCGGCGGCGCCTCGTCGCACGCCGGGCACCCGTGGACCGCGGCCGCCCGTTCCGCCGTCCTCGAGCGCCCGTCGCGGATCGAGCGCTTCTTCCCCGCCGCGGGCCGCGAGGCCGGACGCGAGCCGCTCCGGCCCGCCGAGGACCCGCACGGCCTCGTCCACGGCACGCACGACGACGCGGCCCGCGCCGCCCTGGTGCAGGCCGCGGCGCAGGCGCTCGGCGACGACGACCTGGCCGCTCTCCTCCTCCGCCTCTACCGCGGCGGGGACGGCGCCGAGCGCCGCGGAGTGCTGGCCGGGCTGAACGCCCTCGGCGACCCGGGACCGGCGACGACCCTCGCCGGCCTCGAGCTGACCGCCGACGCCCTGCG
Organism: Rathayibacter sp. AY2B5; assembly: GCF_002931645.1. Taxonomy (NCBI): domain Bacteria; kingdom Bacillati; phylum Actinomycetota; class Actinomycetes; order Micrococcales; family Microbacteriaceae; genus Rathayibacter; species Rathayibacter sp. AY2B5. The sequence continues at coordinate 14,206 of NZ_PSUE01000007.1, read as the reverse complement.
CGCCAACGACACCCGGCTCGTCGCCGCGGCGATGGGCTCCTTCGCCCGCCGCCACCTCGACGCGCACGCCTGGCGGCACGGGGTGCTCAAGCTCGTCTTCCTCGGCGTCCCGCTCGCGGCGGTCGCCGGGCTGGAGGAGCGCAGCGACGCCGAGCTGCGCGCGATGGCCGGCCGCTTCGCCGACGAGCGCCGCGCGGCCGGGCGCCCGCTCCCGGACGATCTGGCGGTGCTCCTGCCGAGCTGACCGCCCCCGAACGCCGCCCCGACCACGGGGCACCACCACCGATGAGAAAGGCGCGACGATGCGCATCTTCGACCCGCACATCCACATGACCTCCCGCACCACCGACGACTACCAGGCGATGTTCGACGCCGGCGTCCGCGCGGTCGTCGAACCCTCCTTCTGGCTCGGCCAGCCGCGCACGAACGTCGGCTCGTTCACGGACTACTTCGACGCCCTGATCGGCTGGGAGCGCTTCCGCGCCGCGCAGTTCGGCATCCGCCACCACTGCACCATCGGGCTCAACCCGAAGGAGGCGAACGACCCGCGCTGCCGGGCCGTCCTGCCCGAGCTCGACCGCTACCTCGCCAAGGACGGCGTCGTCGCGGTCGGCGAGACCGGCTACGACTCGCTCACCCCCGAGGAGGACCAGGTCTTCCGCCAGCAGCTCGAGCTCGCCGGCGAGCACGGCCTCCCCGCGATGGTGCACACCCCGCACCGCGACAAGGAGTCGGGCACCCGCCGCACCCTCGAGGTCGTCGCCGACTCGGGGCTCGAGCCCGGGCGGGTCCTCGTCGACCACCTCAACGAGGTCACCGTCGACGCGGTCCGCGACTCCGGCTGCTGGATGGGATTCTCCATCTACCCCGACACGAAGATGGACGAGACGCGCCTGGTGACGCTGGTCGAGCGGATCGGGCTGGACCGCGTGCTGGTCAACTCCGCCGCCGACTGGGGCCGCTCCGACCCGCTCACGACCGCGAAGACCGGCCGCCTCCTCCTCGTCGCCGGCTTCAGCGCGGGCGACGTGGACCGGCTGCTCTGGCAGAACCCGGTCGAGTTCTACGGGCAGAGCGGACGCCTGGACCTCTCGCCCGTCGCGGGCTTCGACGTGCAGGAGTCGGCCGGCCGCACCTTCGAGGGCAACTCCGTGCTCCGGGGCGCGCCGCGCGTGGCGGAGGTCGTGTGATGCACCTCTCCTACTGCACCAACGTCCATCCCGCCGAGGACCTGGCCGGAGTCGTCCGCCAGCTCGACGTCTACGCCGGGCCCGCGCGCGTGGCCGCCGGGCTCGCCCTGGTCGGAGTAGGCCTGTGGATCCCGCGCGACCTCGCGGCCCGCCTGGTCGCCAGCGCCGAGGACCGCGCCGTCCTCCGCGCGGCCCTGCAGCGCAACGGCCTGGAGGTGCGCACACTCAACGCCTTCCCGTACGCCGCGTTCCACGCCGAGGTCGTGAAGCTCGACGTCTACCGCCCCGACTGGACCACGCCGGAGCGCCTGCAGTACACGATCGACTGCGCGCGGATCCTGGCCGACCTGCTGCCCGCCGGCGCCGACGGCAGCATCTCGACGCTGCCGCTGGGCTGGCGCGAGGGCTGGGGACGGGAGCAGGACGAGGCCGCCTGCCGGAACCTCGCCCGGCTCGTCGAGGAGCTGCGCGACCTGCGCCGCTCCACCGGCCACGCGATCCGCCTGGCGATCGAGCCCGAGCCCGGCTGCATCCTCGACACCGTGGACGACGTCGTCGACTGGCTGCACCCGCGGATCGGAGTGGTCGACCCGGCGTACGTGGGCGTGTGCCTCGACACCTGCCACCTCGCCGTCTCCTTCGCCGACCCGGTCTCGGCCGTCCGCCGCATCCGCGACGCGGGCCTGCGCGTGGTCAAGGTGCAGGCCTCGGCCGCGCTCCACCTGGAGGACCCCTCGGGCCGCGCCGCGCTCACCCCGTTCGTCGAGAAGCGCTACCTGCACCAGACCCGCGAGAACGGGATCGACGGGGTGCTCCGCGTCGACGACCTGCCCGAGGCGCTGGACACGCTCCCCGGCACCGGCCCGTGGCGCGTGCACTTCCACGTGCCGCTGCACCACCGGCCGGAGGCGCCGCTCTCGGCGACCACGGCAGTCCTGGCGGAGGCGGTCTCGGCGGTCGACGCCGCCTGGCCGTACGACGAGATCCACCTCGACGTCGAGACCTACACCTGGTCGGTGCTCGCCGACGCCCCGAGCGACCTCTCGACGGGCATCGGCGCCGAGCTCGCCTGGGCGGCCGCGCACCTGCTCACGCCCGCCTCCCGAGAGGCGCTGCTGGCGCCCCTCCTCCCGCAGGCGGCGGCGCTGTGAGGCCCGTGCTGCTGCTCGACGTGGTCGGGCTGACCTCGACGGCGCTCGCCGACATGCCCCGCCTCTCGCGGCTGGCCCGCGCGGGCGGGCGCCTGCCGCTGGACACGGTCCTGCCCGCGGTCACCTGCAGCGTGCAGTCGACCATGCTCACCGGCTCGATGCCCGCGCAGCACGGGATCGTCGGCAACGGCTGGTACTTCCGCGACCTCGGCGAGGTGCACCTGTGGCGCCAGCACAACCGCCTGGTCACGGGGGAGAAGGTCTGGGAGACCGCGCGCCGGCTGAGCGGGGAGCCGTACCGCGCGGCCAACATCGGCTGGTGGTACGCGATGGGGGCGACGACCGACGTCACCGTCACTCCGCGCCCGATCTACCACGCCGACGGCCGCAAGTCGCCGGACGCGTACGTGCGCCCGCCGGCGCTGCACGACGAGCTGGTCTCGCGCTTCGGCGCCTTCCCGCTGTTCCAGTACTGGGGGCCGACCGCGTCGCTCCGCTCGACCCAGTGGATGGTCGACGCGACCCGGCACGTGCTGGCCGGAGACGGCTCCGGACCGCCCGAGCTGACCACGGCGTACCTGCCGCACCTCGACTACGACCTCCAGCGCTTCGGTCCGGACTCGCCCGAGGCGCGCCGGGCCGCGTCGGAGCTCGACGTGGTGCTCGCTCCGCTGCTCGACGACGCGGAGGCGCTGGGCGCGTCGGTGATCGTGGTCGCCGAGTACGGGATCGCCGACGCCGACACCCCGGTCGACGTGAACCGGGCGCTCCGCCGCGAGGGCCTGCTCGAGGTCTACGTGCAGGACGGCCGGGAGCAGCTGGACCCGTGGACGTCGCGCGCGTTCGCCGTCGCCGACCACCAGGTCGCCCACGTCTACGTGCTGGACGCGGCGGACCTGCCGCGGGTGCGCTCGATCCTCGAGGGGCTCGACGGCGTCGACGAGGTGCTCGACCGGGAGGCGCAGGCCCGCTACGGCCTCGACCACGAGCGCTCGGGCGAGTTCGTCGTGGTCGCCCGGCCGGGGGCGTGGTTCACCTACTACTACTGGCTCGACGACGACCGCGCGCCCGACTTCGCCCGCGGCGTCGACATCCACCGCAAGCCCGGCTACGACCCGGCCGAGCTCTTCTTCGACCCGGCCGACCCGCTGGTGAAGGCGAAGGCGGCGGGCAACCTCGCCAAGAAGGCGCTGGGGCTGCGCTACGCGATGAACCTGGTTCCCCTGGACGCGTCGCTCGTGCGCGGCACGCACGGGAGGCTGCCGTCCTCGTCGGCGGACACTCCGCTCGTGCTGGCCTCGGACGCGGACCTGCTGCCGGCCGGAGCCGCGTCGCTCCCGGCCACCGCGATGCGCGACCTGGTGCTCGCGGCGCACGGCCCGGCCCTCGCGAAGGAGGCGTCGGCGCTCGCGCGCTGAGGGAGGGGACGCCCGGCGGTCTGCGCCCGTGTACGGGCCGTCGGGCGTCGGGGGCTCAGCCGAGGTCGCCGCGGACCGACGCGAGCTCAGGCGAGCTCGCCGCGGTCCGACGCGAGCTCAGGCGAGCTCGCCGCGGACCGCAGCGGGCTCAGGTCCTCGCCGCGGACCCAGCCGGGCGGCCGGGCGGCTCAGCGCGGCACGAGCCCGGTGAGCCGCGCCGTCAGCCGCTCGACGGGGCCCGCACCGAGGAACCGCCACCACAGCACGGCGGCCGCGCACAGCCCGAGCACGAGGGCGAGAGCGGCGAGCGGAGTGTCGGCGGAGTAGCCGAGGCCCGCCCGCGCGAGCGCCGCGACGAGAGCCACCTGCAGCACGTAGACCGAGAGCGCGAGCGTGCCGATCGCCCGGAGCGGCACCAGCAGCCGCTGGACCGCGGTGGAGCGCGACGTGGTCAGCAGCACCACCGCCACGTAGGCCAGGAGCACGAGCCCGAGGTCGTGCAGGGTGTCCGGGAGGCTGCCGGAGGGCGACTCCACGCCGAGCAGGAGCGCGACCAGTGGCCGCACCGGGTACGCGACGACCGCGACCGCCGCGAGCACCGGCAGCAGCCGGTCGCGCTGCGCGCCGTGCCGCAGCAGCAGGGCTCCGAGGAGGAAGAAGGGGAGCAGGTTGGTCGCGCGGTAGCTCGGCCCGGTGAAGAGCCAGAGGGCGAGCGGAGAGCCGGATGCGGCGGCGGCGACCGCGGCGTTCACGGGCCCCGCGGCGAGCGCGAGTACGGCGGCCAGCGCGGCGATCGTCCGGGAGCGGACGAGCAGCAGCGGCGTGCCGAGCACGAGCACGACGCCGAGGTACTGCAGCACGATCGCGATCCAGCTGCCCCAGGTCTCGAGCCAGACGCCGAGCGCCACGAGCACCGCGCCGCGGATCGCGTTCCGCAGCAGCACCCGCCCGGGGGAGGCACCGGGCCGCGCGAGCACCAGGGCCGCCGACATCCCCATCACCAGCGCGAACAGCGGTGACGCGAGATCGTTGACGTTCCACGCCAGGAACCCGACGACCCCCGTGCGCGCGCTCGGCACGAGCGGCATCGCGTGCGCGACGAGCATGGCAGCCACCGCCACTCCGCGCAGCACGTCGGGGGCGACCAGTCGGTCGTGCCGGAGTCGCGGAGCCGTCGAAGTCATCCCGCGAGAGTAGGCGCGCCCCCGCCGCCGCGCCCCGCGCGAGCGCACCTCGCGCCACCGGCCGTCCGCCGGGCCGTCGGCCGCGGCGCCGCCCGCCCCGCCGACGTGCGCTGCTGTCCGCTCCGCTCCGTCGGCCCGGGCCTCCGGCCGCTCGCTCCCAGCCGTCGCTGACCGGGCGCGGCGCCGCCCGCCCCCGCCCACGCGCGCTGCTGTCCGCTCCGCTCCGTCGGCCCGGGCCTCCGGCCGCCCGCTTCGATCCGTCGCTGACGGCCCGTTCCGTCCTCCCGCACGGGCCGTTCGTGACGGATCGACGCCCGGCGCCGTCCGGCAGGCCCGCGCTCGCTCCGCATGCGGCGCCCAGTCGCGCCCGGCCCGCTCCGATCCGTCGCGGACGGCCCGTCCTGCGCTCCTCCGCGGGCCGTGAGCGACGGATCAGCGCCCACCCGCGCCGCCGCCTCGCGCGGATCCCCGCCGCGATGCCCCGGCCTCGCCAAGGCCTGCTCCGATGCGTCGCGAACGGCTCCTTCCGTCCTCCCGAAGCGACCGTTCGTGACCCCTCGGCGCCCGTTCGTCCGTACGCGCGCTCGCGCCGCCGCCTCGCGCTCGGCGCCGCCGCGACGTCCCGGTCCCGCCTCGGCCTGCTCCGATGCGTCACGAACGGCTCCTTCCGCCCTTCCGAAGCGACCGTTCGTGACCCCCCGGTGCCCGCTCGTCCGCACGCCCGCCCGTGCCGCCGCCTCGCGCGGATCCCCGCCGCGACGTCCCGGTCCCGCCTCGGCCTGCTCCGATGCGTCACGAACGGCTCCTTCCGCCCTTCCGAAGCGACCGTTCGTGACCCCTCGGCGCCCGCCCGCGGGCGCCCGCACTCGGCCCGCACCGAGCACGACCGGGCATGCTGGACGGATGACCGACGCCGCCCCGTCCCCCGACCGCCCGCGCCGTGCCCGCAGCCAGTACGTGCTCACCGTGCTGCGGACCGAGCGCCTCACCGGCCACCTGGTCCGCGTGCACCTCGGCGGCGACGGGCTCGACGCGTTCCTCGCCGAGTCCGACCCCGAGCGCCTCGCCGCGACCGACCGCTACGTGAAGCTCCTGCTCCCGCCGCGCGGCTCCGACCTCCAGCCGCCCTTCGACCTCGACGCGCTCCGGGCGAGCGTCGCCCCCGAGCAGCTGCCCGTGCGCCGCACCTACACCGTCCGCTCGGTCGACCTCGAGCGGCGCTCGATCGCCGTCGACTTCGTCGTGCATGGCGACGAAGGGGTGGCGGGGCCGTGGGCGCTCGCCGCGGCACCCGGCGACCGGATCGCCCTCTCCGCGCCCGGTGGCGCCTGGTCGCCGAGCGCCGACCCCGAGGCCGTGCACCTGCTGCTCGGCGACGACTCCGCTCTGCCGGCGATCGCCTCCGCCCTCGAGGTGATGCCCGCGCACGCCCGCGGCCTGGTCCTGATCGAGGTGGACTCGGCCGCCGACGAGCTCGCGCTTCCCGCTCCGGCCGGAGTGGAGGTGCGCTGGCTGCACCGCGGCGGTCTCGAGGCCGGCCGGGCGCTGGTCGCGGCCGTCCGGGCCGAGCGGAGGCCCGAGGGCGTGCTCGAGGTCTTCGCGCACGGCGAGCGCACCGCGATGAAGCAGCTGCGCGCCCTCCTGCAGGACGAGTGGGGCGTGGAGCGCCGGGCGCTCTCGCTCTCGGCCTACTGGGCTCTCGGCCGCGCCGAGGACCGCTTCCAGGCCGAGAAGCGCGAGCCGGTCGGCGCGATCTTCGCCGACTGACGCGGGAGCGCACTCCGTCCGCACACCTCCGGGAAGGGACCAGCCTCGGACCCACCTCTACTCCGGTCCCCACGACCGGACCGTCCGATGGCGGTCCGGCCCTGCGAGCCTCGCGCCCGCCGCCCCCGCCGTTCTGCGGGCTGCTCGACCGACACGATGAGGAGAGCCCCGTGGGAGTGCTGATCTTCGGCGCCTGGCGGCGCCGGATCGAGTTCGAGGACCGGACGCTCGCGCACGTGCGGATCGCGGTGCGCGCGCGGATGGAGCAGGGACAGCCGTTCCGCTTGACCTGGAGGACGCTGCAGGAGTCGGAGCCGCGCTCGCACGCGATCCTCGTGCAGCCGAACGCGGTGCTGGAGTACCGCTTCGATCGTCCCCGTCTGCACGCCGTGAACCGCCTCTGGCTGCGCGAGCTCCTCACCCCCGCGTCCGGGCGCGACATGGTCGTCGCCGCCGAGCCCGAGCAGGCGCCGCTCCTCGGTGACGACCGTCCGTCCCCGGTTCCCGAGGGAGGGCTCGCGGCCTAGTCGGAGCGGAGCCCCTCAGTGCCGGGCGAGGTCGACCGGGAGCCCGCCCGCGAGGGCGGCGGCGGATCCGAAGAGCAGCGCCCCCACCCCGCCCAGGGCGGTGGCGACGACGGTGTTCAGCACGGCTCCGACGAGCGCGAAGCCCAGCACGTTCGGCAGCGAGAGGATCGCGTCGAGGTCGACCTGATCGCTGACGACCTGCCCGAGGAGCGTGTCGGCCTGGGTGAAGAGGTCCGAGTGCACGAGCAGCGGATGGGCGACCAGGACGGCGACGAGGCCGAGTACCGCGAGCGCGAGGCCGAGCAGGAACGAGAGCTTCACGGCCGACCAGAAGTCGACGTGCACGAGCGCGAGGCGGAGCGGAGCCTGATCGCCGGCCGGCTTCCCGGAGCCGGTCATCGGGCGTCAGCGGCGCGCTGGACGACGTCGACGACGACGAGGGCTGAGGCGGCGGCGGAAGCGAGGGCGCGGTTCACGAAGGTCTCCTTGGGCGGGACGGGCGCCGGGACCAGAGGCTCGGCGGCGTTCTGCCAGAGTCCCGGGCCGGAGGAGTCCGGTGCGTCGTCCGGGAGTCGCGTCCGGTGCGCCTCGGGGATGACCGCGCGTCCGCTGCTCCCTCCGACAGCCCGCCACCCGCCGAGGGCCCCTCCTCTCCGGCGTGCGGTCGATGCGGATCGCCGCCTGCCGCTTGCAGGATCTGCCCCGCGCGGTGGATCCTGCCCGGACACGGAGCGCCGCGCACAACGCCGCCCGCGGCGAGAACCGCCGGCAGGCGCTGGCCGTGCGGATCGGGACCCTCGCCCCGGAGGAGCAGGCCGACCCGTCGGTCGGCGACCGCCTCGACCTGGAGAGCGCGTGGAAGCGGCTGCCCCTCGCCGAGCAGGAGGCTCTGGCCCTCCACGTGTGGGAGGACCTCCCGCAGGCCGAGGCGGCGCAGGTGCTCGGCTGCTCCCGGGCCGCCTACGCGATGCGGCTCACCCGCGCGAAGCGGCGGCTGGCGGCGCTGCTCGCCCCCCTCGACTCCACCATCCTCTCCGGCACGGCAGAACGGACCCTCTCATGACCGACCAGCTCCTCGACCTGCTCCGCGCGCACGACGCCGAGCCCCGCACCTCCCTCACCGCTGCCGAGGCCGCACGTCGGGACGCGCTCCTCGGCGAGATCCTGGTCAGCGCGGACGCGGCCGCTCCCCGTTTCTCCGCCCCCGCGACTGGGCCGTCGCCGGCGCGGCGACCGTGCTCCTGGCCGCCGCAGCCGCCGCCGCGGTGGTCGTCGTGGTCCCGGGTCTCATCCCCGGCACCGGCTCCGTCGGGCTGAACCGCGCGGTGCTCGCCTCCTGGACCGCGATCCCCGAGCGCCTCCTGCCGAGCTCCGAGCTCGGGCAGTCGGCGACGCAGTGGTGCGCGACGAACCTGCAGAGCCCCAACGGCGAGGCCGGGCCGGCGGAGGTCTCGCACCTCGACGCGCGCGGCGACGCCGCCTCGATGATCTACCGCTTCGACGACTCCCTCTACTACTGCCTCAGCGCCGGGAACGGCGCGGGGATGTGGGAGGTGGCGGACGCCGCACCGGTCGGCCCCCTCGCCGCGGACGCCGTCCAGCTCAGCTCGGCCGGAACCTTCGGAGAGGGGGACGCCGCTCTGATCTACGCGGTCGGCTTCGCGGGCGCGGACGTGGAATCGGTGGTGCTGAACGAGGCCGGTGTCGAGCCGGTCGTCGCGACCCTCGAGGGCGGCTCCTGGACCGCCTGGTGGCCCTCGTCCGACGGTCTCGCCGCCGGGCCCGCCGGCACGGTCACGATCACCACCCGGGACGGCTCGAGCCGCGAGGTCCCCGTCGACTCCCTCTACCGCCCGTGAGCGGGCCGCGGCACTCCCGTTCGGACGGGCCGGAGCAGGAGGGGACGGGTGCGCGCGTCCTGTCCACGCGCTTCACCGACATCCACTACCTCGACGAGGGACCGGAGGACGGCACTCCGCTCGTGCTCGTGCACGGCTTCCCCGACGTCCCCGCCACCTGGGACGGCGTCCTGGAGCTGCTTCCCCCCGGACTCCGGGTGGTGCGCCCCTTCCTGCGCACCCGCGCCTCCCGTGACGCGCTAGAGCGTCTGCGGCCGCGGACGGTCCGTGCCCACCCCGCGGACGCTCCTGCTGGAGGCCGCGAGGAGCGAGGCGACGAGGACGACCGCGGCGCAGCCGAGCAAGGTGCGGTCGAGCCCGACGAGGTCGGCGAGCGGGCCCACGAGCGCCTCCCCGAGCGGCACGGCGAGGAAGGAGCCGACCATGTCGTAGGAGTAGACCCGGGCGAGCGCCTCGCGGGGGACGTGGGTCTGCAGCGTCTGGTCCCAGGCGATGGCGAAGATCTCGAGGGCGACTCCGCCGAGGGCGAAGGCGAGGAGGAGGGCGGGGAGCGCCGGGAGGATCCCGAGGGCGGCGACCGGGACGGCCGTCACCGCCATGAGGGCGACGCCCGCTCCCAGCGCACGGCGGGGCCGCCAGCGCAGCGCGATCACGGCCCCGATCACCAGGCCGACGGTCTGCGCGGCGATCACGAGTCCCCATGCCGCTCGGCCGAAGGACCGGTCGGCGACGACCGGGCCGAGGACCGTGGTCGCGCCGACGAACGCGGCGTTGACGGCGGTGAACTGCGCCACGACGATCCACACCCAGCGCCGGCTCGTGAACTCCCGCCACCCCTCGCGGAGGTCGGCGAGGACGGAGGCGCCCGGGCCCGAGCGGACCGTCCGCGGCAGCCGCACACGGGAGTAGAGGACCGCGGCCAGGGCGAAGCCCGCGGCGTCGACCGCCAGCCCCCACCCGGGACCCACCAGTGCGACGAGCGCGGCCCCGCCCGAGGCGCCGACGATGCTCCCGGCGTTCAGGCCCAGGCGGAGCAGGGCGTTGGCCGGGCGGAGCTCGCCGACCGGCACCGTCTCGGGGACGAGGGCGGCCGCTGCGGGCAGGCTCATCGCCGCGACGGCGCCGTTGAGCACGCTGAGCACGACCAGGGCCAGGACGGTCGCCGTCCCCGTGATCACCGTCACGGCGACCGCGGCCTGAGTGGCCGCCGCCGCGAGCGAGGTGCCGACGAGGATCACGGAGCGGGGGATCCGGTCGGCGAGGACGCCGCCGAGCAGCAGGACGGCGACGTTGGCGAGGGAGCGCGCGGCGACGACGAGTCCGAGGTCCGTCGGCGAGCCCGTCAGGTCCAGCACGGCGAAGGCCAGGGCGATCGGAGCGACGGCGTTGCCGAGGACGCCGGTCGTGCGGGCGGCGAGGAGCCAGCGGAAGGGGCCGTGCGCAAGAGGACCGTGCGCCAGCGGCCCGCGCCCGTCGCGGGTCACGGCCGGCGGAGCGGGAACATCGCGGTCGTCATCGACACCGGCGCGGTCCCGGGGGTCCTCGGCGGCCGGGCCGCCGCGTGCAGCAGCGCGGACGCCTCCCCGACGTGCCGCACGACCCGCCGCCAGACCTCGGGGTCGACCCAGAGCTCCGCGTCCGTCGAGAGCTGAGGACCGTCCGCCCGGCTCGACGAGCGCCGCCGGAGCTCCTCGATCAGGGCCTCGAGGTGCAGGTCCCGCTCCTCCTCCGGCCCTGCGTCCACGGAAGCGGTCACGTCGAAGGGCCTTCCGGAGGCCTCGTGCCGGTACCTCTTCGCCTCGCCGCCCCGCAGGCGCACGGTCTCGACGACGGCCACGAGCCCGGCGCGCTCCAGCACGCGGAAGTGGTAGCTCGCCGTCGCCTGCGACAGCTGCAGCTCGCGGGCGGCCTCCGCGGCGCTCATCGCCGCTCCCGTCACCAGGGACAGCAGGCGGAGGCGGATCGGATGCGCGGTGGCGCGCAGCTCGTCGAGAGAGGACATGCGGCCATGGTGACCGGCGGCTCCCGCACCGTCAAACAGGGCTTTGGGGGTGGGGCGGCGCTCACCGGGCCGCTCCGGTGCACATCGGGCGGCGCTCGCCGGGCCGCTCTGACGAGCGATCCGGAGGGCCCACCGCTCTCCCCAGCGATCAGGGAGCGGGGCCCGGAGTCGTCCTCCGGGCCCCGTCGCTCACACCTGGGCGGTGCCGCTGTCCTCGACCGGGCCGGACGCGTCCGACTCCTCGGTGATCTCGGTGTCGGTCTCGTCGGCGCGGTCGCGGAGCGCGTCGGCCATCGCGCCGGCGCCCTCGGCTCCGTGGTCGTGCTCGACCTGGTCGATCAGGCCGCCGAGCTTCTCGTCGTTGCTGGCGTCCTCGGCTCCGTCCATCACGGGGCTGTTCTGCTCGTTGTCGCTCATGGCGCTCCTCCTGGGTCGACCGGCCTCTGCGCCGGTGGTCCGACGCTACGCGCGCGGCCCGTGCGGTGCAGGTGATCGACGGGAATCGGCCAGTTCGGTATCGAGCGCTCGATGGGCGTTCCCGGCCATCCCCGAGTCGAGCGGATATTGCTTTCCACCCTCCGGAGAAGTGAGCGGATATCGCCTGTCGAATGAGCCCCTATCGCTTTCCGGCGAGGTGAACAGTTCTCTCAGAGAAGTGCCCCTCGGAGACCCTCCCTGCTATGATCGGGCGACTTCTGCACCAGGGACCGGGGGGTCGTTCTCGGCGGACGATCGATCATCCACACGCCTGTTATCTCGATCATCACCAGTGAAGGCGCGTATGGCTTCGTATCTCTTCGTCTGCTCCGGCGGCGGGCATCTCAAGGAGATGTTCGCCCTCTCGGGGCTCCTCGGAGTCGACCCGGAGGAGCAGCACTGGGCGACCGTCGACAGCGCCCTCAGCCGCACCCTCCTCGCCGACCGGCGCGTGACCCACCTCGCCGATCCGCCGCCCCGCGCCGTGGTGCCGGTGCTCCGCAACGCGATGATCGGCCGCTCCCTGCTGGCCCGCGGGTCCTTCGACGCCGTCTTCAGCACCGGCGCCAGCCCCGCGCTCTCCTTCCTGCCGCTCGCGGCCTCGCGCGGCATCCCCGCGCACTACATCGAGAGCGCCGCCCGCGTGCTCGGCCCGTCGATGACCGGTCGGATCCTCGCCCGGGTCCCCGCCGTCTCGACCTACACCCAGTACCGCTCCTGGGCCGACGACCGCTGGAGCTTCGGCGGCTCGATCTTCGACACCTACCGCGTCGAGGACGTCGTCCCGCAGCCGATCCGCCGCGCCGTGGTCTCGGTCGGCACGCAGGACGGCTACCCGTTCCCCCGCTTCTTCGCCGCGCTCGCGCCGCTGCTCGAGGGCGTGGAGGTGCTCTGGCAGACCGGAGCGAACGACGTCTCCGGGCTCGGGATCGACGGCCGCCACTCCGTGCCGCACGACGAGCTCAACGCCGCGATGAAGGCGGCCGACGTCGTCATCGCGCACGGGGGAGTGGGCACCGCGCTCAGCGCCATCGAGCAGGGCCGGGTGCCGATCCTGGTTCCGCGCCGCGCCTCGTTCGGCGAGCACGTCGACGACCACCAGGTGCAGATCGCCACCCGCCTGGCCGACTCCGGCCTCGCGGTCACCGTCGACATCGAGGGCCTCTCCCGCGAGACGCTCGAACTCGCCGCGGCGAGGCGGGTCGTCTCCGCCGATTCCGCCGTGCCCTTCGTGGTGCACGAGACGGCCGAGAAGTCCTCGGGCCTCTCCCGCCGTCTCTTCCCCTCCTCCCGCTGATCCCCGCCCGAGCGACCAGACGTGATGAGAACGACATCCACGCGTCATCCGCGGCCCGTACACTCTCGAATGGGTTGGGGGGCCGGACGTCACTTCATGTGCGTCGAATTCGGAATGGTCGGCCGACTCGACACTGATGGCGAAAGCTCCGAAGGATTCTCGATATGACTGACACCCCGCGCGGCCTCTCGCGCCGCCTCCTGCTCGCCGCCTCCGCTGTCGGAGCCGCCGCGACCGCCTCCGCGCTGGTGGCGACCCCGGCGCTCGCTGCGCCGAACTACAGCGTGATCCCGAGGCTCCCGGGCGAGGTCTCGCGCCTCGACACCAATTTCTCGAGGAACGGCAAAAAGCCGTACGAGGTCATCGACGTGAAGATCGGCAACGACCTCACTCAGCTCTTCGTCCCGCACTCGGCGAAGCCGGGATCCGGCTCCCCGGTTCCGGTGGCGTGGTTCTACCACGCCAGTGGCAGCGCCTACACGGCGCTCTACAATGCGTACAACTACTCGGCCGACCCGCTCGTCGATCTGGGCTTCGTCAGCATCTGCCCGAACTTCGGCGGCCCGAGCAACTACACCAACCCCACGGCGCTCGCCGTGCAGACGGCCGCCACGGCCTGGGTGCAGAGTCTCTGGAACGTCCGCGGGAGCTTCCTCCGCTCGAACTCCGGCGGCGGAGCGATGATGTGCTGGGCCTACGCGAAGAAGATGGTGCCGAACATCTACGGGGCGTACCACGCCAGCAGCGTCTTCGACGTCGAGGACCTCGCGGCGCGCGACGACAGCCAGCCGAACCGCGTCCTCGCGGTGTACGGCGGAGACCGGGCGCTGATGCGCGCGACCAACCCCGCCCGGCTGCCGCAGTCCGCCTGGCAGGGCATGCGTCTGCGCGTCAGCGCCGGCACGGCCGACCAGCTCGCTCCTGCCGAGCTGCACGGCGGACGCCTCCGCCGCCTCGCGCTCCCCGTCGCCAAGGAGGCGACGATCGCGTATCACAGCAGCGACGGCTTCAAGGGTGGCCACACCGTCCCGCCCTTCACCAACAAGGACTCGGTTGAGACCTTCCGCCGCTGGCTTCAGGAGGGCCCCGCCTGATCCGCGGCAGGACCGACGCGACCCCTCCTCCCCGGGGGTCGGCGCCAGGGTCGAGCAGTGGAGGAGGAGGGCACGGCATCGCAGGCGTCCCAGCCGCCGAGAGGCGGCTCGCGAGGGCATCGCGATCCTCATCGAGGCCGACGGGACGAGCGCGAAGAACGCGAGCGCCATCGCCGGCAGCCAGTGCGCGGGGACCCGCAGCAGCACGTAGGCGCCGACGATGCCGCCGACTCCGGCGGC